>NZ_JANOCX010000130.1:0-21533 GCF_031412415.1 Phenylobacterium sp.
GCGGCGACGACGCGGCGCGGACCACACTCTTCGCCACCGCCGAGCGTCTCTACAAAAGCGTGGCGGCCGAACAGGAGGCCAAGGATGGAAAGCCGACGATCGCCTTGGCCTGGACGATGCACCAGATCGGCCGTCTTATCGCAAGTCAAACGGGGCGGGACGGGGTGCACCGGCGCATAGAGGCCGAGGCCTATCACAGGCGTGCCGCGGCCATTTATGACGCGTTGAGTCCCGACAGCATCAACGCGGCGTTGAATCTCGAAAGTCTCGCCGAGACGATCTACCTTCAGAATCCAACGCGGCTAGCAGAGGCCCGGCCCTTCGTCGAACGCACCTTCGAAATCCGCAAGGCCCGATTGGGCGCGAACGACCCGCTGACCTTGGAGTCAATGAAAAAACTGGCCGACTACTTGGAGGGTGAGGAAGGCCTCAAGTTGCTCAGGACCTACGTGGCGCTTGTCGAAAAGGCACACGGGCCCGGAAGCTCGCAAGCCTCACGGGCCGGACGGACGCTGTCGGACACTCTGCAAAGTCAGGATCGCTTCGCCGAGGCAGACCGTGTTCTGCTCAGCCTCATATCGGCTGCTGAGTCCAAGGGACGGATCGATTTCGACCTCGTCTTCGGTCGGGTTCGCAACCTGCAGGCTCAGGGTCGCACGGCTGAGGCGGAGCGCCTGCTGCGCGAACTGCTCCCGAGGATCCAGGACGCCGTCGGCGCGGAACATTCCAATATGGCGACCGCTCTCAGCTTCCTCGCGAGCGCGATCGAGGCGCGAGAAGGACCGCTCGCCGGCGAGCACCTGCGCCGGCGCGCGCTTGCGATCACCGAGAAGGTCAACTCGTCGACGGGGCGGGCGACGGCCGCGGCCCTGAAGAGCCTGGCGACAAGCATAGAAGCCGACGGCCGCTACGTTGAAGCAGAGGCCATGCTGAGGCGGGCGATCAACATCATGGAGCGTCGCACCGGGGCTCAAGGGTTGGATGTCAAATGGGTGAAGGCTGATCTGGCAAGAAACCTGGAGCGCCAGGGGCGGCAGGAGGAGGCTGAGGAGCTCTTTCGCGCCGCCTCGGAGACCGTGGGTGGGGACTTCGACCGGAGCACGTTCGGGGCCAAGATTGGCTCAGATTTCGGGGCGTTCCTGGCCAAGACAGGACGGAGCGAGGAAGCAGGAGAGCTCCTGCAAAAATCGTTGACCCTGCAGCGTTCGAGCCTACCCGGTTTCCATTCCGACCGGCTTTCGACGGAGGGGCGCCTGGCGGAGGTCATGCTGACCAACGGAAAGCCCGCCGAGTCGATCAAACTGCTGCGAACGGCGCGCTCCGGCATGGCGTCGCCCGCCTTCGGCAATGCTGATCGCGGCAAGTTCGGGCTCGGCTGGGTGCATATGCTATTCCCCGACGCCGCCTGGGCGCAAAGCCGGCTGAAACCGGGAGACAATGCCGGGCTCGGCCGCGAAAGCTTCGCGGCGGCGCAAGACGCAGCCGGCTCCAGCGCCAGCGCGGCCCTGGCTCAGATGAGCGCGCGGTTCGCTGCCGGGACAGACGCGCTGGCCGGGGTCGTGCGGCAGCGACAGGATTTGGAAGGTTCGCTACGCGCCAACGACAAGATGCTGGTTGACGCCCTCGGTCGCGCCGACGCAGCCGCAGCAGCGGCTGCGCGCGCGCGAACCGAGGGGCTGAGCACCCGGTTGAAGACCCTCGACAGCCAGATCGCGACGCGCTTTCCGCAGTACGCTTCGCTTGTCAGCCCCAGTCCCGTTGCGGTGGCTCAGGTCCAGGGCCTGCTTCGGCCTGAGGAGGCCCTGCTGTTCATGGCCCCCGGGCCACGCGGCACGCACGTCTTCGCCGTTTCGCGCAACGGCTTCCAGTGGACGCGTTCGGACCTGACCGCCGACCAGGTGGCGGCCATGGTTCGGGCCTTGCGCTGCAGCGCCAACGACACGACCTGCGCCCCGAACCCCGCCGTGCTACCCCAGCAGCCTTCAAAAGATGCGGCCGCGGCGCCCACCACGGCGGGCGACGGCACGCGCGCCAGACCCCGCGAGCGAGTCCCGGTGGAGTTCGGCCGCCCCTCCTTTGACCGCGCCCGGGCATACAGGCTTTATCAGGCCCTGGTCGCACCGGCCGAGGCGGTGATCGCCGGCAAGTCGGAACTGCTGATTGTCGCCGGCGGGGCCCTCGGGTCCCTGCCCTTCTCGCTGCTGGTGACCGCCCCACCCGCCGGCGCGGACGATGATCCCGGGTCCCTGCGCGAGACGCCTTGGCTGATCGACCGCTTCGCCCTGACCACCCTGCCGTCGATCGGCTCGCTCCGGGCGCTGCGTACCTTCACCGGGCGCTCCAGCGTGGCAGGCAGTTTCCAGGGCTTCGGTGATCCGGTCCTGCCCGCGCCCGTCTTGACGCGCGGCGCAAAGGCGTCAGACGCCCGGGGCCCGTCGGCGACGCCTTTGGCGCTGTTCCGTAACGCCGGCCACACGGACGCTGGCGCGCCCATGGCTGATCCGCAGGCTATCCGCCTGAGCTTCTATGCCCTCCCCAAGACCCGCGAAGAGCTCCACGCCCTGCGGGCGGCGTTCAAAGCCCCCGACAGCGCGCTTTGGCTGGGCGAACGAGCGACCGAGGCCGCGGTGAAGACCGCGGACCTGCGCGGCGTGCGGGTGGTGGCCTTCGCCACCCATGGGGTGCTGGCCGGCGACATCGGCGGATTCGCTGAGCCCGGCCTCATCTTTACGCCTCCCAAGGCGGCGTCCAGTCTTGACGACGGGGTGCTGAGCGCCAGTGAGGCGGCGCAGCTGCAGCTGTCCGCTGATTGGGTGATCCTATCGGCCTGCAACACCGCTGCGCCCGACGGCGCCTTGGATACGGAAGGCCTCTCCGGCTTGGCGCGGTCCTTCTTCTATGCCGGCGCACGCGCGCTCCTGGTTTCGCACTGGCCGGTCAGGGACGATGTCGCCGCGCGGCTGACCGTTGATACCGTGATCCGCCAACAGGCGGACCCCGCCATCAGCCGCGCCCAGGCCTTGCGCGCGTCGATCATCGCCGCTCGGAACGATCCGTCGCGCGACTGGGCCCACCCCGGCGTGTGGGCGCCCTTCGTGCTGGTCGGCGAGCCACGGGCTCAATAGGGAGTGACCGATTGGCGAACCTCACTTGGCCTGCGGCGGCCGGCGCGGCGCGGTGGGCGGCGCCCGCAGCTCTCCGCGCGCGTTTCCAGCCACCTCTCAGGGCTCGGTCAGCGTCTTCGAGGTTGAGTCTTGTCACGAGGTCGGGGCAGCTTGTCATTCAAGTCACTGAGGTCATGCGTTGCAAAACCCCCGAACGCCAAGGGTGACCGACATCGGACGCGGAGCGCCGCGCCTCCTCCCTTGGGCGAGATCGGCGGCGGCGGCGTTCGCAACCCTCCTCGCGCTGGGAGGTGACGCGGCGGCCGAAACGCGCCGCGCCGTTCCGATCGACACCATCCTTCGCGGAGACGTCCTGGTGGCCTCGGCCGGCGTCCTGGATGGATTGGGGGTTGGGTCAACGGTGGCGATCCACGAACGCCAGCAAGCCGGCGCGCCTGCCGAACCGCTGTTCGCCGGCCGGATTTCCCAGGCCGGCGCCCTGTTCGCCGAGGTGGTGCTTGACGGTGGGGATTCGGCCGCGAAGCTTGAGCGCCTGCGGTCGTGTCGCCGCCCGTGTTCCCTTCAGACCATCGTGTCGATCCCTGAAGCCGCGGCGACCATCGCCATCGTCGACGCCTCCGGGAGCCGGCCCTCGCTGAAGGGCGTCGAGCAAACCACCTCCCTGGCGGGGCTCCGGTACCGTTTCAGTCCGGACCGTGGGCTCCTGGTCTTCACGCCAGCCGGCGCCGAGGCCTTCGCCATAGTAAGCCCGCTATTGCCTCTGGAAGCGCCCACGCGCCTGCCGTCCCATCCGCGGGCCGGGCTCGATCAAGCCAACTTGTTGTCCGCCCTCGACACGGCGGCGCGCACCGCGCTGCTGTTGAGCGCGGCGCTGCAGCGCCGGACTGATCCTCTCGCAACTCAGCTCGATCTGCGCTGGGGCGTGGAGAGCCTCGGCGAGACCGCCGGCGCCTGCCCGTGGCCTTTGATATCCACGCCGCTTCCCGCCACCGCGTCGCTCCTGGCCGCCGACGCCGACGCGGTGATCGAAGTCACGCACTGCGACAGCCTGCATCTGCAACTGAGCAATCGCGGCGAGGTCCCAGTGGACGTGGCCGTCTTCTATGTCAGCCGTGACCTTGGCCTCTATGCCCTGGGTCCGGACCGGTTCATTCGCCTGACAGCCGGGGGAACCGCAGACCTGGTCGCCGAGATCGAGGGTGGCGGCGCGGCTGGCGACGAGCGCATCCTGGCCCTGGTGTTCCCAGCCGGTCAGGGGCGCAACTTAAAATCGCTGACCCACGACGGCCTTGCCGAACAGCCAGGGGTCGGCACGGTGACGATCCGAGCCGCCCTTCCGTCCCCAGCCGTTGCGAGCCCCGCCTTCCCGGACGTCGGTCGCTGGGGCGCGCGCCTTTGGCCTGTCCGCAGTCGCCTGCGCTGACCTGGTATTGCAAGCTCCGCCGCAGACGGCTTAATTGCCCTCGCATGGGGGAACGTGATGTTGGGTTGGCGTAGGCTTCGGGCGGGCGTTCTCGGCTTGATCGTGGCCGTCCTGGCCGCCCCAGGGGCGCACGCCCAGTCGAGCCTCTCGCTGCAGACCGTGATCCAGGCCTATGAGGCCAACGACCTCCCAGTGCTGGAGCAGGCCAGCCGGGACGCGGCGTTCATCGCCAGCATCGAGGCGATCGATCCTGAGGCCGCGGGGGCGCTCCTCCTGAACATAGCGCGGCGGCTCGAGGACGACGTGGCCGCCGAGGCGGCCTATCGGCAGGCCCTCGCCTTTCTCGCGCGTCTCAAGGGCCCTGACGATGTGACCCTCGCCGAGCCCCTGGCCGAACTGGCCGAGGTTCAGTTGCGGCTGGGCGACAGAGCCCAGGCTTTGCTCAGTCTGAACCGGGCCCTCACCATCATGAGTCAGGCCATGGGCGACGACCATGAGCTGGTGGCGCCCTATCGCCTTGCCTACGAAGCCGCCCTTGGCCGACCCGACGCGGCCAGCGGAACGCGTGCCGGCGGACGAACCAAGTTGCCCTACCACCTGGTGGAAATTTTCTATGCCACCCATCGGGTCCCCACGGGCGGGGCCACGCCAGCTGGCTATTATTCCGGACGCAGCGGACCGATGCGTTTTGGCCGGGCGATCATCAGCCTGCCGAACGACCGCGACCTGGGTGAACTGCCGCGCGCCAGCATCTTCGCCCTGGAGTTCAAGCCCGATCCCGCCAAGCATGTGGTGCTCACCTCCATCAAGCCCTACTCAGATCGCGCGCAGTTCATGACCGGCGTGTCCCAGAGGGTCTCGGCCTCTAAGCGCAAGGAGGTCTTCGTCTTCATCCACGGCTTCAACACCAGCTTCCAGGGTGCGGCGGAGCGAACGGCCCAGCTGGCCGATGACCTGGCCATCGACGGTGCGCCGATCCTCTACTCCTGGCCATCCAAGGCCAATCCCCTGGCCTACCGCGAAGACGAGGCCGAGGCCGCCAAGGCCGCTCAACTCGATGATCTGGCGACCTTTCTCGCCGACGTCGCCGCGCGCACGGGCGCGACGCGCGTGAACCTCGTGGCCCACTCGATGGGTAACAGGTTCCTGACCCGCGCGCTGAGCCGGCTGGCGGCGACATCCCCGACCAGCAAGCCCCGCTTCAACGAGATCGTCCTGGCCGCGCCCGACGTCGGGGTCGATGACTTCGTCCGCCTATGGCCGAAGATCCGTCCCCTTGGCGCGCGCTACACGGTCTACTCGTCGAGCCGGGACCGCGCCCTCGAGCTTTCCGGCCAGATCAACCAGATGGCCCGGCTCGGCGACGCCAGGACCAAACCGATCGCGAACCTTGAGACCGTGGACACGACGGCCGCCAGCGCTGGCCTTCTGGGCCACTCGGACTTCGCCGGCACCGCGCTGGACGACTTTCGCGCCGTGATCTGGGCGAGCCTGGCTCCCGGGAAGCGATGCGTCCTGCAGACCCGCTCCGGCGCGGCCTGGGCGTTCACCAACGCGGGCTGCCCGGCCAGCGACTTTCGGAGCGTGCTCGGCCTGGTGCGAACCTCGGAGTCCCCCGCTGCGGCGCTCCAGCGGATCAGAGCGTCCGCAGCCGCCGCGCAGCCTGCGGCGAGGTCTCGGCTACAACGCCTGGAACGCCAACTGCAGGCCATCGTGGGCGCACCCTGATGGCGCGCGGCCGTCTCGTCTCCCTCTTCGGCGCCATCTGCCTCCTCGCCGGTCCCGCCTGGGCTGGGCCACGAGCCTCCTCGGCGGAGGCGCTACGGGCTGAGGCGTTCGTCGCCGCCCAGTGGGCGGTCACCTCCGACGCCGCGGCGGCCCTCGCCAAGGTCAGCGGGCGCATCGCCGGCGGGGACAGCGAGGTCGCCAAGCTGGCCGACCGCCGGGAAGGGCTGCTCACCAGGCGCAGAGACCTCGAACGACGACAGGAAGAGGCGTTCGCCACCAGCGAAACGCCACAGCAGTCCCGAGAACGCGCCCTTATCCGCGCCGAGTACGCCTCGACCCTGAGCAGCCTTGCCGAGGTCGACGCCCAACTGACGGAGGCGTTTCCGGCCTATGTCGACCTGACGCGTCCTCAATCCCTCAGTGTGAAGGAAACCCAAGGCCTGCTGGGTCCCGACGAGGCCTTGCTCCTCGTTCTGTCTAACGAGGAGGCCGCCTATGTGTGGGTGGTGACGGACAAGACGGACACCTGGGCCAGGGCGCCGGAGCTCAACAGGGCCGCTCTGGACGCCTTGGTGAGCGACATCCGCAAAACCTTGGCCACGACGGGATCACGCGCCAGGCCACGGCGCCAGGGGGAGCCGCCAGCCCCGACCCGCCCCTTCGAGGCCATGAAAGCGCATTCACTCTACAAGGCCTTGATCGCACCGGTCGAAGCAACCCTGGCCGGACGCACCACCCTGATCGTGGTGACCCCTGGGGCGCTGGGCTCCTTGCCCCTGACCCTGCTGCCGGTCTCGCCGCTTTCCACCGATCCGCAGACAGCGGAGGACCTGCGGCGGATATCCTGGCTCGGGGACCGCTACGCCGTCGCCTCCCTGCCGGCGGTGTCGAGCCTCAAGGCGCTCCGGTGCCATCTGGCCGAACGCCCGGCCCGAGGCTGCCGGGGCAAGCCGAAAGAGCGGGCCGCCACGTCCGGCGCCGAGCGTCTGCGCCTCGTCGGCTTCGGCGCGCCGGTGCTCAACGGTCGCCCTGCCGCCGAGAGTCTCGGTCCGCCCGCCGCCGACCAGGTGTTCGTGCAGGCCCTGGCCAACCCTGCGAAACTCCGGGAGCTGAGCCCGCTTCCGGGATCCGAGGCGGAATTGGCCCAGGTGCTCGAACGCTATCCCGACGCCCGCATCCGTCGCGGCGCGGACGCCACCGAGACAGCTGTCAAGACGACAGGCCGCCACGAGCTCGCCCGCGCCCGCTACGTTCTCTTCTCCACCCATGGGCTGCTGGCCGGAGATCCTGCGGCGCCGGGCGAACCGGGTCTGGTCCTGACGCCGCCAGAAACCGCCACGGCCCTGGACGACGGTCTGCTGACGGCCTCGGAGGCTGCAGAGCTTCGGCTGGCCGCCGACCTTGTGGTCCTGTCGGCCTGCAATACCGCCGCGTCGGACGGACGGCTCGGCGGGGAAGGCCTGTCGGGCCTCGCGCGAGCCTTCTTCTATGCCGGCGCCCGCGGCCTCTTGGTCTCCCATTGGGAGGTCAACGATCTGGCCACCACCCAGCTGATGTTGCGCGCCTTCGACGGTCTTGAAGGCGACACGCCGCTGTCGCGGGCCAAGGCGCTGCAGGCGGCGTCGCGCCAGGTGCGCGACGACCCGGCTCACCCGGAATGGGCGCATCCCGCCTTCTGGTCGGCCTTCACCCTGGTGGGGGAGCCCTCCCTGTCCTAGGCCACTGGCGCCGCCGGCGCGCGCCTGGCCGTCCGACAGGCCGTGCCGGCCTGCGCGCCGGCTTCGGCGAGGGCCTTCAGGCCAAGGTCGAGCGCAGGCCGAAGCCTCGCCGTGGCGGTCTCGAACACCAACTCGTCGCGGTCGTGCGGCAAGATGGTGGCGGCGCCGCAGCTGAGGGCGACGCTTCGGTCCCCCGACCAGATGACCCCGACCCCGCAGCCGCAGGCCTTCAGCCGCGGCGGCGCATCCACGAGCCTGGCCCGATAAACGAATTCCGCCCCCCCGGCGCCGTCGCGCCACGCGAAGAAGCGGGCCGCGTCGGACACCGCCCGGACCTGGCCGATGCCCACCGCCAACATCACCAGCAGCAGCACGAGCAAGGGCGCGATGACCGCCCGGCTAGCTAGGGCGAGCGAAGACGCCGCCGCCGACCGCCGAACCGCCCCGGCGTTGGGGATGAGACCCAGGGCGAAGATCACACCGGCCGGCAGCGCCACGCGCCGCAGGATGAGGACCACCATCTCCGCCACCGCCGCGCCCAGGCCAAGGCCGCCGCGCAGGAGCGCGGCCGCGGCCTCCGGCGAGGCCAGGACCATCGCCCCGGTCAGGATCGACAGGGCCAAGGCCGATCCGCAGGCCAGAAACCGTCCTCGCGCCGGCAGGGCGAGATAGGCGAGCGCGAGGGTGGCGAGCGGCAAGAACCAGCTGACGATGATGAAGAAATGCAGCGCGGCGTCATTGAGCGAGATGACGTTGACGAGCAACAGGTCGAAGCGCCCGAGATAGCCCTTCAGTTGCCAGATCGAGAGGAAGATCGAGACCGCCGAGGCGATCGGCAGGATCTGCGACAGGGCCGACCAGAGGGTCTGCAGCAGGCTGGAGGGCTGTGGGTCGGCGCGCATGCGCAAACTTAGCCTTGCGCGAGATTCTGACAAGGCGGTCGCCCCTTACGGCAGCGCTTTCGATGGCCTAGGCTTGGCCCCTCGCCGACCGTGGCCAAGGACTTGGAATGCGACCCCTTTCGGCCTACGCCGCCGCCCTTTTGAGCTTGGCCCCGCTGATGGATACGCCGGCCGCCGCCCAGGCGCCCAAGCCGTCGCCAGGCTGGTATCAGCGGGTCTACACCTCCAAGGAGGCGTCCGCGGCGCACGACCTTGGCGACGATCGCAAGGCGCTCGCCCTGGTGGCGGAGGAGCTTAAGGCCTGCCTCGCCTCAGCGACCGCCGAAGAAGCGTGCCTGTCGCTGATGCAGGATGCGGCGACCTACGCGCGAGGGATCGAGGATTGGGCCGCGTCCGAGGGCTATGCCCGACAGGCCGTGGCGATCTCCGACCGCCTCTGGGGCGACACCCAGTTCGACAGCTACTTCGCCTTGAACAATCTCGCCCTGGCGCTGGACAATCAGCTGAAGTTCAAGGAGGGGGAGATCGCCTCCCGTCGGGCCCTGGCGACCGCAGAACGGGTTAATGGGCCTGATCATTTCACCCTCGCCGTCATCGCCAAGAACTTGGCGATGAACCTTGCGGAACAGGGCCGTGTCCCCGAGGCCGAGGTGTTCTTCAAGCGGGCGGTCCAGGTTCGCGAGAAGGCGTTCGGACCGACCGACTCGCGCACCCTCGAGGCGGTGCTCAGCTATGCTACGGCCTTGCGAATCGCGCGCAGGCCGGTGGACGCCGAACCCCTCTATCGCCAGGTGCTCAAGGTCCATCAGGACACCGGCGGTCCTGACGGCACATGGGCCCTCTGGTCCATGAACATGGTGGCGCTCAATCTTCAGGAGCAGGGGCGCGAGGCAGAGGCCGAAGCCCTTCTCCGGCAGGCGCTCAGCCTCAAGGACGCAAAGGGGGGCCTGGATAACCGTGACGCCGCGACGACGCTGGGAAATCTCGGCGTAATGCTGTCGATCCAGGGTCGGGCCGACGACGCTGAACCGCTGCTCCGTCGCGCGCTCGAGATCCAACGCTCGCTTAGGCCGAGAAGTCCGCAGACAGCTTCGGCCTTGCGCGTTCTTGCGACCGCGCTAACGCGCGCCGGCAAGCATTCGGAGGCCCAGGCCCTGGCGCAGGAAGCGCTTGAGCTTACGGAGAGGGTCTACACGCCTGTCCATCCCGTCGCCATGGAAGCCCGGGTGTCGCTTGGCCGCATCGCCATGGCCGCCGGCGACCTGGACACCGCCGCGACGCAATTCCAGATCGCGCTGCACTTTCAGCAGAAGATCTTGGGCAAGGATCACCTCGACCTGGCCAACACCGTCTCGGCCCTCGCCAACCTCGACTGGCTGCGCGGGGACCTTCCGCAGGCCGAGACCCGCTATCGCGAGGCGCTCGCGATCTACGAGAAGCATCTGACGACCGTGCATCCCGAGCGCACCTTCGCCTCCGGTCGCCTCGCCTCGGTCCTGATCGAGGAAGGCAAGCATACCGAAGCCCTTGCCCTCTTGCGGACAGGCAATTCCGCCATCCTGGAAGGCGCCGCCTCGCAGCGGAAGCGGACAGGATCCTCAGGCCAAGAACTCGATCCCTACCGGGCGCTCTTCCGGCGGCAGGTGCTCGCGGCCTGGGCTGTCGCCGCCAGCACGGAGGGCGCCTCGAAATAGGGCCGCCGTACCCATGAGCGGGCCTTCGGACGGTCCTCTCCGAGCCCGCTGTAGGGCAGCCGGTACGAAAACTCGTATTAAGCCGGCTGGTTCGCCGAGTGACCGACTCCCACCCGAAGCGGTCCTAAGCGCGCGCGAGATGATCTCCACGCCGATAGGCGGGGAGCCGCCACAAAGCTCCATGAATTGCCGTCTGGACGGATGAACAATTGGAGCCAGACTTGAACGGTTGGCAAGTCGCTCGGACACGATCACCTCTGACCGTTAGGTGAATTCAACCCGATGGTCGACCGTCCCGCTGAGGCCCCTTTCAAGGTCAAGGATTGCAGCTCTCGCAGTGTTGCGTGTCTGCGGTCGTGGCGCTCGTTGCGAACCGCGCCTCTCGATACGCGCAGGCCGAGCAGGTTAGAACTTCCAGGCGCACGACATGTGTCGGCAGTCCGCACCCTTCACAAGGAAGACCCGTCCGTTCAGTAACATCAAAGCCCGGATGGGCGCAGGCCGGGCATCGATTGCGAAACCGGCGAACCAGATCGCCCGCCGCGCGCTCGACGGCCCGCATCCGAGTGGGATTTCGGTGGGCACGCATATCCGCCTCGACGAAAGCCGCGCCGCATTTGGCGACGACCTGGCCGACAGCGTCTTCCAAAGCAGCGTGGTCGACGACATCCTTGAACAGGGCCAGACCGGGTGCAGGCTCCGCGTTGATGCAGCCCATGACGATCAACCCGTGCTCGGGAAATTTCGACCTTGCAGCAAAAGCGGTCGCGGCTTTCATGTCCGGGACGACCGCATGGCCATAGTTGGTCTCCGGGCTCGCAAAACAGCCCGCCAGTTCGAGGCCTCGCTCTCGATCGATCAGCAGGACCAGTTCCCGGCCGACAGCAAGGAAAGGGATATAGGGGTGTGGGCCAAAGCTTCCCTCGCTCGCGAGACCAACCCGCGCGTAGGGCGCGTATTCAAACCCCTCGGCGATCTTCGCCCTGGCGGCGTCAAGCTGGGAACCGGTCCGCTCAACTTCCCGGCTGAATGTGCCGAAGCGGTCGGTGTCCAGCCCCATCGCGAGCGCGACCCGGAGGCCAAGGCCTTGCTCAAGCACCGGCCCGATCGCGCGTTCCTTGCCGTGCATCGTGGCCAGCACGGCGACGGTGTTTTTGTAAGGACGATCATCAGCCGCCATGGTCAGAAATAACCCTCGCGTTTTTTCTGTTCGAGCGAGCCGCCATCCTCCCCGTCGCTGATCCGACCCTGACGCTCGGAGGACGAAACCCGCAGGGTTTCATCGACGACGGCGGCGAGATCGGTCGCTTCGGACTCCACCGCGCCAGTCACCGGCCAGCAGCCTAGCGTCCGGAAGCGCACGGTCCTGGTCTGGATTTCGTCGCCGGGCTGGAACCGCATGCGGCTCTCCTCGTCGACCACGATGAAGGCCCCGCCGCGTTGAACGACCGGCCGGGGCGCGGCGTAGTACAGCGGCGCCAACTCGATCTTGTGGAGCAGCGCGTAGGCCCAGATATCCGTCTCGGTCCAGTTGGAGAGCGGAAAGACGCGCGCAGTCTGATCCTTGCCCAGGCGGGTATTGTAGAGCCGCCAGAGTTCCGGCCGCTGCTGGCGCGGCTCCCAGGCGTGGCCGGCGCCGCGGACCGACACGATGCGCTCCTTAGCGCGCGACTTCTCCTCATCGCGCCGGGCGCCGCCAAAGATTAAGTCATAGCCGCCCACGTCGAGCGCGGTCTTGAGCGGCTCGGTCCGCATCACCAAGGTGTAGCGGTCCCCATGGTCGAAGGGATTGATGCCCGCCGCACGCCCTTCTTCATTTGAATAGGCGATGAGATAGAAGCCGTGCTTTGCCGCGAAATCGTCTCGGAACGCGATCAACGACCTGAACTCCCAGGTCGAGTCGACATGCAGCAGTGGGAACGGCGGCTTGGAGGGATAGAAGGCCCTCAGCGCCAGGTGCGCCATCACGGTCGAGTCCTTGCCCGCCGAGAACAACATGACGGGGTTGCGGGCTTCGGCGACGGCCTCCCGGAAGATGTGGATCGACTCCGATTCCAGCCAGGACAGGTGGGAATTGGCGAGTTTCACAGGTCAGACCGCCATCTTCAGAGGCATTGGTGGATGGGACGCAACGCTCATCGCGGTCCATTGCAGATCGCCGGCGTAGCGCCAGGCCATCCTGCCGGCCTCATCGAGGGCGAAGAGATGGAGCCAGCGATTGTCGAATAGCGCGCGAACGCCGTCGTGATGCCTGAGGATCTCGGTCATCACTTCGCGGGGCGCTTCGATGCAGACGGAAAGGCGCAGCGGCTCGTGCACGTAGCGCTCGCCATCATGGACGGATTGCCAAGGGAGACCGGCCCGCATCACGCCGCCGTTCCCCTCAACGACGCCAATGCCGCCAGTGACGTTGTGCAGGAGTTTGTTGCCGGCGCCGAAGACCGCCGGCGCTACGGTCGATCCGTAATATTGCAGGCTGATCCAGCTCGCGACAACCACAGGCGCGGTCAGGATCAACTCGAGAATGCCGAAGTCGTTGTCCGCCTTCCAGTCATAGTCATGAAGGAAGGCGCGTCCTTCGAGGGTTTTGCCCGCCGTGCGCCGACGGGGCGCCGCGATGAACGCCTGACAGCCCGCCAGCGCCCATTCCGGCCGCACCTCGGCCCAGTCGCGGCTGCGGCGGGTGAGACTGCCCTCCCCCGTCGCTCTGGGCAGGCGCAAAGCCCGTTCGCCCCTTGAGATGATGCCTGCGGCACCAAGCCAAACTTTCGCTTGGTGGATATCAGGCTCGTGAGAGGCGGAGGGATGATCCTCCGCGTAGAGCGTCACCGCGTCCGTCGTCGTGTCATGCATCGCGCCGAGGAAAAGGGTGTCTGCCGGGATCTCGAGCCCTAGCGGAGCGAGGCCAGCGCGTATCTCCGGGTCGTTCAACAGCGCCGCCAGCAGGCGCGCATTGACCTCGCCGGAATAGCCGCCACAGGCCCCACAATGCAGCCCGCTGGCATGAGGGTTGTTCACGACGTTTGCGCCGTGTCCGGCCAGGAGCACGAGCCTTGCGAAGTTGCTCGTCAGGGACATGGCCCGTAGCACCGTCTCAGCCGCCTTGGTCCGCGTGGCGAGATCCAGGTCGGGGTCAAGACGCGGCGGGGGATCGTTCGGAGCCGGCGCGCCGTGCAGTCCAAGCGCATCGCTCACGAGCTTGCTGGCATAGACCGGTCCTGTCGCCTCGACGAAAGCGAAGGACGACACGGCCGCGAGCTTGAATCGCCCCCAGGCCCGTTTCGCGCGAGCCTTGAACCGTGCCGACTGGTCTGCCGCCGCGTGTTCCCGGCCACCCGCGCAGGTGGTCAGGCCGGGGCTCAGCAGCACGGGCAGCCGCAGTTCCTGCACATCGGACGCAAAGCGCCGATGTGAGGCCGTCAGGCCGAAGAAGCCGGCGAACCCCAGGGTCTGGGTGTCGGGGTTTACGGTTTCCAGCGCCCGGCGAAATACCTCTGACCGAACGTCGATGCAGAAGGCGGCCTGGAGCGCGGGCCGGTTCTCCATCGACACTGCCCCCGGCGCCGCGAGCGTCGCCGCCAAAGTCCTTTGCGCCGCGCGTTCCGAGGCTTCCTGCAGGATGGCGTCGACGACATGGTCGGCGGTCGGCGTGACAGGCGACGCATGCGAGGCGATGACCGGCTTCCACCGAAGTGAGATTTGGTCCTCATAGCGCTCGAACAGAGCCGCCTCCCAGACCAGGCGGATCGCCAGAAAGTCTGTGACGGTCGCGTCCGTGCCGCCGCCGAGCTCCGCCTGCCAGAGCCGGTAGCGGCCATATTGCGCCCAGCCGCCGAGTGTCATCAGCAACTGGTGGAAATAGGTTTCCAGAGCCTGGGCGGGGAGCGAAAGGCGTCGCACCGCACTGGCAAGCGCGTCCGGCGCACTTTCCGGCGCCTCCGAGACATGAGTCGCAAAGCCCGCCAGGCCCACAATCTCTGGGGTAAGATCATGGGTCGCGACGGCGCGCCAGGCGCCATAGGCCCCTCGACCGCGTGGGGCGGCCCAGAGCGCCTGGCCCTCATCGAAGTATCCTGCCGCCCAGGCCCCGAAACGCTCGGCGATCAGTCCCGGCCAGTCGATCCCCGAAACTTCAGCGGCCAAATCCGCGATCGTTGGCAGCGCCCTGGCTGTGGGTTTCCAAACATGGGCCGCGGACTTCAGCGCGGCCAAGTTTGCAGGGCGCAGCGCCGCCGGCGCTCTCACCAAAGCGTCCGATAGATCGGCATCGCTGATGACGCCGCTGGCGATCCGCTCCTCGTACCAGCTGCGCGGCATCGTGACGGGCGCGCCCGCCACTCGTTCCAGACGCGCGCCAACCGTGGCAAGGCTTTCATCTGCCTGCCCGAGGAACGGATTGACCGCGACGCTCGACGCCAGCGGCCAGACCGGAGGGATCGCCCGGGCGGCGCACTGAGCCGCCGCGTCTAGCCCGATGGCGTCGCGCATGATTGGAGCTTCTGAGTTCGTCATTTTTCGGGCTCCAGGCAGATCAGGTTGCGCTGCGCAGACGCCAGCCGCGGAGCAGCCGGTCGAACACGGCGTTGGCGTAGAAGCCGTTGGAGAGATGCACGCGCAGCCCCGCCGCGGCCGGGTGATAAGCCCAGAGCGGGAACATCGCCTGAACCACGGCGACGAGGCCGAAACTGATGACCGCCAGCACGATCAGCGCCCATTGCAGTGGACCGGGCGCCGGCGCGGCGGGCAGCGCGCCAGCGGTCAGCCAGACGGCGAAGACCTGCAGCGCGAAGTAGCTGACGGACGTGGCGACGGCGTAGACGACCGTGCGTCGTGTCAGGGCTCTGGGGGCTGCATCCGCCAGTCCTTGGGCGAGCATGTAGGCAACGCCGAAGATAAGGATGGCGCCCAACGCGATAGCCTGCGGCGACTTGTGCTGGAACCCGAACGCGAAGCCCACGACAGCAAAGATCGCCAGAGCCAGCAGAAAGGCGCGCCCGACCGCGCCGGCCTTGGGAATGGCCACGGGACCTGGTCTGCGATTGGCGGCGATCAGGTCCACCGCGCCGCCCGAGGCGAGGAAGGAATGGGCCTTGTAGAGCGAGTGGGCCGCGATGTGCAGCAGGGCCAGCGGGAACAGCCCAAGCCCGCACTCCAGGATCATGAAACCCATCTGAGCGACTGTCGACCAGGCCAACGAGGTCTTCACCGCAGGCTGCGTCAACATCACCAGGCCGCCGAAGAGCGCGGTGAACCCGCCGACCATCACCAGGAGCGCCAGTACGCCTGGGGCCAGCAACATCACGTCAGCGAAGCGGATCAGCAGAAACCCGCCGGCATTGATGACGCCCGCGTGCAGGAGCGCGGAAACCGGCGTTGGGGCTTCCATCACCTCGGTCAACCAGCCGTGCATCGGGAACTGCGCCGATTTCAAAAGCGCCGCCGCCGCCAGGAAACCCGCCGCGCTGATCGCGAGTCCGCCGCCGTCCCCGGCGCGCGCGCTGCTCAGGATTTGTGTGATGTCGGCCGTGCCGTAGGCCAGCGCCAGCAAGACCGCCGCGGCGATCAGCGCCGCGTCTCCGAGGCGAGCGGTGACGAACTTCTTCGCGGCGGCGCGCTGGGCGGCGACCCGGTCCGGATAGAACAGCAGAAGCCGGCGCAGACAGAGGCTCGTCGCAATCCAGGCCAGGACGAGTTGCACCAGGTTGCCTGAGAGCACCAGGAGAAGGACGGAGGCCAGCGTCAGGCAGAGCCAGCCGGCGAACGCGCCCTGCCGCGCCTCACCGTCCAGATAGGTCACGGCATACCGGACCACGACCCAGCCGATGAACGAGACCAGGAGGAGCATCACGACGCTGACCGCGTCGGACCGGATCGACAGACCAACGCCGTGCAGCCCGATCAGACGGCTGTCTCCCGGCCCGTGCAGGATGAGGAAACCTGCCGAGACCGCCGCGACGGCCAGCGCGACAAGGGCCGAGGCCTCAGCCACCCTTGGAAGGAAGCGAGGCCTGCGGCCGGGGTCCGCGAACCCGACGACGGCGCTCACCAACAGCGCCAAGGGGGCGGCAAACGGTAGAAGATCGATTGGCAAAGGGTTCACCGCTCACCGCGTCATGCGGTTCGGAACCTGAGTTAGACAGTTGTTGGGGTGCACGAAAATTCATTGTTTCGAGCATATCGTTCTGTTTTATGGAACGATATGAAGAGCCTCAACTTCAACCATCTCCGCTATTTCTGGGCGGTCGCGCATGAAGGCAGCCTCACGCGAGCGGCCGAAAGATTGAATCTGTCGCAGTCGGCCCTATCGGTGCAGATTCAGAAACTCGAACTCCAGATGGGTCATCCCCTGTTCGACAGGGTGGGCAAGCGGCTCGTCCTCACCGAGGCCGGCCAGATCTCGCTCGACTATGCAGACACCGTTTTCCAGGCCGGCGACGAGTTGATGAGCACCCTTGAAGGGCGGCCTCTCGCGAGCCGCCAGGTCCTGAGGGTCGGCGCGCTCACGACCTTGTCGCGCAACTTCCAGCTTGAGTTCCTGCGTCCCCTGGTCGGCCGCCCAGACGTGGAGCTGATCGTGCGCTCCGGGACGACACGCGACCTGCTCGCGCAGCTCGAAGCTCATGCCATCGACGTGGTTCTCTCCAATAGCGCCGCTCAACGAGACGCCCGCGCGCCCTTTCGCAGTCACCTGCTCAACCAGCAGCCCGTCAGCCTGGTTGGCCGGCCGAGGCCCGACAAGCCTCCGTTCCGCTTCCCGGAGGATCTTCGCAGCGAGCCGATCCTACTTCCGAGCCTCGACAGTGACATTCGGGTCGGGTTCGACCGTCTGCTTGATCTCGCAGGCATCCGCCCCATGATCCTGGCTGAAGTCGACGATATGGCGATGTTGCGCCTGCTTGCCCGCGAGCGCGAAGGCCTGACGCTGGTGCCGCCGATCGTCGTGCGTGACGAACTAGAGTCCGGGGTGCTGGTCGAGCACTGCCGGATCCCGCAGCTCACGGAAAGCTTCTACGCCATCATTCAAAAACGCCGGTTTCCCAACCAACTCCTGGGCGACCTTCTCGCCAAGTCCGCAAAAGCCTGACCGCTTAGCTTCAGGCGATGCACCACGCGCTGTTTTGGGGCTTGCGCGGGCTGATAGTCCCGTGGACGCCACCTCCTAAGCAGGCTGTCGGTCTTAAGTTGAGTCAAACCCTGCGGCGGCAATACCCGGCGCCGCTCGACGCAACCTCCGCTTCATTTTATCCTGATGAGAGATCTCCTAATGAACGGTTATGGAATGCCACGGCGCTTGGTGAACCTCGACGTCGAGCTGCTTCGCGCCTTCGTCGCGGTAATCGAGACCGGCAGTTTCACGAAGGCCGCGGCGCTTCTGGGGCGGACACAACCGGCCATCAGCCTGCAAATCCGGCGCTTGGAAGATCAGGTCCGCGCGCCCCTCATCGACCGCGCCGGCAAGGCCGTCAGCTTGACGATCGAAGGCGCGGGCCTGATGCCGCAGGCCCGGCGGTTGCTGAGGGTGAACGACGAGATCGTGGCGAGCCTTGGCGAGGGTGACCTCGAAGGTGAGGTCCGGTTCGGCGCGCCTGAGGATATCGCCACCCTGCACCTGCCCTCCATCCTGGGCGCCTTCACACGCAGCCATCCGCGCATCACCCTCGCTGTGACAGCCGACTACACCGCGAACCTCCTCGATCAACTCTCCCGCGGCCTGCTCGATCTCGCGCTGATCAAACGCGAGCCGATCGGTCCGGAGCTGGGGGTTCGCGTCTGGCGCGAACCCTTGGTGTGGGTGGCCAGGGACGCCGCGGTCCTTGAGACGCTCCCTCTGCCGCTGATCATCGCGCCGGCGCCCGACATCTACCGGAAGCGGGCCCTGGCAGCCCTGCAGCAGGCGGACATTCCCTTCCGCGCCGCCTTTACGTCGCCCAGCCTGGCTGGACAGATGGCGGCGCTGCGGGCCGGTCTCGGCGTCGGCGTGTTGCCCCTCGCCATGGCGCCACGCGAACTCCTCGTCATTGACGAACCGCTGCCGAAGCTCGCCGACAGCGAGATCGCCCTGGTGACCGCTCGCGGCGCGGCCGATGGCCCGGCCAAGCTATTGGCTCAGGAAGTTCTGCGCGCCCTCGAGCGGGGCTCGCCGGCGCCGTAAATCGCAAGCACGTTGGGCCAGAGCCAGGGTTAGGACGTCGCGGCGTTCTCACCATTCTAGATGAATGATCAAGTTCCATAAGTGATGGTTATGGACGGTATCGGCAGTTCTCATTGGAAACGCGGTACGCGGTTCGCCATTCTGCCCATGCGGCCCGGGCCCCTCTGACGATCATTGTGATCGTGATGTCGGATCGCATCGGGTGCGCTCGATGATGGGGTCCGGCTTCTCTCCCCCCGTCGAACACCGGCGCCTTAGCGTCGAGCGCGCCCTCACGAGAAGGAGCGGCTCAACCATGTCCATCATCCTCGCGCGCCTGCGTCGCCTTCGCCTGCTCGTGCAAGCGGCGCTCACCTCCCCAAAGGTCAGGCGCGACCGCCGCGCCGTTCGCGTCTTCCGGCAAACCAAGCCTTCGGCCGCCGACGCTTGGCGGTCCGCCGGATCGCCGACGCCGCAGCCCTCGCTCTGGCGCCGCACCCCTGCGCTTCAGCCGGCCAAGGTTCGCAAGCGCTAGCCAACCAACCCTTGAAAATCTGGACCGCTCAGGAGGCGCCCATGACATTTGCCACCCAAAAGCACCGAACGTCCCCAGCCATCGCGGCCACCGACGTCTGGACCCCAGGCGACGAGATCGAGATGGACGCGCTCATCGCAGCCTGCGCCCTCGTGGCGCAGGCTGATGGCTGGGTTACGCCGGACGAACGTCAGCGCATGGTCGAACGCATGCGCAGATCGCCGGCCGTCGCCGTGTTTGGCGTTCAGGAAGTCCTGCTGGGCTTCGAGACCCTCAACGAACGCTTCGATCGGGACCTTGATGATGGCGTCGCGGTGGCCGAGACGGCCATCCGCCGTCTCGCGGGACGCTCTGGCCCCTCGAGGTTGCTGGTCGAGACCGCCTGCGCGGTGGCCGAGGCTGACGGGGGCTTCGACGCCGAAGAGCGCGACGTCGTCCTGCGGCTTTGCGACCTGCTCGATCTAGAGCCTGCCACGTTCGAGATCGTGCCGGATCAGGGTCGTCCGTCATGAGGATCGGACCTCCCGCCATACCCCATTGGACTGCGGCCATGGCCGCCCAACTGACCCAGACCGTTGGTCAGGCCGCAGGTCATCGCAGTGTTTCGACCGAGCGTCCGGTCGAGCCTGCCAACACCGTCAGTGACCACACGACCTTGCGTCGCGTGAGCCCGCACACGTTCGACATTCGCGTCTGATCACCGACGCTTACCGGAGCCTTCATGGACTTTCTAACTCAGGACTTTCTATCAAAGCCGATCTGGATGTGGGCGAGCTTCCTCGGCCTCGTCGTCGTGCTGCTGGTGCTCGATCTCGGCGTCTTGCACCGAAAGCATCGCGAGATTGGCGTCCGCGAAAGCCTGCTGATGTCGCTCGGCTATCTCACCCTGGGCGTTGGTTTCGGGGGATGGGTCTGGTTCACCCTCGGCGCCCAGTCCGGCATCGAGTATCTGACCGGGTTTGTGGTCGAGAAGAGCCTCGCCATGGACAACGTCTTCGTCATCGCCATGATCTTTGGCTACTTCGCCATCCCCCAGAAGTATCAGCACCGGGTGCTGTTCTGGGGCATCCTTGGCGTCATTATTCTCCGCGCCATCATGATCGCCGGCGGCGCCGCGCTCGTCGCGGAGTTCTCCTGGCTCCTCTATGTCTTCGCGGCCTTCTTGATTTTCACGGGCATCAAGATGCTCGCCATGGCCGACAAGTCGCACAACCTCGCCGACAATCCTCTTCTGCGGTTGATGAGACGCCGGTTGCGAGTCACCGACGAGCTGCATGGGGAACGCTTTTTCGTCAGGCTGCCGGATCAGAAGACGGGCCGGCTGGCGACCTATTTGACCCCCGTGTTCATGGCCCTGCTGCTTATCGAGATCGCAGACGTGATCTTCGCAGTGGACTCGGTCCCGGCGATCTTCGCCATCACCACGGACCCCTACATCATCTACACCTCAAACATCTTCGCGATCCTCGGCCTGCGCGCGCTCTACTTCGCCCTGGCCGCCATCATCCACCGCTTCGCCTATCTGAAGCAGGCGTTGGCGGTGCTGCTGATCTTCATCGGCTCGAAGATCTTCGTCGCCGACCTGCTGGGGTGGGAGAAGTTTCCGGCCGCGGTGTCCCTCGGCGTCACCTTCGCCATCCTCGCCAGCGGAATCGGCTGGTCGCTCTGGCGAACCCGCCCGGGGGTCGCGGCAGCAACCCCACCCGCAGCTTAGTCCTAACCGTTGAAGGGAGCTTCCCATGGAAAAGCTGAATCCGACCCTGGACCACGCCCTTGCCCGGCCCAACATGGCGATCGACGCCGGGCTGCGGGGGTTCATGCTGGGCGTCTACAACAAGATGGCCCTTGGCCTTCTGGTCTCGGCGGGCCTGGCCTGGACCACCTCCACCTGGGCGCCGGCGCGCGACGCTCTGTTCGTCGTCTCGGACGGGCGTCTCTCGGGCTACACCCTGGCGGGAACCATCCTCGTGTTCGCACCGCTCGCGGTCTTGCTAGGCTCGGCCTTCCTGATGCGGAACGCGTCTGCCAGAACCGCCAGCGCACTCTACTGGTCAGTCGTGGCCCTGATCGGCGCATCGTTCGGCGCGCTGGCCTTGCGCTACACAGGTCAGAGCCTGGCCTCAACGTTTCTGGTCACCGCGACGGCCTTTGGCGCACTCAGCCTCTTCGGCTACACCACGAAGCGGGACCTGACCAAGCTCGGCAGCTTCATGCTGATGGGCCTGATCGGCATCATCCTGGCCTCGCTGGTGAACATTTTTCTGGCATCGCCGGCCA
>NZ_JANOCX010000131.1:0-2643 GCF_031412415.1 Phenylobacterium sp.
CGGAGACGCCCGACGCGATCTCGAGCGCGTCGCGTCGGGCATCGGCTTGGGGCTCATGATCGTGATCTGGCCGGCCGTCTGGAACGAGTTTTCGTCCGGTGTGGTCGTCGACCTGCTTGGCGCACCAGTGCTGATCGCGCCGGTGGCGCTGCTCCGCTGGTCGGTTGACCGTATCGTCTCCCGCGTCAGGCCAGCGGCGCTGCGGCCGGGCCGGGCGCTGCTGGTCGGTTCGCCCACGGAGAACGCACAGTTCAGTGGTCTGCTTCCCTCGGGGGATGCGCTGCCGTTCCGGACGGTCGCGACCCTGGATCCGGCAATCGCGCGCTCTGATGCCGAAGGGCGAAAGGATGCCTACGGCCTGAACGAACTGCCGGAAGCAATCGCGCACTGGAACGTGGACACGATCGTGCTGTGCGGCCGTCTCGAGGATCACCTGCTGACGCACCTGATGTGCTTCGCCGATGCCGGTGGCTGCCGTGTCCTCGCGCCATCGCGCGCCTTCACGCTCACGCATCTGACGCCATCGGTTCACTGGCAGGGTGGCGTGCCCATGATCCAGCTCACGCGCCCCGGCCTCTATGGGCGCGACCTCGTGCTCAAGCGTCTGCTCGACCTCATCGTGGGCAGCGTCATGCTCGCGTTCGCGATGCTAATCATCATCCCGGTTGGATTCGCGGTGGGCATGACCTCGCCCGGTCCGGTGATCTTCCGTCAACGGCGCGTGGGCTACGCTGGCCGCACATTTACGATCTACAAGTTCCGCACGATGTACGTCGACGCCGAGGAGCGCGCCGCCAGCCTGGCGGCGGGCAGCCTCTACGCCGACGGGAAGCTGTTCAAGATGGACTCGGACCCGCGCATCACGCCCCTTGGTCGCTGGCTGCGCAAGTTGAGCATCGACGAGTTGCCGCAGTTGTTCAACGTGCTCGCCGGCGAGATGTCGCTGGTCGGTCCGCGACCGCCGCTGCCGCGAGAAGTGGACTTGTACAACGATGAAGAGTTCATTCGCTTCGGTATGCGGCCCGGCATCACCGGACCGTGGCAGGTGAGCGGCCGGAATCGTATCACGACGTTCAACGAAGTGCTCCGCATCGAATCGGCGTACTTCGCGCAGTGGACACTCTGGCGCGACTTCTGGATTCTCGCGAAGACCATCCCGGCGGTGCTGCGGATGGATGGCGCGCAATAGTGGCGGAAGCAGTCGGATGTCCGTCCAGCGCTCGGTCGATGTGAGCGGTGACAGGCGCTCGTAGAGCGCACAGCTCACATGGCGTGCCTGGCAGTCCGGTTTGCATAGTGGCATTGTCGCTGTGCGAACGCGCAGGCTGCCGCGGTGCCGCTACGATTCGAAGATCGCATTCCACTGGACTCTCAACGTGAACACTGATAGCAGGATCTTGATCGTCGGGGCCGGCCCGACGGGCCTTGGTGCGGCCTATCGCCTCAAGCAGCTGGGTCATACCAACTTCGTCGTCGTCGAAGCGGGCGCCTCGCCCGGCGGGCTGGCGAGCAGCTTCGTCGACGACAACGGCTTCACGTGGGACATCGGTGGTCACGTGCAGTTCTCGCACTACGACTACTTCGACAAGGCCATGGTCGATGCGTTGGGTGCCGACGGCTGGCTGCACCACGAACGCGAATCCTGGGTCTGGATCGCCAATCGCTTCGTCCCGTATCCGTTCCAGAACAACATCCGTTACCTGCCGGAGGAACTCACGGCGAAGGCGTTGCGTGGACTCGCCAAGAGGCCACCCGTCACGCAGGATCCCACGCGCGATTTCGGGACCTGGATCGACCAGATGATGGGTGCCGGGCTAAAGGAAATCTTCATGGCTCCGTACAACTACAAGGTATGGGCGTATCCGGTCGAAATGCTCGGCTCGACCTGGCTCGGCGAGCGCGTGGCGACCGTCGATCTGGCACGGGTCGCCGAAAACATCGTGATGCAGCGCGACGACCTGAGTTGGGGACCGAATAACACCTTCCAGTTCCCCAAGTTTGGTGGGACGGGTGCGATCTGGACTGCCATCGCCGCACGTGTCGGTGCCGAACACGTTCGGTGCAACACGCGCATTGCCTCGATCGACTGGCAGCGAAAGGTCGCCACGACTGCCGATGGCGATCGCCTGGTGTACGACCTCATCCTCTCCACAATTCCGGTTGATGCGCTCGGAGCAATGCTCGTTCCTGCGGTGCCGGAGATCATCGATGCGTCGCGTCAGCTGCTCCACTCGAGTTCGCACATCATCGGGATCGGCCTCACGGGTGAGATGCCCGAGAAGCTGGCGAAGAAGTGCTGGATGTACTTTCCCGAGGACAACTGCCCATTTTACCGCGTCACGGTGTTCTCGCATTACTCGCCCAACAACGTGCCCGAGCCGGGATCGGGGAAGTACTGGTCGTTGATGACCGAGACGAGCGAGTCCACGCACAAGCCTGTACGGCGGGAGACGCTGGTGGATGACACGATTCAGGGCCTGCTGAACACGGGATTGATCACCGACCGGAGTCAGGTCGCCAGCACGTGGTCGTACGTCGCGGAGTATGGATATCCCACGCCCTCCTTGCATCGCGATGAGCACCTGAAGCGCATCGCGGCCGGCCTGCGGCAGACCGGTGTCAAGTCGCGCGGCCGTTTCGGCG
>NZ_JANOCX010000132.1:0-3899 GCF_031412415.1 Phenylobacterium sp.
GACCTGGGCAAAAACCAGGTGGTCCACGAGGGCGCCATCGGCTGGCTCGGCGAGGAGCTGCGCCAGGTGAAGTACGGCAAGTGGGTCAAGGACGGCGGCGGCGGTCCCCTCGCCTCCACCGGCGGCTGGACCGGCATCACCGACAAGTACTGGCTGACGGCGCTGATCCCCGATCAGACCGAGAAGATTCAGACGCAGTATCGGGTGACCCAGGCTCCCGCCGGCCTGGATATCTACGAAGCCAACTATGTGGGTCAGCCGCACATCATCGCGCCTGGCCGTCAGATCAGCGAGACCACCCGCCTGTTCGCCGGCGCCAAGACCGTGCCGGTGCTGAAGGACTACGAGGCCAAGCTCGGCGTGCCGCGCTTCGACTGGGCGGTGGACTGGGGGAACTTCTGGTTCATCACCCGCTATATGTTCGCCTTCCTCGACTTCATCTTCCGCCATGTGGGCAACTTCGGGATCGCCATCCTGCTGCTGACCGTGGCGGTGAAGGTGGTGTTCTTCCCGCTGGCCAATAAGAGCTATGAGTCGATCACCAAGATGAAGAAGGTGCAGCCCCAGATCGAGGCGCTGCGCGCGAAGTTCAAGGATGACCCGGCCAAGCAGCAGCAGGAGCTGATGGCCCTGTATCAGACCGAGAAGATCAATCCGTTGACGGGCTGCCTGCCCATGCTGGTGCAGATCCCGGTCTTCTACGGCCTCTACAAGGTGCTGACGGTCACCATCGAGATGCGGCACGCGCCGTTCGTCGGCTGGATCCAGGACCTCTCGGCCAAGGATCCCCTGACCATCTGGAACCTGTTCGGCCTGATCCCCTACAACCCCGCGTCGGTGCCGCTGATCGGCGGCATCCTCAACTCCGACTTCCTGCACCTGGGCCCGCTGGCCCTGCTCTACGGCGTGACCATGTGGCTCTCCACGGCCATGAACCCGCCCGCGCCCGACCCCGTGCAGCAGAAGATCTTCCAGTTCATGCCGATCATGTTCACCTTCATCATGGCGCCCTTCGCGGTCGGCCTGCTGATGTATTGGTGCTGGTCTAACGTGCTGACCGTGCTGCAGCAGTACATGATCATGAGACGCTTCAAGGTGGACAACCCCATCGATCAGATCATCGCCAGGCTCTCTGGCAAAGCAAAGGCCGTCGGTTGACCGACAACGGGGAATTCGACGAGGACGAACTGGAAGCCGGCCGGGTGCTGTTCGCCCGCGAGGCCAGCTTCCTCATGGGCGCCGTGGCGATTGATGGCCTGCCGTCGACCGACCTGCCGGAGGTGGCCTTCGCCGGCCGTTCCAACGTGGGCAAGTCGTCGCTGATCAACGGCCTGGTGGGCCACAAGAAGCTGGCGCGGGCCTCCAACGAACCCGGCCGCACCCGCGAGGTGAACTTCTTCGTCCTGGACGAACGCCTGCGCCTCGTCGATCTGCCCGGCTACGGCTGGGCCAAGGCCTCGAAAACCACGGTGAAGAAGTTCCAGGCCCTGGGCCACGACTACCTGCGCGGCCGCCCGAACCTGAAGCGCGCCTATCTGCTGATCGACGCACGCCACGGTCTGAAGGACGTCGACAAGGAGCCCATGGACGCCTTCGACAAGGCCGCCGTCTCCTACCAGATCGTCCTGACCAAGGCCGACAAGATCAAGCCGTCCGAGGTCGCCGCCATGGTCGCCAAGACCCAGGCCGCCATCGTCAAGCGCCCCGCCGCCTTCCCCCGCGTGCTCGCCACCTCGTCGGAAAAAGGCGCCGGCCTGCCCGAGCTGCGCGCCGAGATCATGGCCGCCTGCGGGATCGTGCTGGAGCGCTGACGTCAGGTCACGCTTTGCGCGCTTCGTACCGCGTGGAACAACGGGTCCTGACAACAACCAGGGTCCGCCACCATGATCGCCACCTCCGGCCGTACGGCCTACGACGCCGATCTCGACTCCTTCCGCGACCAGGTCCGTAAGGTGTTCGACAAGATCCTCCAGCCCAACCTCGACCGCTGGGAAGAGGAGGGCATCGTCGATCGCGACTTCTGGCGGGCCTATGGCGAGGCAGGCCTGCTCTGCCCGCAGGTCCCCACGGAGTACGGCGGGCTCGGCCTGGACTACCGCTACAACGCCATCATCGGCGAGGAGCTGGCCTATGCCGGGTGTTCGGCCGGCGTGACGCTCCAGTCAGACATCACCGTCGACTACCTGATCAACTACGGCTCGGACGAGCAGAGGGCCCGCTGGCTGCCCGGCATGGTCTCTGGCGACGTGATCACCGCGATCGCCATGACCGAGCCCGGAACCGGCTCGGACCTGCAGGGGATCAAGACCACCGCCAAGCGCGACGGCAACCACTACATCGTCAACGGGTCGAAGACCTACATCACCAACGGACAGAACGCCGACCTGGTGATCGTGGTGGCCAAGACCGACCCGAACCTGGGCTCCAAGGGCATCTCGCTGGTCCTTGTGGAGCGCGAGCGCGAGGGGTTCGCCCGCGGCCGCAACCTGGACAAGGTGGGTCAGAACTCCGCCGACACTTCCGAGCTGTTCTTCAACGACGTGCGGATTCCGATCACCAACTGCATTGGCGAGGAAGGGCGAGGCTTCGCCTATCTGATGAGCCAGCTCCCGCAGGAGCGGCTGCAGATCGCCGTCGGCGGCCAGGCCGGCGCCCAGCGCGCCTTCGACGAGGCGGTCAAGTTCACCAAGGACCGCAAGGCGTTCGGCCAGGCGATCTTCGACTTCCAGAACACCCGCTTCACCCTGGCGGCGCTGAAGACCAAGCTGCAGGTCGGCTGGGCGCACCTGGATTGGGCCATCAAGCGCCACGTGGCCGGCGAGCTGACCGCCGCCGAGGCCTCTGCCGCCAAGCTGTTCCACACCGAGCTGCAATGGGAGGCCTGCGACACCGCCCTCCAGCTTCACGGCGGCGCGGGCTACATGAACGAGTACCCCATCGCCCGCCTGTGGCGCGACGCTCGCGTCCAGCGGATCTACGGCGGCACGTCCGAGATCATGAAGGAGGTGGTGGCGCGCACGATCTAGCGTCACAGTTGGGTAGCCGACAGCCACGCTGGCCCGACGACCCTATTCTAAGCCGCCTGACGCGACATACTTGACCAGAGGCGTCCCATGACCATCGACACGGCCAAGACCCCGCCCGGCGTGCAGCCGCCGCCTGTGCGATCGACGAACCGTCTGCTGGCGGCGATCGGCCGGCGGGACTTCGAGCTGATTCAGCCTCAGCTGGCTCCCATCGAGCTGGAGCGCGGGCAGGTCTTGTTCGAACCCGGCGACGATGTTGTCACCACCTACTTTCCCGGTTCGCGCACCATGGTCTCGCTGCTGATCATCACCCGCGACGGCCGCGAGGTTGAGGCCGCGACCATCGGGCGGGAGGGCGCGGTGGGCGGCATCGTCAGCGCCGGCAACAAGCCCGCCTTTGGCCGCGCCGTGGTGACGATCCCCGGCAGCGCCCTGGCCATCCCCACCGAGGCGCTGGAAGTCCTCAAGGACGCCTCGCCGGCCTTCTCCGACCTGTTCTCGCGCTACGCCGACGCCCTGCTCGCCCAGCTCATGCAATCGGTGGCCTGCAACGCCTTGCATTCGGTGGAATCCCGCGCCAGCCGCTGGCTGCTGGCCACCCACGACCGGGCGGGCGACGCGATCATCCACCTGACCCAGGAATCGCTGGCCGAGATGCTGGGCGTCCAACGGACCACGGTGACCGGCGTGGTTCAGGGGCTCGAGGAACGCGGCCTGATCCGCCGCCACCGGGGCCGGGTTGAGGTTGTCGACCGCAAACGTCTCGAGCGCCAGGCCTGCGAATGCTACGCGGCCGTCGAGGAGCACTACGCCCTGCTGCTGCCCGAAGTGGACCTGTAGACGCCGATCAATCGAGGGCGGCCTCGTAGACGA
>NZ_JANOCX010000133.1:0-3455 GCF_031412415.1 Phenylobacterium sp.
TTTCGGGGGGCGGGGCGTGGCCGCCCTCGAGTTTCGGATCGTCCATGGTGGGCTCCTGGCCGACCCGGATGGGCGGCGCCGCTCGGCAAACCCGCCGACGTCAGGTCCGTTCCGGGCCGCAGGACGCGGGGTGCGCGTCAAGGAAGCCTCGCCTCGCCCCGGCTTGGTCGCCGTCGCCGTCCTAGGCGCCGCCCGGCCCTGGCCGGTCGCCGGGCTTGGGGGACGCGGCGGCGGCCTTCGCGGGGGCCGGGAAGTCCTGGAAAAAGTAGTCGACGGGCACGGCGAGGGCGGTCGCGAGATGCCAGAGCATCGCGGCCGAAACGCGGTTCTGGCCCCGCTCGTACTTTTGAATTTGCTGGAAGCTCACGCCGCAGGGCTCCGCCAGCGCGCGCTGGGTCAAGTTCAGGTCGCGGCGGCGGATCGACACGCACGCGCCGATGCGGCTCTCCAGGATGTCCGTCACCTGTCCCGTCCTCCGGAGGAAGACAGCGAGGCCCCAAGGCTCAAAATGAGACAGGGCGCGCCGTCCTGGCGATCCGGCGCAAGTTGCGAACCGCCGACCGAGCGGGGGCCGCAAATCGCCGCAGAGACCGCGCCGCGCAACTGGCCCACCGGCACGCGTGCGCCGTGAACCTTCGCCGCGGACCGGCGTTTCGGGAACCAGGAAGCTGGAGGAAACAGATCATGAAGACGTCCATTGCCGGTCTCATCGCCGCCGTCGCCGTCGCTGGCCTTGCGGCTTGCGAGAGCCCCGCCGACAAGACCGCTGAGACCAAGGCCGACGCCCTCGAGGCTCAGGCCGCGGCGACCCCGAATGAGGCGCAGGAAAAAGCGCTGAACGCCGAGGCGGACCGCGTCGAACAGCAGGCGGGCAACGCCGATGGCGGCGCCACCACCGACAACAGGCCCGGCACTAAATAAGCGGTGCGGCGGGGTGCGCGCGGTCGCCCCGCGACGCGCGCGCCCCGCGCCTCTTCCCCATTGTCACGCACGGTGCTCGCCCGTCCCTGGGCGATCGCCGCCCCGTCTGTCTCGTCTCAAGGCGCAATCATGAACCGCATCATCTACATCGTCGGACTTGTCGTCATCGTGCTCGCCGTCTTGGCCTTCTTCGGATTCCGGTGACGTCAGCGCCGCCCCCGGGCGGCAGTCATCCGCATGGGCGCGGCGACAGCCGTTAGGTGTCCAACCACCGCAGGGCGCGTGGCGGTGGCTGGAAACCGGGCCTGAACCTGGACGGCGCTCACCGCGTCCCGTCCCCTGGGAGGCGGTCTCCGAGGCCACGCCCGGAGCCGCCAAGCCAGGACCCGCGTTAGCGGCCCGATCCGGCCGAGAGCTCCGAGACGTGGGTGAGGTGCGCCTGGATCTTGGGCGCGGCCTTCGCCGCGGCGTCTTTCAGGGCGGCGTTGTCCCCGTTCTCGCTATAGCCGCGCATGAGGGCGAGGGCCTCGTCATGCGCCGCCGTCTGCTGGGCGAGATAGACCTTGTCGAAGTCCGCCGGCGCCGCAGCGTTCAGGTTGTCGATGAGGCCCTTGCGACGTTCGTCAAGCCCGGTGGGCGGCGTAACCCCGGCGGTGGCGACCAGCGGATTCATGGCCGCGGCGAGCGCGGTGTGGTCGGCGACCATCATCTTGCCGAAGGCCTTGACGCCGGCGGCCTGTCCCTTGGCCTGCGCGATCTGGCCGGCCTGGATTTCATACAGGTCGCTGATGGCGGCGTTGGTGACGAAAGCCTCGGTCGACACCTGGCCGAGCGTCGCGGCCGAAGTGGCGCCAACCGCGGCGGACGTCGCGTCCTGTGCGGCGTTGACGGCCGCGTTCGAGGCGCCGGGATCGGCGGCTGTGGCGACCTCATCCTTTTGCTGGCAGGCGACGAGCAGCAGCGCCGAAGCGCCGACGAGCAGGGTGGTGCGGATCATGTGTGTGGCTCCAGGATGACCAAGCCAGGGAAACGACGCCGCCGGGCGCGGGTTCCCCCTGCTGATCGGCGGTCACAGGCCTGGCGACCCGAAGCCGAGCCCAGGCGAGCGTCCATGGCGCCTTGAAGTTGCTTGGGCCGTCGCGGCCGGCCCCTGGGATACCGAGAGCCTGCGGACCCGCCACCTGGCCAGGCCTTAGGGCATGTGGGGAACCCGGAGCGGGGCTGAGGCGCTTAGGGCGTAGAACTCCCGTCCCTGGGAATTCCGAGCATTGGAGCCCCGCCGAGGTGATCGGCGGGGCGCCTTTGGTTCTGTCGGAAGACGTCGGCCGTTTGGGGCGAAGGCTCGCGTTGCGCGTGAGGCACGGCACAGGCTAACCGTTCGACGCCAGCACGACCCCGAACAGGACGGCGCACCAGTGGGCCGCGGCGCCGGCGATGACGTGGCCATGCCAGATCGCGCGCGCGTATTTCAGCTTCTTGTTCAAATAGAAGATGACGCCGGTCGAATACAGGACGCCGCCGGTGACCAAGAGGGCGAGCGCATACCAGGCGATCGTGTCGATCATCGGCTTCAACGCCACCACCACCAGCCAGCCTAGCATCAGATAGACGGCGACCCACAGCCTGCGGTCGACACCGACGAACATCAGTTTGCAGAGCCCGCCCAGTCCGGCGACGCTCCACACCGCGATGGTCATGCCCGGACCCCAGGCGCCCGGCAGATGCAGGGTGAAGGGCGTGTAGGAGCCGGCGATCATCAGGAAGATCCCCGCATGGTCGAGACGGCGAAGCACGGGCCGGTAGCGGGGTTTCGCGAAATTGTAGGCCGTCGAGAACGCCAGCATCGCCACCACGCCGGCGGCATAGATCGAGACGCCGACGACCTGGGTGATCACACCGTTCGAGACCGCCAGCACCAGCAGGACGATGCCGCCCACGAGCGCCAGCGTCAGTCCCATGACATGCACCACGAGGTCGGCGCACTTGGCGGCGGCCGTGGGATAGTGCCGGGGCGGAACGTCTGAGTGGGGTTCGACCATTGGATAAGCGTAACGCAGGAGGACGACGATTTTAAGCCGCCCGCAGCGCCGAGGTCGCAGATGGACTTCCGGACCGCTGGGAAGCTCCAAACTCGCCTGTGGCCACGACGCCACGAGGCGATCACGTCTCACAAATGTCCCCCGGTGAATCACCGGGCCGCCTCGCCACGGGCGGCGGCGCGCGGACGCGGCCTATCGCTGGGCTCGGCGCGCGCGGCAGGCCCTTCGGCTTGGGCGATCGCGCGTGCGCGGCTCGGGGCGCCGCCGCAGCGAGACCGCCGTCCGCGTCGTGGTCAGCCTAGTCGAAGCTCGGGCGGGACAGACGCCGGATATAGGCGGCCACGTCGTCCGGCCAGGCCTCGACCAGGGTCTCGAAACGGTTGGCGTCGCCGGCATAGAGGGCGCGCAGGGCGTCCTCGTAGCCCTTGAGGTGGCCGGCCAGGGCATACATCGCCTTGTAGGCGGCGGTCTGGGCCGCCCGGCGGGCGTCGCCGT
>NZ_JANOCX010000134.1:0-4939 GCF_031412415.1 Phenylobacterium sp.
GCGCGATTTACCCACTGGATGATCAAAGTTGGTCGACACCGGCTGCTGTCGTGACGGTACTGGAGGGGCTCCCACACGGAGCTCCCAATGACCCAAGACAATCGCGTGCGCCTCTGGATCGGCGCCATTTCGCTGGCGGCAGAGCTAGTTTGCCTAGCCAACATTCTGCTCTCAGCATTCAACGTCGGCTGACGTCTTTTGGCGACGGTCCGTCCAGTCGCGGAAACGCCGACTCTCGCGCGACCCAAACCGAGATTCTACGAGAACGTACGGTGCACAAGACGCGCGCCGACTATACGGCATCTATTTGATTTTTATAGAATATCTGTCCAGTCCATCATCGGGGCGACGGACAGTCTATGAGCTTGATCGTCTCGCACGTTCACTTGCAGCTTCAGTCCGTTGAAGGGACGGTCTCGAGCCGACCCTGAGACACGATGCGGCCTTCTACGCCAAGGTCGCCCCAGCCGCCAGGAAACCCAACGCTGTCCGTGTTGTCACCCGCGGCTTGCGATCCGACGCGTCAACTTGCATTACAGTACGCACTGTGCGAGCCCTGTTGACCTCGCCGCGGCCAGCCTCGGAGTTGCGCTTGTTTCCCAGCCCGCCTGAACGTGTCGCCGACTACCGCCGGAAGGGCTGGTGGCGGGGCGAAACCGTCGATAGCCTTTTGCGCAAGGCCGTGGTCGCGCGCGGAGAGGCCGAAGCGCTGGTGGACGCGCCCAACCGCGAGGCCTTGGTCGGCTCGCGGCAGCGTCGCCTGACCTTCGCCAAGCTGGACCGCGCCGTGAGCGCCATGGCCCATGCCTTCGCGGGACTGGGCGTGGCGCGCGGCGATGTGGTGGCGACCCAGCTGCCGAACGTGGTGGAGGGCGTCATAGCCTTCCTGGCCTGCGCTCGGATGGGGGCGATCCTCAGCCCGGTGGCCACCGCCTACCGCGCCCATGAGCTGCGCCAGATCCTGCCTGCCGTGACCCCTCGGGTCTATCTGACCACCGGCCTGTTCCACGGCCACGATCATGCCGCCATGCTGCTGGAGCTTCAGCGCGCGGGCGTGACGACCGCCCAGGTCGTCGTGCTGGGCGCCGCGGCGCCCGGCGGCGCCCACGCCCTGGACCAACTGATGGCGGACTCTCCGGCGACGTCGTTCCCCGCCCCCACCGATCAGGACGCCGCCGAGGCGCTGACGCTCTGCTGGACCTCGGGCACCGAGGCCTCGCCGAAGGGCGTGCCCCGCCACCATGATCACTGGGTGGTCAATGGCGAGGCCCTGGTCGAGGCCGCCGGCCTCAAGCCCGGCGACGCGATCCTCAACCCCTTCCCATTGATCAACATCGCCTCCATCGGCGGGATGGTGATGCCGTGGTTGGTCTGTCAGGGACGGCTGATCCAGCATCAGCCCTTCGACCTGCCGATCTTCCTTGGCCAGATGCAGGACGAACGGGTGGCCTATACCGTCGCCCCGCCCGCGGTGCTGAACATGCTGCTGAACAACGAGGCGCTGTTGTCGGCCACCGACCTGTCGAACCTGCGCTGCCTGGGCTCAGGCTCGGCGCCGCTGGCGCCCTGGATGGTCAAGGGCTGGCAGGACCGCCACGGCGTCACGGTGATGAACGTTTTCGGCTCGAACGAGGGCGCTTCGCTCTTCTCGACAGGTCAGGCCATCCCCGACCCTGAGCAGCGCGCGCGCTTCTTCCCCCGGTTTGGCGCGGCGGGCATCGATTGGCCCGCGGCCTTCCCCGCCAAGATCCGCACCCGCCTCGTCGACCTCGCGACCGAGCGAGAGATCACAGCGCCCGGCGTGGAGGGCGAGTTGCGCATCGACGGCGCCATGACCTTCGACGGTTACTGGCAGGCGCCGAAGCTAACGGCCGAGGCCTTCGACGCCGAGGGCTATTTCCGGACCGGCGACCTGTTCGAAATCGCGCCGGAAGCCGGCGGCCGCTACTACCGCTTCGTCGGACGCTGCAAGGAGATCATCATCCGCGGCGGTCAGAACATCTCGCCCGCCGAAGTCGACGTTTTGATCGAAAGCCATCCCAAGGTCCGGGAGGCGAGTTGCTCGGCCTATCCCGACGAGCGGCTGGGCGAGCGGGTCTGCGCGGTCGTGGCGCTGCGGCCGGACCAGACGCTCAGCCTAGACGAACTCTGCGATCACCTGAAGGCGCAGGACGTGGCGACCTACAAGCTGCCGGAAAAGCTGCGGATCGTGGAGGCCCTGCCCCGGAACCCGCTGGGCAAGGTGTTGCGTCGCGAGCTGTCGGGGGTGGCCGCCTCCTGACCGTCCCAGGACAGTCGGCCGGCCGCCGATACGCGATCTTCGAAAGCCGCTTGCGCAACCGGACCCATTCCGCGAGCCTTATCAGACTGATCCGTGGAGCCTGAAGACCACCATATGTCGCCGCCGAAGTTCATCCGCACCTGTTCGATCTGGCGCGCGCTGGAGGTGGTCGGGGACACCTCGGTCCTGCTGATCATCGAGGCGAGCTGGATCGGCGCCCGGCGGTTCGACCAGTTCCGCGCCCGCACCGGCCTGCTCCAGACCCTGCTCAGCGACCGGCTGAAGCGCCTGGTGGCGGCCGAGGTCTTCGAAAAGGTGATCTACAGCGAGAGCCCTCCGCGCTTCGAGTATCGGCTGACCCGCAAGGGCCGCGACCTCTATTGGCCATCCTTGATGATGCTGCGCTGGGAGCGGCGCTGGGGCCCGGCCGACGGCAAGCTGCAGCTGAAGATCCGCCACCGCACCTGCGGCCACGTCTTCGATCCCGTGCCGACCTGCCTGAAGTGCGGCGACGAGATCAGCGCCCGCGATGTCGACTGGACCGAGGGGCCCGGCGTCGGCTGGATGAGCGCGCGCTACAGCCGACGCCGCCAGCAACGCTATGCTGTCGAGCTGGGCTCCAGTCTTATGGTCGACGTGGCCCAGATCACCGGCGACCGGTGGGCCAGCCTGATCCTGCGTTCGATCTTCACGGGCCTGCGTCGTTTCGACGAAATCCACCGCGACACGGCCATGGCCACCAACATCCTGTCCGAGCGGCTGTCCTGGCTGACGGCCCAGGGCGTGATCCGCGCCCACGACTTGCCCGGCCGTCGGTCGGAGTACCGGCTGACCGAAAAAGGCATCGACTACTATCCGGTCCTGCTGATGCTTCTGCAGTGGGGCGACAAGTATTACGTCTCGCCCGAGGGCCCGCCCCTGCTGCTGACGCACAAGGCCGATGGCCACGACCTGGAGGCGGCGGTGACCTGCTCCTGCTGCAGCCAGCCGGTCGAACCGCATGACGTGACCTTCGAGGTGATCGAGGCCGAAGGCCCTCGAGCGGATCTCGCCCCCGCCTAGGCGCGGGGAAGCGCGATAGTCACTTTCATAACGATACTCGTTCCGCTAGACTTCTTCGAACAGAGGGAGCGGCATGGCCTATCGCGTCATCCAGTGGGCCACCGGCGCCATGGGAAAGAGCTGCCTGCGGGCGGTGATCGACCATCCGGCGATGGAACTGGTGGGCCTCTATGTCTATGGCGACGACAAGGTCGGCCGTGACGCTGGCGACATCGCCCGGCGACCTCCCACTGGGGTCATCGCCACCCGCGACGTCGATGAAGTCCTCGCCCTCGACGCCGACGTCGTGATCCACGCCGCGCGCCTGGCGCCGCCCTATGGATCGCACGACGCCGACATCCTGGCGCTGCTGGCCTCGGGCAAGAACGTCATCAGCATCAATGGCTACAGCCGGCCCCAGCACTGGACAGGGGACCGGTTGATCGCCCTGCAGGCCGCCTGCGAGAAGGGCGGGAGCACCCTCATGGCCGCCGGTCTCAACCCCGGCTTCGCGGCCGAGCAGATCGCCGTCATCGCCAGCGGCGTCTGCGCCGAGCTGGACCACATCGAGATCGTCGAGAGCGTCGACTGCCGGGTGGTCCGCAACCCCGACTACGTCTTCCGCGTCCTGGGCTTCGGCAGCGATCCGGAGACCGTCGACCCGAACGACCCGTCCTGGGGGCCGGCCTCCTCCCTGAACGGCATGTATGTCGAGGTGCTTTCGGCCATGGCCGAGCATCTGGGCCTCACCGTCGACGCGATCGAGACCGACCATGTGGTGCTGCCGGCCACCGACGACCTGCATGTGGCCGCCGGACCCATCGCCAAGGGCGGCGTCAGCCACGTGAACTGGCGTTGGCGCGCGCTCGTGGATGGCGCGCCCCGGCTGACCATGTCGATCCACTGGTACATGGAGGCGGCTCACCTGCCCGACCCCGATCCGCCGCTCTGGCGCATCCACGTCACGGGAGATCCGGGCGTGAGGATCGCCATCGACATGGAGAAGCGGGCCGGCGACACGACGCGCACCTCCGCCGAGCAGCTCGGCCTCGCCGGCATGGTTCTGAACACCATCCCCGTCGTCTGCGCCGCTCCGCCGGGCGTGGCGACCCGACCGGTGGCGACGCCGTTCCGAGGGGATCTCAGATGAACCAGACCCATGCCGCAATAGGCCAAGGAGGCGTCTGACGATGACTGACAGCATCTCCGAATCGTCAGCGCCCTTCCGTGAAGCCAAGCTCCTGCCGGTCGATCTGGACATCGAACGCCGCGCCGACGGGACGATTCTGATCACCTCGAAAATCCCGCTACGCCCCTACGAAGCCAACATCCCCGCGGCCTTCGCCGCGCGCGCCGCGACCTCCGCGGACAAGCGGGCCCTGGCCCGCCGCGGGCCGGACGGCGAGTGGGTCTACACCACCTTCGCCGAGCTCAAGCGCGACATGGACGCAGCCACCCAGTGGTTGATGGATCAGCCTCAGCCAGGCCCGGTCCTGGTGCTGGCCGGCAACACGCCGGCCTTCGCGGTGATGAGCTTCGCGGCCCAGGCCTCTGGGCGCGGGGTCTGCCCGGTCAGCACGACCTATGCGGCGCTCGGCGGCGACTACGGGCGGCTGG
>NZ_JANOCX010000135.1:0-3672 GCF_031412415.1 Phenylobacterium sp.
CACTTGGTTCTAAATTATCAACACCGGCCGCAGAGAAAGTGCGCAATCGCCCCCTAAGTTTTGGCGTGAACCAAGGGATTAGTATTTCCCGAACAACAAACTCGGCGGAACTCTCTTCAAGGAATAGCCAACCATCGTGAAGGTCGAAATCTCCAAACTCGTAACCAAGCTCTCGAAGGAGTTCCAAATTTTCTTGATGTCCTCTTTCGACCTTGATGACTGAGGATGGGCTATCTGATTGATCACCTTGCTTGTGAACTCGGAAAACGCGTGAAGTTGGATCTGTTCCAAGTTCTCGGAGGACTATATTTGAATGTGTCGCTATAATGAATTGGTTTTTGCTGGCACTCTCCCTTACGAGATTGAGTAACGCCTTTAAGCCCTTCGGATGCAAATTGGTCTCAGGCTCTTCAAGAACGAAAACTTTTCCGTTCGCTAAGCTTAGGTCGACAATAAGCGCTACAATTTCAGAGACCCCGTCACCCATTTGATCCAGCGGAACGAATGTGTCTTCGTCGTAGTAGTATCCAGCCTGCTTTCCGTTAACGGCTGACTGGGTACCTATAAATACACCCAAAATTTCCTTCACGGCGGAACTATAAAACTCATGAGCTAAGGTACCCGGAGATGCTACTCGATCAATTCTAGCGTACAATTGATGAAATGTGCCGCTAACGACCGCCTGAGCGCTTCGATTTACATTTTGATCATAGCCAGATGCTTTCCGTTTGGCAGCAAACGGGATCACGAAATTTCGAGGCCACTCCCTCTCAAAGAGAGGGTCATCGTCGCCGATTACTCTAGTTGAAATAGCGCCTTCTTCAGGATTCGACCCCTTTAGAACCCGGACAAATCGCTGTACCGTCGAATTAGAAGCCCGCATTCTAAGATGGTCGTCTGGCTGAAAGCCTTCCAGGACGATTTCTCTCGATACAAGTTGACTACCTGGTCTCGCGTCGGACGTGGTGACGAAGGGGTTTATTTGCCAGGATGTAATGCCGCGAAGAAGGGTAGACTTTCCCGCGTTGTTCTGGCCCAGAAAAATATTGCATCCAGGGCCGAGGAATACATCGCCGGTATCCTCAAAGCATCGTACCCCGCACAGGCGAAATGATCGAATCCTCATTTGGGTATGCTAATCACGAGTTGAGGTTTGCCTCAACTCGCCCAAAGCACCTCTCGTGCAACCGCCGCTCAATCAAGCTTACCTGGTCCATTCCTGCCTACTCACCCACCTACTTCTGCGCCCTGGCACACCCTGAATATCGCGCTGCTCCAGGCGCCCTCCCCAACATTGCGACCCCTCCCCCCCGCCCGCTAAACTCCCCCCATGACCGCCACCACCAACCCCGCCTACGACATCGACCTCCACCCCTCGCCCCCGGCCGCTGGACCACCCACGCCGCCCAGGCGTGGCGCAATCCGGGCGGCGGGCTTTGGGGCGGCTATGCCCTGGGCCTGTGCGTCCGGGTGCTGGAGGTCGAGCCTGAGGCGGCGGGCGAGGCGCTGTCCATGACGCTGACCTACGCCGCGGGCCTGCCGGCCGGCGACTTGGACGTGCGCACGCGGCGCCTGCGCCAGGGCGGCTCCATCGGGGTCTGGGAGGTCGAGCTGCGGCCCCAGAGCCAGGACGACGTGGGCGTGCACGGCATGGTCACCCTGGCGCGCCGCCCGGCCACCCCGCCCTTCGCCTTCGCGGCCATGCCCCAGGCGCCGGCGCCCGAGGACCTGCCCAGCCCCGATCACCCGGGCGGCGCCCTGCATTTCGGCGCCTCGGCCTTCGAGCGGCGGACCCTGGACGGCTTCCCGCCCAAGCCGGGCGGCGATTCCCGCTCGCTCGCCTGGGTGCGCCCGCGCCATGGGATGTGGGACAAGGCGCTGCTGGCCATGGTCACCGACAATTCCGCGCCGCGGGTGATGTACGCGCTGGACCGGGTGATGACGACGACCCTGTCGCTCACCGTCTATCTGCACGCCCAGGCCGACGACCTGACCGCGCTCGCCGACGACTTCATCCTGATCGAGTGCGAGGGCCGGGTCGGCGGCGGCGGCGCCTCGGACGAGCGCTCCAGCTACTGGTCGCGCGACGGCCGCCTGCTGGCCACCAGCGAGCAGCTGGCCTGGTATCGGCAGAGACCGCCCACCTCCCCGGAATAGGAGGTGGGTTGGCCGTTGGCGACGGCCGCCTCCGACGCGGCTCACCCCCTACGTCGGCTCGTAGTTGAGGATCGGCGCCAGCCACCGCTCGGCGGTCTTCAGGTCCCAGCCCTTGCGCTTGGCATAGTCCTCGACCTGGTCCTTCTCGATCCGGCCGACGCCGAAATAGTGGCTGTCGGGATGGGAGAAATAGACCCCCGAGACGCTGGCCGGCGGGTTCATGGCGAAGCTCTCGGTGAGCTGCATCCCTGTCTGAGCTTCCGCGCCCAAGATACGGAAAAGCTCGGCTTTCTCGGTGTGGTCCGGCTGGGCCGGATAGCCCGCCGCCGGGCGGATGCCGCGGTATTTCTCGGCGATCAGGGCGTCGATGTCGAAGGGCTCGTCAGGGGCGTAGCCCCAGAGCTCGGTGCGCACCTTGCGGTGCAGGGCCTCGGCGAAGGCCTCGGCCAGCCGGTCGGCGAGGGCCGCGGCCAGGATGGCGTTGTAGTCGTCGCCGGCCGCCTTGAACTTTTGGGCGATCTCCAGCTCGCCATGGCCGGCGGTGACGGCGAAGCCGCCCATCCAGTCGGGCTTGCCGCCGAGCGGCGCCACGAAGTCGCTGAGCGCCACGTTGGCGCGGCCGCCGTCGGCCTGGGTCTGCGATTTCGGCATCTGCTGGCGCAGGGTGTGCAGGCGGGTCAGCTCCTTCGTCCGGCCCTCGTCCTCATAGAGCACCACGTCGTCGCCGTCGGCCTGGGCGGGCCAGAACCCGACCACGCCGCGCGCCTCAAACCACGTCTCGGCGATGATCTTCTCCAGCATCGCCTGGGCGTCCTTGTAGAGGTCGCGGGCGGCGGCGCCGACCACGTCGTCCTCCAGGATCTGCGGGAAGCGGCCGATCAGCTCCCAGCTCGCGAAGAACGGCGACCAGTCGATGTGCTTGGCGAGATCGGCCAGGTCGTACGCCGTGAAGGTCCGAGTGCCGATGAAGCTGGGCTTGGGCGGGTCATAGGTCGTCCAGTCCGGCACGAAGGCGTTGGCGCGGGCTTCGGCCAGGGTCGAGCGCGCCCGGTTCCCCTGCCCCCGTGCGAACTGCTCGCGCACCTTGATGTAGTCGGCCCGGGTCTCGGCCTGCAGCCGCACCTTCTCGCTGGGCGAGAGCAGGCCCGAGACCACCCCCACGGCGCGGCTGGCGTCCAGCACATAGGTGGTGGAGCCGGCCTTGTATTGCGGTTCGATCTTCACGGCCGTGTGGGTCTTCGACGTGGTCGCCCCGCCGATCAGCAGCGGGATGTTGAAGCCCCGCCGCTCCATCTCGCTGGCCACATAGACCATCTCGTCCAGGCTGGGCGTGATCAGGCCGCTCAGACCCACGATGTCGACCTTGTGGGCGATGGCCTCGTCCAGGATCCGGTCGGCCGGGACCATGACGCCCAGGTCGATGACCTCGTAATTATTGCACTGCAGGACCACGCCCACGATGTTCTTGCCGATGTCGTGGACGTCGCCCTTGACGGTGGCCATCAGGATCTTGCC
>NZ_JANOCX010000136.1:0-3633 GCF_031412415.1 Phenylobacterium sp.
CTCGCCACCCCGCGCGGCTTCTGCGCCGGCGTCGACCGCGCCATCCAGATCGTGGAGCGCACCCTCGAGAAGTATGGCACCCCGGTCTATGTGCGCCACGAGATCGTCCACAACCGCCACGTGGTCGACCGCCTGAAGGCGCTTGGCGCGATCTTCGTCGAGGAGCTGTCGGAGTGCCCGACCGACCGACCGGTGGTGTTCTCCGCCCATGGGGTGCCCAAGTCGGTGCCGGCCGAGGCCAAGGGCCGCCAGATGCTCTATCTCGACGCCACCTGCCCCCTGGTCTCCAAGGTGCACGTGGAAGCCCAGCGCCACCATGACTCCGGCCGCGAGATCGTGCTGATCGGTTATGCCGGACACCCCGAAGTGGTCGGCACGATGGGCCAGCTTCCCGAGGGGGCGGTCACCCTGATCGAGACGGTCGAGGACGCTCGCGCCTACACGCCGGTCAACGCGGCCAATGTCGCCTTCGCCACCCAGACGACGCTTTCGGTGGACGACACCGCCGAGATCGTGGCGGCGCTGAAGGAACGCTTCCCCGAGATCTCGGCGCCTCACAAGGAAGACATCTGCTACGCCACGACCAATCGCCAGGACGCGGTAAAGGCCGTGGCCGCGCGCGCCGAGGTGCTGCTGGTCCTGGGTTCGGCCAATTCGTCCAATTCGGTGCGTCTGGTCGAGGTCGCCAAGCGGTCTGGCGCGAAGGCCGCCTATCTGATCGACGACGCGCCGGGGTTGGATCTCGCCTGGCTGGACGGGGTCTCGACCGTGGGGATCACCGCCGGGGCCTCGGCCCCCGAAGACCTGGTCCAGGACCTGATCGACCGCCTGGGCGGGGCCTTCGACGTGACCGTGGAGAACGTCAACACCGTCCGCGAAACGGTGAGTTTCAAGTTGCCGCGGGCGTTGACGACTTAGGCGCGCGCCCCCGCGGCGGCGCCAGCCCCTTCAGATTCTGATCGCACTTGTCGGCGTCGCCGAAGAGATGCAGCGCGTTGCGAAGGGCCAGGACATGCTCGGCGGGCCGGCCCTCGGCGTCCGTCGCCCAACGCCAGTATTCGCTGTGGGCGAAGCCGGGCATGCCGGGCTCACGGCGCACGGCGACATCCAGTGGTCCGCGTCCGAACCCTTCGGGCGGTTCCTTCGCCACCGGCCCCCCGACAATGTCGCCGCGGAACAGGCTCTCGGTCTCGAAGAAGATATTGGTCCAGCAAGTGACGCCGAACACCGCGGCATGATGCGGCTTGCCGGCGTAGGTGAAGCTTCCGGATGCGGTCTCCGAGGGCGGACAGACGGCGTAGCGGCGCACCCTGACCTGATCCTTGAAGTCGTCGTGATCCTTGGCCATCAGCAGACTGCCATAGGTCAGGGGGCTGCCAACGGTGATCAGGTCGCTCACCAGCCAGGGACAACGCGATTCCTCGACCGGCGCGTTGGGCGCGCGGCCGCGCAGCGTCTTCAGGATTCCGCGCAGGAGTTGACCGCTCGAGGCGTACTCCGTCGTTCGCCACTCCACCGACGCCGGATCCAGCCGTGACTTCGGATGGCACAACGCCTTGTGATAGGCCCGGACCGCGGAGCGGAAGCTGAGCCGGGCGTCGACCAGGGCCTGGCCCTCCAGGTCCTGTAGGGCCGCGCCGGCGGCCTCAACCGCCTCGCGCTCGGCCGTTGAGGCCGTGTGGTCGAACAGCCGGTAGACATTGCCCCAGTACTGCATGAGCACGTTGTAGGCGACGACGGTCCCCAGGCTATGGGACAGGAAGACGATGCGGTCGTATCGCCGTTCGGAATTGTGGAGCGCTTCCAGCAGCTCCATCCCCCGCTTGCGGATCCGGTCGCGGGCCGGAAGGTTCTCCGGCGTGGCGCGCAGCATTCGCGCCGAGTCCGCCATGACGGGCACGAAGAACGTGCGGCTCAAGACATAGCCGAGGAAGGCCAGTCCGATCAGAACCACGATCATGAGAGCCGCGATGAGACTGTGGGCGGTGGCCAACAGGGTCGAGACGTGGGGCGTGAGCGACGCGTAGGCCTCGCGGTCGTAGCCGAAACAGCCCGGCCCCTTTTGAACGAGCTCCACCATTTGGCACTGGTTCTGGAGCAGCGGTACGGTGAAGGCGCCGAGCAGGAGCGATGCGGCGATCAGGATGACGCCGGCCGTGAGCGCCTTGGCCCGGTCTGGGCGTCTGCTGAGCCAGTAGGCCTGAGCCGCCAGAAGGAAGACAATCAACAGCGCCCAGAAATTCGACCACGAGAGGAGGTCGGCGTTCCAAAGGCGAACAGCGGTGACAAGACCGAACAGCCACGCCACCAGTCCGACCCAAAAGGCCGACGCCATCGCCAGCTTCCGGATCGGCGTCAGCGGCTCCGGGACCTCGGCCTGGTCCCGGTTCATCAGGTCCATGAACCAGCGCCAGACGTGGACCAGCCGATTGCCTTGCATTAGGTCGGCCCAGTAGAACTGGTAGAAGTCGACCTGCAGGTCCGGCTCGCCCTCGCGACGCAGGGTGCTGGTGACCAGGCGACGTTGCTCGGACATGTCGGCGTCGTAGACGGGCACGCTCCAGACCCCGCGATTGATCGGCGGGTCCGACAGCGCCGACTCGCCGTTCAGCGTCCAGATGCTGTGGGCCAGTTCCACCACATCCTGCATCGGAACCTGTTCGCCCTGGCCGTGGGTGAAGATCACCGCCACGCGCTCGACGGACCGCTCCTCGCGGGTTCGTTCAGCGGCTGTTTCGACCTTGGCGTTGTCCATCGCCCTGCTCCCTGGGGCGCGACGTCGGCGCCACAAGCATAGTGATCAACTTATGCGTTTCGACGTCAAGCACGACCGCTTGGCGGGATATTGGCCGCGTCGGCGCGCGCGGCGCGCGTCCGGCCTTGACCGCCCGCCCTGGCTCCCCCATCCAGCCGACCCATGGCGGTCTATACGGACATCACCGACGAGGAGCTGAACGGGCTCCTGGCCGACTTCGACCTTGGCGCGCCGCTGGCGTTCAAGGGGATCGCCGAAGGCGTCGAGAACTCCAACTTCATGCTGGAGACGCAGGCCGGCCGGTTCTTCCTGACCATCTATGAGAAGCGGGTGCGGGCCGATGAGCTGCCCTTCTTCCTGGATCTTCTGCGCTGGCTGGCCGACCACGGCTATCCCAGCGCCGCGCCGGTGGCCGACCGGGCCGGCCGCACGCTGAAGGAGGTGCGGGGCAAGCCCGCGGCGATCGTCACCTTCCTGCCGGGCCTGTCGGTTCGCCGCCCTACCGCCGCCCATTGCCGCGAGGCCGGCGAGGGCCTGGCGCGGTTGCATCTGGCGGCCCAGGGCTACCCGGCGATCCGCGCCAACGACCTGGGCCAGGAGGCCTGGGCGCCGATGTTTGAACGGCTGCGCGACGCCGCCGAGGGGCTAAAGCCCGGCCTCGCCGCGACCATCGCCGGCGACCTCGACAGGCTGGCGGCGCGCTGGCCCTCGGGCCTGCCACAGGGCATCGTCCACGCCGACTACTTCCCCGACAACGTCTTCTTCCAGGGCGGCCGGTTCGCCGGCGCCATCGACTTCTACTTCGCCTGCGTGGACGCCTTCGCCTACGACATCGCCGTGGCGCTGAACGCCTGGTGTTTCGAGGCCGACGGAAGCTT
>NZ_JANOCX010000137.1:0-4810 GCF_031412415.1 Phenylobacterium sp.
GATCATGCCCGAGGTGGCGAGGCCAGCGCCGATAAGCTTCGCGGCTTCAGCTTCCATTTGAATAGTCCTCTTGAGAAGTAGCTTGGGTTAGTGGCCGTGACCGAAGTTCACGACCTCGTTGAGATAGACGGTGGCCAGCGCGGTGAACACGAAGGCCTGGAGAAGGGCGACCACCAGCTCAAGGCCGGTCAGGCCGACAATCATGGCGAACGACAGGACGCTGGGGACGATGGCGAGGGAGGCTATGCCGCCCGACAGGGCCACGAGGCCCAGGGCCACCACGAAGGAGCCAAACAGGCTCATCACGACGTGGCCGCCCAGCATGTTGCCGAACAGACGCATGGCCAGGGTCACCGGACGCACGAAGTAGGAGATCATCTCGATCGGCATCATGGCGAGGCCGCCGAAGAAGCCCATGCCCGGCACCCAGAACAGGCCCAGGAACTTCGGTCCGTGCTTGATGAAGCCCAGGATGAAGACGCTGAAGAAGGTCAGGACCGCCAGCGTCGCGGTGACCGCGAGCTGCGAGGTCACGGTGAAGGTGAGGGTCAGGCCCGCCAGATTGCCTACCGCCAGCAGCACGCCCATCAGGTTCAGGACCAGGATGACCGTGAACAGGGTGAGCAGGTAGGGAATGTAAGGCTTGCCGCCGTGGCCGATGATCGGGGTCACCAGGACGCGGTCGACGATGTTGTAAATGGCTTCGGCCAGGGCCTGGGCGCGGTTGGGCACCAATTGGCCGCGGGCGGTGAGCATGAAGAAGGTGATCAGGATCAGCGTGCCGGCGATCATGCTGGCCACCGAGTTGGTGATCGACATGTCGAAGGTCAGGCCGCCGATCGTGAACACAGGTCCCTGAACAAGCGTCTGGACCAGGAACTGGTGCATCGGGTCAATGGCAGGCTGTTCCACCAGGCGGTCCTCAATCCTCGTCTTCATCATCGGCGACGACGGGCAACGGCCCGGCCTTCGCCATCTCGTCCTTGGTCTTTCGCGATGCGGTTCGCACCGCCACGAAAATGGAAAGCCCCGAGCCGATCAGCAGGCCGGTCACCAGACCCAGGGGGGCCGTGCCGACATAGCGATCGAAGAGCCAGCCGAGGCCGACCCCAATGAGCACCCCACCCACCACTTCACCGATGAAGCGGTAACCTTGAGCCATCGCGCGGTGCGTTTCGCCGCTGGCCCTAAGGGCCTGCGCCGACTCGGCCGCTTCGAGACGCGATTCGAGACTACGGGTCCCGGATTTCGTCTCGTCCGTCATCGGCATGCGTCGAAGGGCCTTTCGACCGCGACGTCGCCGCCACGGCGGGGGCTTTAGGTCGCGCGGAACCTATAGACGCGGTTGCAGTGCGTCAAGGTTGCGAGGACAGTTATTAACCAGCTGATTTATATGATGATTTCGGCGCAGGAAACCTGGTGCGCTATTGCGCCGCCATGGCCTCGGCCTGGCGCAGGTCAACCGACACCAATTGCGAAACCCCTCGCTCGGCCATGGTGACGCCGAACAGCCGGTCCATGCGCGCCATGGTCACCGGATTGTGGGTGATGGCGATGAACCGTGTCTGGGTCCGGCGGCGCATCTCGTCCAGCAGATTGCAGAACCGGTCCACATTGGCGTCGTCCAGGGGCGCGTCCACCTCGTCCAGAACGCAGATGGGCGAGGGCTGGGCCAGGAACACCGCGAAGATCAGCGCCGCGGCGGTCAAAGCCTGCTCTCCGCCGCTCATCAGGCTCATGGTGGCCATCCGCTTGCCGGGCGGGCAGGCGTAGATTTCCAGGCCCGCCTCCAGCGGATCGTCGGACTCCACCAGGCGCAGCTCCGCCTGGCCGCCCTCGAACAGGGCCTGGAAGAGCGCCTTGAAATGTTCGTTGATCACCTCGAAGGCGGCCAGCAGGCGTTCGCGGCCTTCGCCGTTCAGCTCGTCGATTCCCTGGCGCAGGCGCGCGATGGCGCCGGTGAGGTCGGCGCGCTCGGTCTGCATGGTCTCAAGGCGGCCGCCGAGCTCGGCTGCTTCCTCCTCGGCGCGGAGGTTCACCGGACCGATGGTGTCCCGCTGACGCTCCAGATTGTAAAGGTGCGCCTCCATGCCGCCAGGCTCGGCGGGGATGGCGACCGCCTCGTCGGCCAGCTTGCGGCCGAGTTGCTCGGGCTCGACGCGGGCGGTCTCGCGGATTTGAGCGGTGACCTCGGCGAGCCGTTCGGCCGCACCCTCCAGCCGCGCGTCGAGGGAGGCGCGCAGTTCGCGGGCCTGGGATCCGGCGGCGTCGGCGGCGCGCACCGCGCGGTCGGCCTCGGCGCGGGCGCCTTCGGCCTGGGCGAGGGCGTCGGAGGACTTGGCGCGGCGCGCCTCGGCCTGGCTCAGTTCGTCCAGCAGCTTCTCGAGCCGCGCCTGGTGCGTCGCGGGTGCGTCGCGGGTGTTGTCGAGCTTGGCCTGGGCCACGGCGCGCGCCTGCGCCAGATGCTCCAGGCGCTTGGCGGCGGCCTGGCCGCGGCGGGTCCAGTCGTCGGAATCGCGGCGCAGGTTCTCCAGCCGCCGGGCGCGGCCGTCGCGTTCCCGGACCTCGATCTCCAGCGCCGAACGCGCGGTCGCGGCGGCCTCGCGGGCCGGACCGGCGGCGGCGCGGGCCTCGGCCAGGCGGGCCGGCAGGTCGCCGACGGCGGTGTCCTCGGCCGACTCGCCGACCGCGACCCGCAGGATGGATTCGGCGTCGGCCAGTTCGGCCTCGAAGCGGCCGATGACATCGTCCAGGGACTGGGCGTGGGCCTCCCGGCGGGCGGCGTCGCGGTCCAGCTTCTCGACCGCGCCGCGCGCGGCGGAGACCTTCTGCTCGGCGGCGGGCGGCTCTCGCCGGGCGGTTCGCAGGGCCTCCTCGGCGGCGCGCACCCGGGCGGTGGCGGCGGTCAGCGCGTCCTTGGCGATCTTGGCCTTGGGCGAGATGGCCTCGATCTCGATCTCGACCTCGGTCAGCCGAGTCTTCTGCTCCATCCGCACGGCGGCGGGCTTGGGCGCATCGGCGCGGGCGGTGAAGCCGTCCCACCGCCAGAGGTCGCCCTCGCGGGAGACCAGCCGGCAACCGGGGGCGAGGCCGCTTTGAAGTCGGTCGCCGTCCTGGCGGCTCACAAGGGCGGTGAAGGCCAGACGCGCGGCCAGGACCGCAGGCGCCTTCACCAGCGGGGCCAGGGGCTGGGCGCCGGCCGGCCAGCTAGGAGCCTCCGCGTCGCGGCCGCCCCAGAAGGCCGGAGCCTTGGGGTCGAGGGCGGCGTCAAGATCGTCGCCCAGGGCGGCGGCCAAGGCACGCTCGTAACCGCGGTCCGGGGCGACCTCGTCCAGGGCGGGGGTGAAGCCGCCCCGGCGCTGTTGCGCCACGATCTGGGCCAGGGCGCGAGCCTCGGCGGTCAGCCGGCCGAGCTGTTCGTCCTGCTTGCGCGCGGCCTCGCGAAGTTCGGTCTCGGCGGCGGCGGTCTGGCCGCGCTCGTCCTCGGCGGCCTCCAGCGCGGCGCGCACGGCGTTGAGCATGGCTTCGGCGCGCTCGAGTTCGGCGCGGGCCTGGGCGGTCTGCGGGTTGATCGCGGGGCCGAGCTGCTCGCGCTCGGTCCTGGCCTGGTCCAGGGCGCGGCGGGTGCGCGACACCCGGTTCTGGGCCTCGTCCACCCGCGCCGCGCCGGCCCGGCGACGGGCCTCGTCGGCGGCGACCTGGGTGGCGAGGTCCTCCAGGGTCTCGTCGGCGGCGACGCGGGCCTCTTCGGCGGCGCGGGCCGCGGTCTCCAGGTCGGCGGAGCGATCCGGGGCCGCGGCGATCGCGGCTTCCAGGGCCTGCAGGTCCTCGACCATGCGGGCGAGCGCCGCCTCGGCGTCCTCGACGATCTGGGTCTCGCGGGCGCGGTCGGCGTCGATTCGGCCCACTTCTCCGACCAGGCGCTCGACCTCGGCGGCTATGGCCTCGCCCTCGCGGTCCAGGCGGTCCTTGTCGATGGCCAGCCTGTGGAGGATGGCGGCGGCCACCGTCTCGGCTTCGCGCAGCGGGGCGATGGCTTCCTCCGCCTGGGCGGCGTTGGTGATGGCGCTGGCGGCCTGGCGGGCGGTCTCTTCCACCGCGCGGATCGCCTCGGCGGCCTCGGCGGTCAGGCGCTCGGCCGCGCCCTTGGCCTCCGCCCAGCGGGCATAGAGCACCGCGCCCTGCAGCGAGCGGATCTCCGAGGACAGTTTCTTGTAGCGCTCCGCCTGGCGGGCCTCGCGCTTCAGCCGGTTGAGCGAGGTCTCCAGTTCGGCGGCGATGTCGTCCAGTCGCGAGAGGTTGGTCTCCGCCGCGCGCAACCGCAGCTCGGCCTCGTGGCGGCGCGAGTGCAGGCCCGAGACCCCGGCGGCCTCTTCCAGGATCAGCCGGCGGTTCTGCGGCTTGGCGGCGATCAGCTCCGAGATCTGCCCCTGGCGCACCAGGGCCGGCGAGTTCGAGCCCGTCGAGGCGTCGGCGAACAGCAGTTGCACGTCGCGGGCGCGGACCTCGCGGCCGTTGATCTTGTAGGTCGAGCCCGCCCCGCGATCGATGCGACGGACCACCTCCAGCACCGGTGTGTCGTTGAAGGCCGCCGGCGCCTTGCGGTCGGCGTTGTCGATGGTCAGCGTCACCTCGGCGTGGTTGCGCGAGGCGCGGTCGCCGGAGCCGTCGAAGATCACGTCGTCCATGCCGCCGGCCCGCATGGCCTTGGCGGAGTTGGCGCCCATCACCCAGCGCAGGGCTTCCAGCAGGTTGGACTTGCCGCAACCGTTCGGCCCCACGATGCCCGTGACGCCGGGCTCGATCCGGA
>NZ_JANOCX010000138.1:0-38677 GCF_031412415.1 Phenylobacterium sp.
GTAGTGGAGGTCGATCACAGGCGTCTCCCGGGCCTCTCGTCGGGCCTTGGAGACAGACTACTTGGCTGACCAGCCGGCGCCAGCCTCTCTTGCGAGAGGCGGGCGGGACTGGCGCTATCGGCTGGTGTTGTCGGTGATCGCCTTGAGCGCGCCGCCGAGCATGTTCTGAAGCGGTCCCAGCGCGCCGGCCATGATGCCGCCCACGCCGCCGCTCGAGGGACCAGCGGCCGTCTTGAGGTTCTGGAGCCGGGTCCAGAGGTCGTTCATTTCAAGCTCGAGATTGAAATTCGGCTTGGAGCCCGCGCTGGAGGCCGTGGCCACCAGGACGGCGATGAACGCCTTGCGACTGTCGGCCATCGGGACCTTGCCCAAGGCCTCAAGGATGGCAGGCGACAGCAGCGCCCCGCCCATGAGCTTGCCAATTCCGAACATCCTACCACTCCGTGTTGCCTCTAGCTCATAGGCGTAGCGTGAGGGACTGACGGGTCACGCCGCGCGCGGTCGCGGCGATCGGCGGGCGCCAGGCGGCGAGATCAGAACTGCCGGCCGGCGAGGAAGTTCTGGTACATGCTCTTCAGTTCGGGATCGAGATTGTTGGTGTGCATGAACATGCCGGTCACCACGACGATCTTGTCTGCAGCCATGTCGACGGCATAGGCGTAACCCTTAGCCGGCTGCGGCAGGTTTTTCATGTACTTCGCAGCGATCTTCAGCAACACCTTATACATTGCAGCCACTTCCTCTGGCGGAGGCAGCGGATATGTACGATTCATCTTGTCGATCTTCTGAGCAAAACTAATCAATACGTCGTAATCAGCCTTGTATCCTTTGACTTTCTCGTAATAACCCATACCATCGACGCAGGTTTTTAGCGTCTTCTCCATATAGGGCATATGAAATTGAGAGGTGTAGTTGGAACTATTGAACGCCTTCACGAGCTTGTGGACGTTCTCGATCAACTGCTTGGAATCCATCGCTGAGACCTTGCCGGTCGCCCAGTCGATAAACGTGCTCATCGTCAGCTCCAGTCAGATCTTTCGGCGGCGCGGGACCACCCCGGCCGCGCCTGTCGCGATGCGCGAGGGGGCGTCGTTCGAATAGGCGTCTACGGCGAGGATTTCGGGTCGCGAGCGATGCGCCGGCGCCGCGTGGACGGCTGACGAGCCGCATGACCGGAACGCGTGACCCGAAAGCGGCCCGCCTTGCGCCTTTCTAACAGGGGCAGGAACAGAGGCGCGGGCGTACGCCGTCAGCGCCTGTCCTGGTGAGAACTTTCACAGGAGTCGGGCGACATGGACTTGAGGGCGCTCATCGCAAGGCTCGACCCGCTTTGCCGCGAGGCCTTGGAATCCGCCGCCGGCCTGACCCTTTCGCGCACGCACTACAACGTCGAGATCGAGCACTGGCTGCTCAAGCTCCTCGAACAACGCAGCGACGTCACCATCCTGCTCGAGCATTTCGAGATCGACGCGGGCCGGCTCGCCTCCGACCTCAACCGAACCCTCGATCGCATGGCGACCGGCAACGGCCGCGCGCCGGCCCTGTCGCCGCACCTGGTCAAGCTGGCGCGCGAAGCCTGGCTGCTGGCCTCGCTAGAGCATCACACCGAAGTGGTGCGGTCCGGCCACCTACTCGCCGCGCTGCTCCAGGACGGCGATCTCAGTCATACCTGGCGCGAAACCACGCCTCAGCTCGCGCGCATCCCCGCCGATGTGCTGAGCGAGCGCCTGGTGAGCCTGACAGCCGCCTCGCCGGAGGCGTCGGCCGCCGCCGCGCCGTCGCAGGACGCCGAGGGTCAGCCCATGGCGACGCCGCCTGCCCCAGGCGGCGCGGCGCTGGACAAGTTCTGCATTGACCTCACCGCACGGGCCCGCGCCGGCGGCATCGATCCGGTGCTGGGTCGCGACCCGGAGATCCGCCAGATCATCGACGTCCTCACCCGGCGTCGGCAGAACAACCCCATCCTCACTGGCGAGGCCGGCGTCGGCAAGACCGCCGTGGTCGAGGGCTTCGCTCTGAAGATCCTGGCCGGCGAAGTGCCCGAGGCGCTGCTGAATGTACGCCTCCTGTCGCTGGACCTGGGCCTGCTGCAGGCCGGCGCCGGGGTGAAGGGCGAGTTCGAGAACCGGCTGAAGTCGGTGATCGACGAGGTCAAGCGCTCGCCCACGCCCATCGTCATGTTCATCGACGAGGCCCACACCCTGATCGGGGCCGGGGGTCAGGAGGGTCAGGGCGACGCGGCCAATCTGCTGAAGCCAGCCCTGGCGCGCGGGGAGATGCGCACCATCGCGGCGACCACGTGGGCCGAGTACAAGAAGTACTTCGAGAAGGACCCCGCCCTCACCCGCCGCTTCCAGGTGGTCAAGGTCGAGGAGCCCAGCGAGGCCGACGCCATCCAGATGATGCGCGGCCTGGTCGAGACGCTTGAGACGCACCACAAGGTCCGCATCCTGGACGAGGCGGTGGACGCCTGCGTGCGGCTGTCGCATCGCTTCATCGCCGGCCGTCAGCTCCCCGACAAGTCCATCAGTCTGCTGGACACCGCCTGCGCGCGGGTGGCCATGAGCCAGGCGGCCACGCCCGGCCTGGTCGAGGCCGCTCAACGTCGGATCGAACAACTCGAGACGGAACTCCGCATCTTGGGCCGCGAACAGGCAGCCGGCGCCGCCCATGACGACGCCATCGCCGCCCGCACCACCGATCTGGCCGCAGCCCAGCAGAAGCTGGAAGTGCTCAATGTCCGCCTGAAGACCGAACGCGAACTCGTCTCCGAGATGGCCGCCATGCGGGTCAGCGTGGAGGCGGCCCACGCCGCGTCCGACGCCGCGGCGCTGGGCGTCGCCCGTGAAGGCCTCGGCGCGGCCCGGGCCAAGCTGGAGGCGCTGCAAGGCGAGGCGCCGCTGGTCTTCGAGGTGGTCGATCGCCAGGCTGTCGCCGACGTCGTGGCCACTTGGACGGGCATTCCCGTCGGACGGATGGTCTCCGACGAAATCCGCAATGTCCTGAATATCGAAGCGATCATGGGCGCGCGCATCCGCGGCCAGCCTCAGGCCCTGGCCGCCATCGCCAAGACCATGCAGTCGGCCCGCGCCGGCCTGACCGATCCGCGCAAGCCGCTGGGGGTCTTCCTGATGTGCGGCACATCAGGCGTCGGCAAGACCGAGACCGCGATGACCCTGGCCGAGCAGGTCTATGGCGGTCCGCAGAACATGACCGTCATCAACATGTCGGAGTTCAAGGAAGAGCATAAGGTCTCGATGCTCGTGGGTTCGCCGCCCGGCTATGTGGGCTACGGCGAAGGCGGCGTCCTGACCGAGGCCGTGCGACGCAAGCCGTTCAGCGTCGTCCTGCTGGACGAGATGGAGAAGGCCCACCCCGGGGTCCAGGACATCTTCTACCAGGTGTTCGACAAGGGTCAGCTCAAGGACGGCCAGGGCCGCGACATCGATTTCAAGAACACGCTGATCGTCATGACCTCCAACGCGGGGACGGACGTCATCGAGAAGCTCTGCGGCGATCCGGAGACGATGCCCGACGCCGCTGGGCTCGGCGAGGCGTTGCGTCCCGAGTTGCTGAAGGTGTTCAAGCCGGCCTTCCTGGGGCGGGTCACCGTGGTCCCCTATTTCCCGCTGCCGCCCGAAATCCTGCGCGAAATCGTGGTGATCAACCTGGCGCGGCTGCGCGACCGGATCGCGGCGAACTACGGCGTCGCCCTGTCGTGGGCCGATGAGCTTCCCGACGTCATCGCCGCGCGCTGCACCGAGACCCAGAGCGGGGCGCGGAACGTCGAGAGCATTCTCAACCAAAACATCGTGCCAGCCCTGGCCAACCAGATCTTGCAGAGGATGTCGACCGGCGAACACCTGCCCGACATCCGCATCCAGGTCAGCAAAGATCAGTCCTTCGAATACCAGTTCGGAGACTGCACATCCGAGGTGATCGCCCCCGTCACCTCGTCGGACGAGAGTATTCAACCCAATACCATCGGAGCTTGAAATGGCTATCTACCTCGATATCGCCGGCATCAAGGGCAAGAGCGGACACGACAACTACAAGGACTGGATCGTGGTCCAGAGCATGCACTGGGGCGTCGAGAACGACGCGAAGACCACGGTCGGCGTCGCGGGCAGCCGCATGCCCGCCGGCAAGATCACGCCGCACGACGTCAGCATGATGAAGGAAATGGATCAGTCGACGGTGCCGCTGATGAAGCTGGTGTTCGCCGGCACCAACCAGGCCAAGGCCCGGATCGTCGTCACCCAGTCAACCGACAGCGGCGACGCCTATCTCGAATACACGCTGACCAACGCCATCGTCTCCAGCTTCCAGACCTCGGCCAACAGCGAAGGCCTGCCCATCGAGAACTTCGCCATCAACTTCACCAAGGTCGAGGTGAAGGCGAACCCCACCTCCGCGACGGGCGGCTCTCAGCAGGTCGTCGGCGAGTACGACTTCGAGAAGGCTAAGGCCGGTTAGCGAAATCGGCGCCGGCCAACGGCGGCCCGCGCCACCGGCCGGGCGCCGCGACTCCGCCATGAGTCGCGGCGACCTCGTCGGTTTGCATGCATCGGTGAGTAAGGAATGAGTTCCGAACGCGATCCGAATACGTTCCTTCGTCTCTACAAGGCGCCGGGCGTTCTGGAGAACTACTTCGTCTCCGAGCTTCAAGGCGAGGAGTGCCTCTCCACGCCCTTCCTGTTCACGTTGACGGTGCGGTCGCTGGGCGACATTCCCGACGTGAAGGATTGGATCGGCGCCTCGATCACCTTCGGCATGGGCGCCTCCGACAGCAATCTGCGCAAGGTCAACGGACAATGCGTGCGGCTGGAGCAGACCTACCATAAGGCCGAGTACGTCGAGTTCGTGATCGACGTCGCGCCTCTGTTCGCGCGCGCCAAGCATCGCAGCGACTGCCGCATCTTCACCGACATGACCGCGATCGACGTGATCCGGAAGGTGCTGGGCGAGCACCGCCTATCGTTCGACTCCTCGAAGGTGACGTCGGCCAATGAGGTACGGGAGTACTGCGTTCAGTACTGGGAGACCGACTTCGACTTCTGCTCGCGCTTGATGGAAGAAGAGGGGATTTTCTACTACTTCCTGCACGATGAAGACGCCGGAAACGGCGAGCACACTATGTACATCGCCGACGACGAGACCGCGTTCTTCGATGGCGAAGTTTTCGAGATCACCTTCCGCGAGGACGAGCATCACAAGGGCCTGACCACCATCGACCTGCAGCACATGCAGATGACCAGCGCCTGGATGAGCCACGACTACAACTTCAAGAAGCCGCACGCGCTGACACCCATCAAGAGCTCGACCAAGCTCAGCTATCCGGCCAAGAACACCAAGCTCTACGAGTGGCCCGGCCGCTACGACAACATGAACTCCGGCGATCGGATGGCCAAGTTCGGGATCGAGGAGGCCGAGGCCGCCTCGGTCATCATGTCGGGGACCGGCACCTATATGGGCTTCATGCCGGGAGCCCGGCACCTGATCGTCGACAAGCGGCTGAAGCCTGCCGAGCGCAAGGTCGCCGTCCGGTCCGTCAAGCACTACTGCCACAATCCCAAAAGCCTGTCGGAGGGTGCGTTCGACTACCAGCAGTCGTTCACCGCCGTGCGCAGCTATGAACCGTACCATCCGCCCCGGACCACGCCGCGCGCCATCGTGCGCGGACCCCAGACCGGCGTCGTGGTCGACCAGGTCGATCCTGAGGGCTACGGACGGGTCAAGGTCCGCTTCCATTGGGACCACGCCAACAGCTCCAGTTGCTGGCTTCGCGTCGCTCAGCAATGGGGTGGCGACCAGATCGGAGCTCAATGGATTCCGCGCGTCGGCATGGAAGTGCTGGTCGTGTTCCTGGAGGGAAACCCCGACCGGCCAATTGTTTCCGCGTGCCTCTACAACGGTGAGAACAAGCACCCCTTCCCGGTGCCTGACAACCTGTCCCAGGCCGGCTGGCGCACGCGCAGCCACCCCAAGGGCGATGTGGTCAACGCCTTCATCTTCGAGGACAAGGCCGACGCCGAAGAGATCTACACCTATGCCGGCCGCAACTATCGCCGGGAGGTCATCAAGGACGAGGACGTCGACATCGGCGGTTTCCGAACCACCAAGATCGGCAAGGACGAAACCCGCGAGATCGGCGGCCAGCGTCGCACCAAGATCGGCAAGGACCAGTTCACCGAGGTCGGCGCCTCCTCCCAGACCGTGGTCAAGCGGGGCGCCCACCTGAAGGTCGGCGAGGGTCTGGGCGTCGAGGTGAAGGGTGACATCCGCATCGACAGCAACTCGGCCACCAAGATGGTGACCACTGGCAGCTTCACCCTGGAATCCCTGACCCAGCTGGTGTTCCAGGTCGCGGGCAACCGCATCGAGATCACCGCCGCCGGCGTGACGATCAACGGCGCCCTGGTGAAGATCAATTGAACGCCCAGGCGCCCCTCGACGCCGCCGGCCGGGCCATCGATCCCGGCTTCCCGGGCCTGCGTCCGTTCGACAGCGACGAAGCGCCCGCGCCGGCCCGCCGCAGGGCCGAGCTGATCGCCGGACCGGGACCGGCCGGCTGGCGCGAGATCATCGACAGCTTCTCGGCCGATCCCGGCGGCGGCGGACCGTTGCTGCGGACCCTCGCCTGGGGACTGGCCACCGAACGCCTGCTGCGCTGGATGTGCCTGGCCGCCCGTCTGGAGGAGATCGTCAGCGAACGGAAACGCCAGTCTCAAGCTCTCATCACCGCCGAGCGGTGGCTGCGCGAGCAGGACGACACCTTGCGCTACGAGGCCTACCGGCAGGGCCAGGCCGAGAACTTCGAGACGCCCGCGGCCATGGCGGCCCTGGCCACCTTCGTGTCGGGGCCTTCCCTGGCGCCGGCCGACGCGCCGGCCGAGCCGCCCGCGCCCGGACTTGGCCGCGCGTCGGCGACCTCGGTGCTGATGGCCGTCGCGGGATCGGATGCGCTTACCGTCGACGGCTTTGGGCGCGTCAACAAGATCGGCCTGGACCTGGCGCGCGGAGGCGACGGCCGGTCCGGCGCGCGCGACGCTCTGACCGGAGCCGTCGGATGAGCAGGACAAGCACGCCATGTTTCTTCTGAGACTCTTTCATCAGAGCAACCCCACCCGGCAGGTCGACTCCCGGTCGCTGGCGCAGGGCGAGCTGATGATTGGCCGCGATCCTGGGCAGGGCTGGCGGATCGATGACCCGGATCGGCAGATTTCGCGGACCCATTGCACGGTGGCGGTACGGGGTGACGGCTTGTTCGTCCGCGACTCCAGCGCCAACGGCATCATCCTGGGTCGCACCCAGGAGAGGCTGCCCGCCGACCAGTTCGTCCCCCTGGCGCTGGGCGAAAGCCTGATCATCGGCAAGTTCGTGATCGTCGTGGAGCAGGCCACGAGCGACGCCTTCGGCGAATCCACGTTCGACCCCCCGCCCCTGGCCCGACGCGACACCGGCCCCTCCCCGTTCGCGCCACCACCTGGCCTTGGCGATCTGCGCGGCCTGTCGACCCCGCGAGAGCCCGATCCATTCGCCAGCGAACTGAAGCGCACGCCGCTGGACGCCGATCCCTTCGGTTCCGACCCGCTCGACCGCGCTGTCGGGCGCAGAGGGCCGTCATCGATCGACGAGGACGCCTGGCAACGTCGCGAGCCCGGCCGGGTCGGCGACTGGAACGGACCGACGGAGCATCGCGCGGTCAGCCACGAGACCCTCATCGGCTCGGCCCGCGAGTGGTCCGAGCCGCCCAGCGCCGGATTGCCGGAGGTCGGCTTCGGCTTCGACGCGCCGTTCCACCGCCCGATCCTGAAGGCCGAGCCGGTGCCAGCGGAGGCCCTGATCATCCCCTCCGACTGGGAGGCGCCGCCCCCGGCCACGCCGCCGTCCGCTCCGGTGGAGGTCGCGGCCAGTCTCGTCGTCGTCCCGCCGCCGGCCCCGATCGTGGCCGAGCCGCCGCCGCGCCCCGCGCCTGTGGCCGTCGCCGCGCCGCCGCCCATCGTGCAACCGGCCGCCGTCGCCACGCCCGGCGGCGACGCTCTGTTCAGGGCCTTCTGCGAAGGCGCGAATCTCGATCCGGAGGAATTCGTCGGCGAGGATCCGGCTGCGGTCCTGCAGCGGGCCGGCGCCATCTATCAACAGATGGTGCTGGGCCTTGGCGACCTGCTCAGCGAGCGAACGTCCCTGAAAAACGAATACCGCATGGCCCGAACCACAGTCGCTCCGGAGGGCAACAACCCCTTCAAATGGGCGCCGGCCCGCCGGGTGGCGGTGGACCTGTTGCGCGGCGCCAACGACGGTTTCATGAGCGGCCCACCGGCCGTGCGCGAGTCGTTCGAGGACCTGAAGAAGCACCTGCTTTGCCTGCTGGCGGGGATGCGGGCCTCCATCGCCTCGGCCTTGAACGCGCTCAGTCCGCCCAGCGTCGAGGCGCACCTGAAGGGTCAGTCCTTCGTCATCAAGGCCAGCCGCGGCGCAGCGGCCTGGTCTGAGTATTCGCGCCTTCACGCCGAGTTCCAGCGCCAGGCCGACGACAACCCCGACAGCCAGATCAATCGCGATTTCCGCGCCGCCTACGAACAACAGCTTGGAGAGCTCGATGGCCTCAGCGCACGCCGATAGGGGCTCCCGCCATGTACGGCGATAACAAGGTCCTCTGGGCGGAGGGCATGTTCCTTCGCACCCAGCACTTCCAGCAGTTCGACCGCCATGTCGAACGGCTGGCCCGCGACGGCCTGCAGGCGCTTCGGCCCTTCGCGTTCGGGTTCACCAGCCTGGAGATCGACGAAGCTCTGCTGAAGACCGGCGTCGTCGCCTTGTCGAAGGCGTCCGGCCTGCTGCCCGACGGCACCCTGTTCAGCCTGCCGGAGAGCGACGACCATCCGGCGCCCTTCGAGGCCCCCGCCGATCTGCGGGAGTCGGTGATTCATCTGGCCCTGCCCATCCGCCGGGCCGGAAGCGTCGACTCCAGCCTGGAGGTGAATCCCGACCGCAACGTCCGCTGGCTCGGCCAGGAGATCGAGGTCGCCGACAGCCTGGACGAGACCACCGTGCGCGCGCCGATCACTGTGGGGAAATTGGACCTGCGCCTCCTGCACGACCGCCAAGAGCTGGCCGGCTACGTCACCCTGCCGATCGCCCGGATGATGGAGAAGCGCGTCGACGGCTCGATCATCCTGGATCCGGAGTTCATCCCGACCGCGCTGACCTGCGACGCCGCGCCCAAGCTGCGCAGCTTCGTGTCGGAGATCCTGGGCCTGCTGACCCATCGCGGCGGGGCGATCGCCGCGCGGCTGAGCGGATCCGGCGGCAAGGGTACGGCCGAGATCACCGACTTCCTGGTGCTGATGCTGGTGAACCGCAACGAGAGCCTGTTGCGGCATCTGGGCGCCCTGCCAATGCTGCATCCCGAGGAGCTCTATCGGTTCTTGACCGGCCTGGCCGGCGAGCTCGCCACCTTCACCGAAAGTTCCACCAACCGTCCGCCCACCTTGCCCGAGTATCGGCATGTGGCCTTGCAGGAGTCCTACGCGCCCCTGATGGCTTTCCTGCGCGACGCGCTCAGCGCGGTGTTCGAGCAGACCGCCATCCCGATCCCGCTGGAGCAGCGGCCGTTCAACATCAGCGTCGCCAAGATCACCGACCGCTCGCTGTTCACCGACTGCATCTTCGTGCTGGCCGCCAAGTCATCCATCGACGCGGAGAAGGTGCGCCTGAACCTGCCGCGCCGCACGACCATCGGGCCGGTCGAGCGCATCCGGGACCTGGTCAACCTACAGCTCGGCGGCGCGCCGATCCGCCCGTTGCCCACCGAGCCCCGGCAGATCCCATTCCGCGCCGGCATGGTCTACTTCGAGGTCAACACCAACGCCGACGACTGGAAGATCGTCGAGCGCTCGGGCGGCGTCGCCATCCATGTCTCCGGCGAAGTGCCTGATCTCACCCTCGAGCTCTGGGCCATTCGAGGGCGCGTCCGTTGAGCGGAAAAGACCCCTTCAGTTTCGGCGAGGAAGAAGGCGACCGCACCGTGATCGGCGGTCGCGCCGCGCCTCCGGACGCCGGCGATCGGACGATGATCGGTCCCTCGACCGCGCGACCGGCCTTCGCGCCGCGCGTGGTGATGCTGGAAGACCTGGAGACCACCGGCAACAATCCGCTGCTGGCCGCTGCGGCCCCGCTGATCACCCTGGTCAACGCCCTGCGCTCGGCGACCCAGCCCGGCGACATCGGCCAGCTCCGCCAGACGGTCATCGACGAGCTTCGCCGGTTCCAGCAGGTGGCTCGCGCTCGCGCCGCGCCCGACGACGAGGTCCGTCACGGGCACTACGCGCTGTGCGCGCTGATCGACGAGGTGGTGCTCTCGACCCCCTGGGGCTCGAAGAGCGCCTGGCCCAAGCAGAGCCTGGTCGCCACCTTCCACAACGAAGTGGTCAGCGGCGACCGGATGCTGGAGATCGCCGAGGCCCTGGAGGCCCGGCCGAACCGCTCGCCCAACCTGCTGGAGCTGATCTATCTCTGCCTGTCCTTCGGCTTCGAGGGCCGTTTGCGGCTGGAGACCCAGGGCGCCAACCGACTCTTCCAGATGCGCGAGCGGATCTACAACGCCATCCGCCAGGTTCGCGGCGCCTTCGAGCGCGCCCTGTCGCCCAAGTGGCGCGGCGTGGACGCGGGCTATCAGCCCATCGCCAAGGACATCCCGCTGTGGGTGTTCGGCGCGGCCTTCGCCACCCTCGCCCTGCTGGTCTATGCCGGGTTCCTGTTCAGCCTTTCCAGCCTCGGGGATCGGGCGTTGAAGCCGCTGACCGGCCTCTATCGCGCCGGGGCGCCCGCGCTAAACCGCACCGCGCCGCCGCCGGTCGTGGCCGACAGCCGCCTGTTCCTCACCATCCTGGACATCCTGAAGCCTGACATCGACGCCGGCCGCGTGGCGGTCACCGACAGCCCTGACGCGGTGCTGGTGCGCCTGAAGGACAAGGGCCTGTTCGCCTCGGGCTCGGCCCAACTGGACGCCGACTATGGCGAGACCATCGCGCGCCTGGCCCAGGCCATCGACCTGACCGTGGGGACCGTCGCGGTGACGGGTCATACGGACAACCAACGCATCCGCTCGCTGCAGTTCGCCTCCAACCAGGAGCTCTCCGAGGCTCGCGCCAACGGCGTGATCGCGCAACTGACCGGCCGCGGCATCGACGAGGGGCGGCTCAGCCCCACCGGCCTTGGCGAGAGCCAGCCCGTGGCCGGCAACGAGGACCCTGACGGCCGCCGCCAGAACCGGCGGGTGGAAGTGACCATACCCAAGACCTATGCGGCGGGAGCGCAGCCATGAACCGCGTCGCCGCCTTCTTCCAGGGTCTGGGACGCATCCGCATACCGCGCTGGACCATGGTGGTTCTGGGCGCGGTGATGCTGGCAATCCTGGTCTGGTTCGTGGGCCCGCTGATCGGCATCGCCAAGTGGACACCCCTGGCCAGCTGGTGGGTCCGGCTGATCGTCATCGCTCTGATGGCGTTGGGCGTGGGCGGCTACTACGCCCTGCGCGAAGTCCGTCGTGGGCGCGAGAACGCCCGGATGATGGCCGAGCTCGGTCCCAGCACCGAGACCGCGCCGAGCGACGACTATTCGGCCGAAGACATCAAGGCGATGAACGAGCGCGCCAAGGAAGCGCTGGAAATGATGCGCACGACGCGCATCGGCAAGAACCGGGAGTTCGTCTACGAACTGCCCTGGTACCTGATCATCGGCCCTCCCGGCGCCGGCAAGACCACGGCCCTCCACAACGCCGGCCTGAAGTTCCCGGTGTCCCAGGAAGCCGGCGCCTCGCCGCTCAAGGGCATCGGCGGCACGCGGAACTGCGAGTGGTGGTTCACCGATCAGGCCGTGATGATCGACACGGCCGGCCGCTACACCCTGCAGGACAACCACGCCGTCACCGACGGGAAGGCCTGGCAGGGCTTCCTCGAGATCCTGGCGCGCTACCGGCCTCGCCAGCCGGTGACCGGGATCATCGTGGCCCTGTCGGTGCAGGATCTGATGGGCGGGGACGAAGCCGACATCGCCGCCCACGGCCGGGCGATCCGCGCCCGCCTGAACGAGGTGGCGCAGAAGCTGGGCGTCCGCGCGCCGGTCTATGTCGTGGTCACCAAGATGGACCTGCTGGCGGGGTTCAACGAGTTCTTCGACGACGCCGGACAGCCCGAGCGCGACCAGGTCTGGGGCCACACCTTCGACATCGAAGCCTCCCGCGCCGGAACCACCGGGGCGGAATACGAGACCGGCTTCTCAGGCCTGATCGGACGGCTGAACGACCGGCTGCTCAGCAGGGTTCAGGGCGAGCGCGACATCCAGCGCCGCGGCCTGATCTTCGGCTTCCCGCAACAGATCGTCGGACTGAAGGGGCCCCTCGCCTCGGTCCTGCAGATCATCGGGCGTGAGACCAAGTATGAGCCGACGCCGCTCATCCGCGGCGTCTACCTGACCAGCGCCGCGCAGTTCGGCCGGCCCATCGACCGGTTGATGGGCGCCATCTCCGCCAAGTTCGGCCTGGACGTGGTGGCCCAGGGCGCCGCCGCCGGCGCCGGGCGCAGCTACTTCCTCCGCGACCTGCTGCATTCGGTCATCTTCCAGGAAGGCGCGCTGACCGACCGCGATCCCAAGACCGAGCGCCGTCGCCGCCTGATGCGCAACGGGGCGATCGTGGGCGGCGCGGCGGTCCTGGTTCTGATCTCGACGCTTTGGCTGGGAAGCTATCTCCGCACGGCCAGCCTGCTGCGGCAGCTGGAGACCCGCTCCGCCCACCTGCAAAAGACTGTCGCGGCCCTGCCTTCCGGCGACGTCAGTGACAGCGACATCACCCAGGTCCTGCCCGCGCTGGACGAGGCGCGCGCCCTGCCCTTCGCCTCCACCGCGCCCAAGGCGCTCCGCCCACCCGCGATCGGCCTTGGGCTTGGCCGCCGCAAGGCGGTCCAGACCCAGGTCGACGCCGCCTACGCCAACCTCCTCAACCAGCAGATGCTGCCCCGCCTCATCCTCACGCTGGAGGACGATCTGCGCTCGTCGCTGCAGGGCGGAACGACGCCGGGCGTCGACAATCGGCCGGCGATCTACAACCTGCTGCGGACCTACCTGATGCTGGGTCGCGCGCCGGGCGCGCCCCTGGAGAAATCGCAGATCTCAACCTGGTTCGCCGGCGAATGGGCCAACCGCTACGCCAGCGCCGAGGACGATCCGACCCGCGCGGCCCTCGAGCGCCATCTCGACGCCCTGCTGGCCAGCCGCATGACCTCGCCGGCCCTGGACCGCGACCTGATCGCTCAGGCGCGGGAGCGGGTGCGTAGCCTGGGCGCCGGGGAACGGGCCTACGCCCGGATGCTGTCGGACCCGAGCCTGGAGGACCTGACGCCGTTCAACATCGTCGACATTCCCTCGGTGGGGACCTCAGGCCTCTTCGCCCGCCGGTCGGGCAAGTCTCTGACCCTGGGCGTTCCCGGCCTCTACCGCCGGCAGTATTTCTACTCGACGATCATGCCGGCCATCGCCAAGGCCGCGAGCCTCTCGGTGAACGAGAGCTGGGTGACCAACGAGAAGCCGACGCCGGGACCAAGACTGCCCGACGCCGGCGCGATCGGCCGGACCAAGGACGAGATCCTTGTCGCCTATCTGAAGGACTTCACGCGCCACTGGGACGACTTCATCGCCGACATCACGATCAGCGGCGAGCATAGCGCCGGCGAGCGGATTCAGGTCGCCACCCGGCCACCTTCCCCCGTGAAGCTGTTGATCAACGCCCTGGCCGCGGAGACCAACCTGACCCCGCCAAGACTGACGGGCAAGGGTAGCGGTAGCGGCGGAGCGGCGGCGGCGGCCGTGCGGGTTGGGGCGATCTTCTCGTCCCGCATCTATCGCGGCATGTCCCAGGCCAACGCCGTGGGCTACGCGGTGAACAACGGCCAGGGCCGGGCCGGGCCGCCTGGCCCATTGGACGAGGTGATCGCGCACTTCAAATGGCTGCAGGACATGAACCCCGCCCAGGGTCCCTCGCCATTGGATCCTGCCCTGGCGGCCCTGGCAGGGGTCGGCGACTCGGCCATAGCGGCCCAGGCGGCGGCGGGCCTTGGAGATCCCCTCCTCCAACGCACCAAGACCAGTTCGGCAATGGAGGCCACCGCGCGCCTCGACCAGACGGCCGCCACCCTGCCGCCCATGGTGCAGGGCATGTTCACCGGCTTTGTCCGGACCTCCTCGGCCCAACTCAACAAGAGCGTCAAGCAGTCGATCCAGGGCGGATACGCCGCGGAGCTCCTGCCCCAGTGCCAGTCGATCGTGCGGCAAGGCTTCCCGTTCTCCGACTCCGACCACCAGGCGACCATCGACGATCTCAGTCGGTTGCTGCGTCCCAGCGGACTGATGGATCAGTTCGTGCAGGACAACCTGGCGGGCATGGTCGAGATGACCTCCGGCGGCTGGTCGATCACGCCGGCGGGGCGTGTCCTGGGGCTGCAGCCGGCCTCGATCCGTGAGTTCGAGCGCGCCGACCGCATCCGCAAGCGGATGTTCATGCCGGGCGACGTGCGGCCCAACGTGCGGTTCCTGCTGGAGCCCGTGCAGATCGGGGGCGAGGCGAGCGGCGTGGCGATCTCCGTCGACGGGGTTCCAGCCTCCTTCGACAGCGTCAATCGCCGGCCCGTTGAGATGAAGTGGCCCGGCCCGACACCCGGGGTCACCCTGACCTTCCAGAAGCGAAATGGCGCGCCGGCCACGCGAACGTGGAGCGGCGACTTCGCCCTCTTCCGGATGGTGCGGACCAGCCGGGTGATCGCTTCGTCCAACAAGAGCCTGACCTTCGAGGTGTCCGAGGGCGGCGCCCAGGCCAGATTCACGATGCGGTTCCTGAACACCTCCAACCCGTTCAATCTGAGCGACCTCCGCAGCTTCTCATGCCCGGGGCGCCTCTGATGATCGGACCTGGCTTCAATACGGGCGCGTTCGGCAAGCTTCCCTGCGCGGGCGATTTCGTCCGGCGCAGGCTGCGGGCCGACACCATCACCGAGCTCGATCTTTGGCTTCAGGTTCGTCTCGCCGACGATCCTGGGGGCGAACCGCCGGACGCGGCGACGCCATGCCGCTTCGCCGCGGCGCCTGGGGTCTTCGGAGTGATGGCGGTCATGGGCTTGATCTGGCCCAGTCGAGACAGCGTGGGGCGAAGCTTCCCCTTCGTGATCGCCGTCGAGGCCGGGCCGCGCACGGCGCACGTCTACGACCTGGACCTCGACTGGTTCGACCTCGCCGAAGTCGCCTTGCGGCGAAGCATCGACTTCGCGAGCCTGGACGACCTGGACCGCGCGCTGTCCGATCTGCAGGCCTCCGTGGGACTGGGCGCAATCAACCAGCGCATTGAATTCCCTGCGCCGGCCTCCCTATGGTGGGCGCCGACAGACATCCATGACGCGCTGGCCTTGGCGGGGCAGCCTGACGCCGAGGCCTTCGCCGCGCTCACCTCATCCTGGCGAGAGCCACCGGAAGCCGACCCGGTGACAACCCCCACGCCGACCACACCCTTAGAAGCCGGTTCGAAAGGCGCGCCAATATGAGCCCCGGTTCCATAAGCTTCGAATCCGCCGCCAGGACCCATGTGGGGCTGGTCAGGCAGTTCAACGAGGACAACTTCGTAGACCGACCCCTCGTGGGCCTGTGGGCCGTCGCCGACGGCATGGGCGGTCACTCCGCGGGGGATGTGGCCAGCGGCCTGATCGCCGAGGCCCTGAACGGCGTCGACACCATGACCACCGGCTTCGCCTTCCTGGACGAGGTCCGTGAGAACATCATGCGGGTCAACCGGACCCTGGTGGCGAAGGCTTCCTTGCTGCCTGCCGGCACCGTGATCGGCTCGACCGTGGTGATCGTGCTGGCCTATGGCGGGCACTACGCCTGCCTGTGGGCCGGCGACAGCCGCGCCTATCTCCTGCGCGGAGGTGAGTTTCGTCGGATCTCGCGCGACCACAGCATGGTCCAAGAGCTGATCGACACCGGCAACCTGAGCCAGGCTGAAGCCCGCGGACACCGGCGCTCCAATGTCATCACCCGGGCGGTCGGCGTGCATCCCGAGCTCTTGGTGGACATGAGCGAGGGCGTCATCGAGCCAGGCGACATCTTCCTGCTTTGCTCCGACGGCCTGACCGGCATGTTGGAGGATGACGAGATCGCCGGCATGCTGACCGGCCCGTCCCTGGACGACGTCGCCGAAAACCTGATCGCCCAAACGCTCGAGCGCGGCGCCAGAGACAATGTCACCGTGATCCTGGTTCGCGCCGCCGCCAGTCCAGACGATACGGTGGATGGCCAGGCGGCGCCGACGACGGCGACCGGCCACTGGGGTCCCTAGGCGGCCGCGGCGCGCTCTCGCGGACGCCATCGCGCATCAAGGATGGCGTCCTCGCGATCCCGTTCCGGCGGACGCGACACGACCCACGTGGTCTGTCCCAGCATGGCCGGGTTGTCGCGGTCGCCGAGCCGGATGTTCGGTACGTCCTCCTTGCGCAGGACCAGCTGAAGGTCGAACTCGACCGCCGGTCCGACCGAGAGGCGCACGAGGTCCACCAGGGCGCGCCGATAGGGGCCGCGGTCCAGGAAGCGGCGGAAGGTCGCCAGGTCCAGGGGACCGATCCGGATGCGGAACCGGCTCTGAACGTCCCAGACCTGAGACCCCAGCACGGCGGTCTGGCCCAACACTGCGTACGTCTTGGCCCCTGAGGCGCCGCTCAGTTGGGTCTGTTCGGCGGGGTCAATGGCGATCCATCGCCCCTGCAGCTCCACCACCGTCATCGGCAGATCATACAGCGCGCTCAGCGTGCGGCGCAGGCCGTCGGCCGACCGGACTCGCCGCGACATGGGACCGGCGACACTGAGCAGTTCGCCGCCATCCAGCGAGAGCCGGGCGCGCGACGAGTCCAGGCCAAGGCCGATCATCGACGCCAGGGCGCGGCTGAACGGATCGTCCAGCGGCCGGGCGGCCTCCTCGTAGCGGATCGGCAGCCGGTACTTGGCCCAGGCCCGATAGAACAGGCCGATGGTCCGATGATTGAACAGATCGAGGAAGTCGCTCGCCGCGGGGCTACGCGCCTGGCGCTGGGCGACCAGCAACTCGCTGTAGTAGTCCGGCAGAACCCCCATGGGCCCGGTGAGCCCCAGGAACGACACGGTGAGTTCGGGAACACCGTCCTCTGGCCGGGTGTGAGCCGCCACGATCTCGTTGGCAGGATGGCGCATCCCGACGGCCGCGCGGAAACGGACAGGATCGTCCCGGGGCCGAAGCGCCAGGCCACCCTTCGGCCGCCCGCCGCCGCGGCGGGCCAGCCGATGGAAGAGACGCACGATCTGAAAGAAGCTCGAAGACGACGCCGTCGTCTGCAGCCGCTCGATCAGATCAGCCGCCGCGTGCCGGTTCTCGCGTGCCACGCCTGCCAGATTCCTTTCTCGCCCTTGAGCCTCAGCCGCACCCGGGTGAAGGCGTTGATCGCCGCCAGTCCGGAGAAGGCGGCCTCCAGCACAGCGCCCAGCATGAATGTCCCCGTGCCCGACAGGCGCCGATCGTCGAATTCCAGGGTGATGTCGGTGCCGCTCGTGAAGGCGATCCGCCCGCCGCCCGGGGCGCGGGCGACGCTCGGGGCGGTGGACACGTCCGTCAGGCGCTCGATGACCGCCCGGCTTCCGGAGGCGTCGGCGTGGTCGTAGAGCGCCAGCATCTCCTTCACTAGGTCGGTGGCCAGTCCGTCGTCGGCGACGGAGAGGTGGTTCAAGGAGAGGTGCGAGATCAGACGCCACAGGTTGGCGTGGCCGCGACGGGTGCGCAGGGCGCGGCTGGGCGCGATCAGGCAGGCGCATCCGGCGGCGCCGACCTCATGGTTCAATCTCAACCGCGGCCGACCGGCGCCGAATGGCAGTTGCTCGGGCAGGTTCCGGTTCGTGGCGGTGACGTCGATGGAGGCCACCAGATCGCGGTCGCCCGCGGCCTGTCCCTCCTCGTCGACCACGGAAAGGAAGACGTCATCTCCACCGCCCTCGTAGGTGCTGGCGCGCCGCGTCGTGTGCCAGAACCGATTGACCGCCTCGCGCGCGACCTGCCGACGACCGAAGGAGAAGAATGGGCTGAAGGGCATCTCCGCCCCGTTGCGGTCGGAGACCACAACCTTGTCGACCGAGTAGACCTCCATGCTGGTCTCGCGCCGCGCGTCGGGCACCACGCGATACTCGAACCGGCCTGGGTCGAGGCGGATCGGGTCGGCCTTGGCCGGGAACAGGTTGATGATTGGCGTGCAGAACAGCCGGAAGTCGGATTTGCTGATCAGCCCTTCCAGCGCCGGGTCATAGCGGTCGATGTAGAGGAAAATCTCCATCGTCCGGCCAGCCTTGAGCAGAGTCTTGGCTGACAGTCCCTCGATGTCGAAGAACAGGAACTTCTCCGGGAACGCGAAGTACTCGCTGAGCAGAGCGTAGCCTGGCTCCGACCCGGCGCCGAGCGGCAAGAGGACCTCATCTCGGGTGAGGCCCACAGGCTTGATCGCCGAAGGATCGAGGATGATCGGGGCGTCGTCGGCGGCCGAGTCCGCCAGGGCGATCGAGACGACGCCGCCGGTGACCAGCTCGTACAGGATCTGCGAGGTTCGGGACTCGCTGTGGATATGGAACCGCAGGCGATCGAGGCCGAGGTCGGAGAAGGTCTTGTCCGACGCCGTGCAGGTTAGGCTGAAACGCAACGCGCAGAGCGCCGCGCCGGCCTTCCGGTTGGTCGGCGCCACCAGCGGCAGTCCCGACAGCGAAACCTGGGTCAGCTCGACCGGCCACAGCTCGACGTCATAGCCCGTACGGTATTCGCAGGTCTCTTCGTCCACCGGCTCCGTGGTGATCTGGGCGCCCGCCGCAATGGTGGTCTGCCCCACCGTCGTGGCGTGCGGCGAGAACTCGGCGACGCACATCGAGGGGATCGGCGAGAGATAGTGCGGATAGAGCAGCCCCAGCAGCGATTGGGTCAGCTCGGGGAACTCGTCGTCCAGCTTCATCCTCAGCCGCGCGTTGAGGAAGGCGAAGGCCTCGATCATCCGCGAGACGTGGGGGTCCTCGACGGCGTCCTGCGACACGCGCAGGCGGCCGGCGATCTTCGGATTGGCGGCGGCGAAGTCCTTCGCCATCTCGCGCATGAACCGGAGTTCGCTGTTGTAGTAGGGGAGCAGGTCGTCGAACACGGCCCTAGTCCCGCACGACGACGCAGCGAACCGGATCGACGTGGCTGTCGAAACTGATCTGCTGGCGATCGCCCCCCAGGTCCACGAAGCCGATGATCCGGAAACGGAGGATGCGATCGATCGCATCCTTGTTCTCGATGATCGACACCTCGAAATTGGTGATGCGGGGTTCCAGCCGCTGGATCAGGCCCTGGACCTCGGCGACGAACGCGCTCCGAAAGGCTTCTGACTTGATGGCGCCGTTGGTGAAGTCGGAGAGGCCATAGCTCAGCAGCGAGCGGTCCAGCTCGTCCAGGTCGTCGGACCAGGAGAGGAACCGGCGCCGCGTGTTCAGGATCCCCTCCAGATCCCGGCGCAGGCCGTCGCGCAAGGCGCTGATCGAGATCGTATCCGTGCGCTTTTCGGACGGATCGTCCAGCAGGCGATCCAGCAGCGATCCCTGGCTGGCGGTTCGGGCGGGCGTGCTCATGAGGTCTCGGTCCCTTCCAACGAGAGGTCCGAGAACTCGGCCAGGGAGACCACATCGTCGCCGACCAGCAGGCAACGCAGGCCGACGCCGCGCACGACGCCGCGCTCGTCGATCCAGTCGGTCTGGCGCCCCAGGCGGTGCGCGGCCGACTTGTCGGCCTCCGGCGCGACGTAGGTGGTGGGGATATAGACGACGCCGTCGGGACCATCGACCACGTCCAGCTCGGCGGGCCGCCAGATCAGATCGCGCAGGTGTTCGGGCGCCTTGAGCTCAAGAGATCGGACGCTGGCCCATGGGATCCAGAAGTACTTGCCTGTGCTGGTCAGCACCTCCAGGACACCGGCCGTACGGTCGTCCAGGTCGCGCACGCCCACGAACGGCCGACCGTCGATCGTGCCCACCAGCGGCGTGGCGGCGAGGTCGGCGGCCTCGCGCACAGCGGCGGGATCACCCTCCGTCCGCAGCTCCAGCAGGACCTTCAGCGCCGCTTCTACCTCTGCGGTGGCGTCGCCGATCAGGTCGGGCGTGCGCCCCTCGGCGAACACCTCTCGCCGCGCCAGCTCGCCCCGGATGAGCTGGCGGATGAGCGCCACGCGCAGTCCGTAGGCCAGGTCCTGCGTGGCGATCAGGTCGAACTGATTGTCGGCTCGTTCCCACTCGCCCAGGACCAACAGCAGCTCGGCCAGTTCGAACCGGTGACCCACATGGCTGGGCTTGGCCTTGACCCGATCCTGCAGCATGGCGCGCGCCGCGCCCAGGTCGTCGGAATTCAGAAACTCGATCGCCGCTGACATCTAGGCTTCCCCTGTCATAGCTGCCGCTCCACGCCCTGAACCACCGTCACGAGCTGGAACTCGGAAATCGCCTGGTCGAGCTGCAGGTGAGGTTTCAGGTGCACGGTGCATTCGAACGAACCGGGCTGGCCGACCACGGCCTGGACCCGCACCCGCGCGGACTCCAGCGGGTAGCGCGCCCGCAGCTCATAGGACATGTCGTCGCCGATGCTGCAGTACTTCGAGATCCAGCCTGACAGGCGGACCTCGCACTCTTCGGCGGTCTTGTAGGATCCGACCCAGTCGCGGGCCATCACCTTGATGTAATGGGCGAACCGCGCCACGCAGAGCACGTAGTTCATCATCGCGCCCAGCTGCTCATTGATGCGGGCGACCTCGGTGACATAGGCGCCTTTCGGGCGGTGGGCGCTGGGAAGGTTGGCGACCGAGGCGAAGGGCGTGTCCTTGCATCGTCGGATGCAGATGAACCCGGCGTCTGACAGGTCGCGCTCCAGGGCCTCGGTGAGATTGACCTCCAACGGGAACTTCAGGAGCGTCCGGGGCGCATCGGTCTCGAAGTCCGGCGTCGGCAGGTCGATGATCACCCCGCCCGCCAGCTCGTCCTGAACCGTGCCACGGATCGAGGCGAGCCACCGGTAGTCGTTAAAGGCGCGCAGGCAGATATGCGCCATGGCGAGCGAGCCGACACCCCAGACCTGATCTGTCCCGGCCTCGTCGATCGTTTCGGCGAACTGGAACCCGCAATCGCCCACCTCGCGACCGCGATAGGGCGCGCGCAGCAGGACCCGCGGGCAGACGAGGCCGATGAACCTGGAATCCGACAACGCGCGGAAGCTGTTGAAGCGGCCGTACTCCGCACCTCGGAAGGTCGCGGCCAGCGAAGCGCGCCGTTCGAGGTCACCGAAAGTCTCGGCGCCCACCATCGTCGGGCGCACGCCAAACAGAACGGGGGAGAAGGCCGCCGCGGCCACCGCGCTCATCCGGCGTAGGACGGCGACGTCGTCGGTCGGGCGATCGCGCGTGGGGCGGTGCTGGATCTCGTAGAGGCCGATCAGCAGCGCGTAGGGAATGCCACCTGGCATCCCGAACTCCTGATTGTAGATCAGGTCGAACAGGGCGCTCTGGTCGAAGTCGGCGGCGCGCTCCAGGTCACGCGCAAGCTCCGCCCATCGGCAATCCAGCAGCCGCAGCCTGGTCTGGCCGTCCGCGCTGAGCGAGCCGGTGAGCCAGAAGACGCCCCGCCAGGCCGCCTCGAGCGCCAGGAACTTCGGGTGATGCAGGATCCGGTTGCAGCACGCGGAGAGCACATCGTCGATCTCGGCGATGTCGCGGTCCAGCATCCTGCGAAGCCGCCCGGCGTCGCAGTTCGCCTTCAGGACCTCATCGCCGAACCAGGCCCGCAGCGCCTCGCCGGCGTCGTCCGCGGCGAGGAAGGTGTCAACCGGCGCCCGATCACCCTCGGGGACGCCGAGATCGGCGAGCAGGCGGGCGCGAAGCGGCGACGAACTGTCCACGATGCCGCCCCGCGCCCCGCCCGCCGTCAGACCTTCTGCGGAATACGCGCCACCAGGCGGAGAGACGCGGTCAGTTCCTCCATCTGCAGCCACGGCCGCAGGTAGGCGACCGCGTTGTAGGAGCCCGGCGAGCCGGGAACCTGGGTCACCTCGACGCGGGCTTCACGCAGGGGATACTTGGCGCGGATCTCCTGGCCGCTGCCCTCGGCGGCGTTGACGTAGTTGTTGATCCAGCGGTTCAGCCAGCGTTCGCAGTCCTCGACCTCCATGAAGGAGCCGATCTTGTCGCGCGCCATGACCTTCAGGTAGTGGGCGAACCGCGACGTGGCCATGATGTAGGGCAGCCGCGCCGAGATCGCCGCGTTCTCCGTGGCCTCGGGCCGATCGTACTTCTTGGCCCGCTGCGAGGTCTGCGCCCCGAAGAACACCGCGTAGTCGGTATTCTTGTAGTGGCAGAGCGGCAGGAAGCCCAAGTCAGACAGCTCCTTCTCGCGCCGGCCGGTGATGGCCAGCTCGGTCGGGCACTGTTCGGAGGTGTCGCCGTCGTCGGACATGAAGACGTGGGTCGGCAGGTTGGTGACCTTGCCGCCGCCTTCGGCGCCCCGGATCGTGGTGCACCATCCGCTCTCGAAGAAGGCGCTCGTCATGCGCACGCCCATGGCGTATGCGGCGTTCATCCAGCAGTAGTCGTCGTGGCGCAGCGGGCGCGGATTGCCCTGGGCGTCGTAGGGGGCTTCCTCATAGCTGAACTCGTCGATCGCCCGGGTCGCCGAACCGTAGGGCTGGCGAGCCAGGACGCGCGGCATGGTCAGGCTGACGAAGCGGCTGTCCTCGGTGTCACGGAATCCACGCCATTTGGCATATTCCGACGCGGTGAACTTGTCGGCCAGGTCGCGCGGCTTGGAGAGGTCCTCGAAGGTCTCGAAACCGAACATCTTCGGACCTGCGGCCGACACGAACGGCGCGAACGCCGCGGCGGCTACGCCCGAGATGTTCCGCAGGAGCTCGATGTCGTCCTGACTATTGTCGAAGTAATAGTCGCCGATCAGCGCGCCGTAGGGTTCGCCGCCCGGGGTTCCGAACTCGCTCTCGTAGATCTTCTTGAAGAGCATGCTCTGGTCGAAGTCGATCGCCTTGGCCAGGTCGCGCGAGAGTTCACGCTTGGAGGTGTTCAGCATCCGGACCCGGATGTCCTTCCCGGTCTGGGTGTTGGCGACCAGATAGTGCAACCCGCGCCATGACCCTTCCAGGGCCTTGAACTTCTCGTGGTGCATGATCGCGGCGAGCTGGGTCGACAGCTTCTCGTCGATCGCCGCGATGGCCTGCTTCATCGTCACGGTGAGGTTCTTGGAGAACGTCACCGTGCCGGCGAGGGCTTCCTCGGTCAGGGTCTTCAGCAGTTCATGAACCTGTTCCGGCTCGGTCTGCTTGGTCGCCGTGATCGCCTGTTCCAGCAAGCTTGGGGCCTGCGTGGTGGTGGTGGCGGCGGCCTTGGCCGCGGGCGTAGAGGTCTTGGCTCCGGCCATGGGTCTATTCCTTCTCGCCGTCGGTGACGCCCAGTTCCTTGCGCAGGCCGTCCAGTTGCTCGCCGTTCTGAAGCACCTGCTCCAGGAGTGTTTCGAGCTTCTCGGAACTGTCAGCCTTCGCCATCAGGTCGCGCAGTTTGTTGCGGGTCTCCATCAGCCGGCGCAGAGGCTCCACCTGCTGGACGATGCGGCCCGGTTCGAAGTCTTCGAGGGAGTCGAACTTCAGCTCGACCGGCATCTCGCTGCCATCGGCCTTGAAGGTGTTCTCCACCCGCAGCTTCAGGCCCGGCGACATGCGCCGCATCACCTGATCGAAGTTCTCCCGGTCGATCTGAACGAACTTCCGGTCCCGCAGCGGCTTGAGCTCCTCGGTGGGATCCCCCGAGAAGTCGCCCAGGACTCCGACGACGAACGGCAGTTCCTTGACTTCGCTCGCGCCCTCGGTCTCGACGTCATAGGTGATATGAACGCGAGGCTTCCTGACTCTCTTGAGTTTTTCGTGAATGCTGTCCATCGGTCAACCCTTCGGTGTCTTGGATAGAGTTTCGTAAATCAAGATCGACTTCCGAGAACAACATTCTACGGATCTGGAAGTCAGTTACTGGCGTCTCGAATCCCTGCTCTCAGCAGGAACTCTCGGCGTTGGGCGTCTTCGGGAAGAAGTTCGTAGATGAGCTCATTGATCGGCAGTCTCGCGCGCCTGACCACTTCGCGAATGCTGGACCCGATCAGGGACTGAGGTTCGGTGCGCTCGAAGAAATCCGCCACCTCGCCGAGTTGGGCCAGCGCGTCCTCGCGCCGGTTCAGCGCCTTCGGGCCGGCGGCGCTGGTCGTCGTCACGCCGTCGGCGTCGGGGACGACCTCGTCGTCATTTCCCGCCGCCTCGATGAACAGATGACCCACCCGGTCGTCGAGCAGCTTGGCGATCGCGTTGAGCGGCTCGGCGACCTGACTGGCGAAACCGCCTAGCTGGGTGCGGGCGTCGACCGCTCGCATCAGACGATCCAGGTTATCGAGCGAGGCGGTGATGTCGGCGCGGATCTGCTTCAGGAAGGCCGGGCTGGAACGGACAACCGCCTGGATCATGGCGTCGACCTGTTCGCTTTGACGGTCGCGCGCCTCCTGGGACTCGCTTCGCACCGGCGTGAACGCCAGCTCGATGGTCCAGAGGGCGGCCGCCGCGCCGTCCTGCCGGTCAGTCAGCGGCAGAAGCTTGATGGGTTGAACCAGACTGCCGGCCACGCCGCGGCCGATCAGCCCGGCGAGGGGGGCGATGCGCGACTCGACGCCGTCCTCGTCCTCACCCGGATAGAGGCCTTCGTCCCAGTAGGTTTCAACCAGCCTTGCGAGCAATTCCAGCCCCTGCGCCAAACCCGAGAAACCCGCGGTTCGGACCAGGGCCTCGCAATACCAACATGCGATTTCCAGGTCCTTCGACTGCTCCCGGAGGGTGCGGTCGGCGAGTTCACAGATGTCTCCCCACTGATTCAGGGCCGCCGAAAGGGGGCCTAAGTCGGGGTCGTCACTGCTGGCGACTTCGCGTTCGGAACGACGCGCATCCGCCCTCAAATCCTTAAGCGTCAAATAGGGAGATTCCGGGTCAACGGAGGCGCGAAAATCTTTCCCGACCGCTATTTCGTGGCCCGATAGTGGATTCAAGAGCGAATCTATGTCGAGGAATAGTGACTTTTCCAAGATACCCTCCCATGATCGGCGCGACCATTACCCGGGCGGTCTTCGTCGTCAACGCGCGATTGGAGCGATGATTGTCTGTTCTCTTCATGTTTGATTGCGGATCGCGATGAATAGGCGCCAGCGGCGATTTTATACAGCACCCGTACATCGCGAAGAATCGTGGAGGACGCCCCGTGCTTGACCTGGTCGGACGTTTCCAAGTGCAGGAGAGGATCGGCGAAGGCGCGATGGCCGACGTCTATCGGGCCTATGATCCGAGCATCCGCCGGGCCCTGGCCATCAAGGTCCTCAAGGACCAGTACCGGGAGGATCCGGAGTACGCCTCGCGGTTCCTACGCGAGGCCAAGGCGGCGGGCGCGCTGTCGCACCCCAACATCGTCACGATCTACGACGTGGGTGAGGTCAACGGTTATCCGTACATCGCCATGGAGCTGTTGGATGGAGAGCCGCTCAACGAGGTGATGTCGCGCACCGGCCGGCTGACCAACGAGCAGGTCCTCGACATCTCCCACCAGCTGGCCGACGCCCTGCGCTACGCCCACACGCTGGGGGTCGTTCACCGCGACATCAAGCCGTCCAACATCATGCTGGGCGCCGACGGCCACAGCGTCAAAATCCTCGACTTCGGCATCGCGCGGGTCGCCGAGGCCGACGGCCTGCTAGACGCCGATCACCTGAAGACTCAGATCGGGCAGGTCCTGGGCACGCCGCGCTACATGAGCCCCGAGCAGGCGCTGGGACGCGACATCGACGGGCGCTCGGATCTGTTTTCCCTGGGCGTGGTCATGTACGAGATGATCACCGGCCAGCGAGCCTTCGCTGGCGGCAGCGCCGCGACCCTCGCCCTGCAGGTGACCCAGCAGGATCCCGAGCCGATCGCCAAGCTAGCGCCCGAGAGCCCGCGCGGCCTGCAGTTCATCATCAACAAACTGCTCGCCAAGCGGCCGGAACGTCGCTTCGCCAACGGGGCGCAACTGGCCGACGCCTTGCGGCGCGAACAGAGCGTCTACGCCACGGTGAAGGCCGAGGGGACCGCCAAGCGCTACCTGCCGATGCAGGTCCGCCTGACCCTGCTCATGGGCGTTGTGACGGCCGCTGTCCTGGCGATCGCCGTCGGCTTCGTGGTGGTGCGGCAGGGCGAGGCCCTGCGCAGGACGGCGATGACGTCCGGCGCGGCCATGACCTCCTTCGTCGCCACCAATGCGGCCCTGACCGCCGCCGACAACGCCACCCTGCCGCCTGAAAGCCGCGACTGGTTGCCAGTGCAGGCCTTCGTCGGCGCCGCCTCGGCGGACAAGAACGTGGTCGGCATCGTTGTCGTCGACGCAGACGGCGTGGTGCGCGGCGCCACCGATCCCGCCCTGATCGACACGCGATACCGGCCGCCGCAGAACGAGCGCGTGGAGTCCTCGCAAGACGACTTGCGGATCACCAGCTTCACCAGCCCGAAGGCCGGCGGCGCCTTCCGGTTCATCAAGCCGATCACCTATGCCGGCCGGCCGATCGGCAAGGTGGACGTGAGCCTGTCGCGGAGCGAACTGGAGTCCGCCGCCACCTTGACCCGCGGTCTTCTGATCATGCTGGGGATCGTCGTGCTGGGGGTGGTGGCGGTGGCGACCTATGTGGTCACCCGCATGCTCGCCCAACCCCTGCGGCGGTTGCGCAAGGCCCTGGACGACGGGGCCGCGGGCGACCTCGACTTCCGGATATCCCACAATCGCAGCGACGAATTCGGCGAACTGTTCGACGCCTTCAACCGCTTCTCCGCCACGATGCAGGAGCGGCTGGACAACGTCGAGGCGATCGCTCTGGAGACCCCGCCCGCCGAGGTCGCCGCGGAGGCCGAGGCGCCCGTCGAGGCCGACAATGACGAACAATCGGCGCCGGCTCCAAGGAGCGCGTTCGCCGCGCCTGAGGCCGACGACGCAGACGACGATCCCCTGAGCACCCACAAGGACGACGACCGCACCATGATCGGCGGCGGCGCGGGTTCCGATGGCCGGAACTAGCCGCCGGCTGGGCGTCTGCCTCGCGGTCGGGCTGGCGGTGGCGGGTTGCGCGACCACGCCCTCGGCGCCGCCCCGTCCGATGCCCGCCACCGAGCTGGGCCGGACCCCCAACGCCGTGATCGCGGTGGCCCAACCCGGCGACACGGCCGCGAGCCTGGCGCAACGCTATCTGAACGACGCCAGCCTGACCCGCCGGGTGTTCCCCATCGGCGGAGAGACCGGCCTGCGCGCCGGCGACGCAGTGGCGATCGCCCTGCGCCCGGTGGATCCGGGCGGCACCCTGGGCCGCAGCGCCCAGCGCGTGCCCATTCTCTGCTACCACCGCTTCACGGCGCAGCCGAAGCGCCGCTCGCGGATGGATGTCACGGCCGCCGACTTCGAGGCGCAACTGATCTACCTTCGCGACAACGGCTACACCGTCGTATCGCTCAAGCGGCTCCAGGCCTTCCTGGAGGGCGAAGGCGATCTGCCGGCGAAGCCCGTGGTGCTGACCATCGACGACGGGTACCGCTCGGCCTACACGGTCGCCCTGCCCCTGCTGCGGAAGTACGGCGCACCCGCGACACTGTTCGTCTATTCCGATTTCGTCGGCTCCGGGGAAGCCCTGACCTGGGCCCAGATCGCCGAGCTGGAAGGCTCGCAACTCGTGGACGTCCAGGCGCACTCCAAGACCCACGCCGACCTGACCCGACGGCTCAATGGCGAGGGCGAGGCCGCCTTCCAGCGGCGGCTGGCGTCGGAATTCGCCGCGCCTCGCGATCAGATGGCGGCTCGCCTGGGCGTGCGTCCGACGGCCTTCGCCTATCCCTACGGCGCGGCCAACGCCAGGGTCCTCTCGATCGCCCGACGCTCGGGATGGAGCATGGGGCTGACGGTGCTGCGGGGCGGCAATCCGAGCTGGTCCGATCCGATGCTGCTTCGGCGCGACATGGTGTTCGGCGTCGACAGCCTGGACACCTTCGCACGGCGGCTGGCGGCGGCTGAGGTCGCGGGACGTCGTCCATGACGCGCGTCCTCGGCGGACTGCTCCTCGCGATGAGCCTCGTCATTTCGGCCTGCGCCACGACCGCGCGGAACAGCACGCCGCCCCCCGAGCCGGCGGGGTCGGCGCAGAAGCGCGAGGCCTATGCCAACGCTTCCGCCCGAGCCGAGGCGATGGAACGCCAGGGGCGCCTGCGCGAGGCCGTCTGGTGGTGGCAGGTCGCCGAGGCCGTGGCCCCCAACCCGCAATCGGTTCGCGCCGAGACCGCCCGGCTGGTCGGCGAGATCGCCGGACGGGCCGAGAGGCTTGTTAGCGAGGGCGACGCGGCCCGAGCCAAGCGCGCGACGGCGAAGGCGTCGGCGGCCTATCAGCAGGCGCTGGCCCTCGACCCCAAGTCAAAGCGCGCGCGCGACGCCCTGCGCGAGATGGAGGCCAGCGCGGTCCTGAGCGCCATCGGGCGGTTCAGCGGCGGACCCGCCGCCCCGAAGACCGACGGCCGTGGCGGGCCCGACTAGCCGCCTGGCCGAATGCCGCCGAGGATACGCACGGCGCGGTCGAGATCGCGCTGGATGACCACATTGCCCGGATCGAAAGTCAGGGCCCGTCGCAGGAGCGGCACCGCCTGTTCGATGAGCCCGCGGCTCATCAGTTCCAGCGCCGATCCCCGAAGCTGGCTCGCGCGCGCGGGATTGCGCGCGACGGCCGTGGGCTTCGGCGCGGCCGCCGGGGGCGGGGTCGCGGCGCGCTTGGCCTCGAGCCGCTGCTGGATCAGCTCATCGTCGCTCTTGGCGACGCGCGGCCGGGGACGGATCTCGGCGGCCCGTCGCGGCACGCCGGGAATCTGGATGACCTGACCGACCTCGGACTGGCTGGGCACGGCGATGCCGTTGTAGCGCGCCAGCGCATAGAATTTGAACCGGTCGTCGAGATAGCGGTCGGCCAGCATCGACAGGGTTTCCCCCTGCTGGATCGTATAGGCGTAGCTCTGCGCGCCCAGCAGAACCTTCGGATCCTCGGTGATCTGGGACAGGAGGCTGCGCCCCAGGTCGTTGTCAGGTTGTTCCAGCAGAAACGCCTGGATTTCCGCCTTGGCCTGAACCGGGTCACCCCGGGACAGCAGCTCGATCGTCAGCTTCATCCGCTGCCTCGCGGTAAGGCCGGGCGTCGGGACCCCTTCCGGCGCCTTCGGCGGCGCGCTGGGACGCGCGACGGGACTCTGCGGTCGCGGGGGCGTCACCGGCGCCGGCCCGGTCGAGGCGCATGCCGCCAGTTGAAGTGCGATGAACGATAGTCCGATCACCGCGGAAGAATTCAGAATACTCATTGACAGTCCCCGAGGCTCACGGCTCTCTGATGCTTGACTGGTCGGCTTACATCAGAGGATTTACGGCAATGGGAAAGCCCGCCGCCCGTATTGGTGATAATCATAACTGCACCATTGCTCGACCGCTCCCGCACAAGGGTGGCCCCATACTGACTGGCGCCGCAACCGTGCTGATCTGCCAACGCCCCGCGGCGCGCGTGACCGACAAGGCGCTCTGCCGCGGGCAGGACGACGTGATCGCGACGGGGTCGGCGACAGTCCTGATCGAAGGCCTTCCGGCCGCGCGTATCGGGGACCGCACGGTCCATGACGGGGTCATCGTCGAGGGTGCGGAAACGGTTCTGATCGGCGGCTGAATCGTCATGATCGGCTCGCAGTCCGGCCCTCGACTCGATCCGGTGCGCCCGGGCGGCGCCCCGTGATCGTCGCATCGGGACTCCACTGACTAGGCGCGATGCGCGTGAAATTCAGGTCAGCGACCGTGTCGGCCTCGACCGTTCGCCTCGAAAGGTCAGGCGCCGAGCTGGCTGAGAAGCCAGGCGCGAGCTCCGCGCCACTGGCGCTTCACGGTGCTCTCGGAAACACCGGAGACCTCGGCGATCTCCTCGATAGTCAGGCCGGCATAGAACCGCTGCTCGACGATCTTGGCCTTGTCCGGATCGAACTGCGCCAGGCGCTCCAGGGCGTCGTCGAAGGCTTCAAGATCGAGGACGGGCTGTCGCTGCTCCCCGCCGGATTCGATCCAGAAGGTTTCGACCGACGGCTGTTGGCGTTTGCTGGCGCGAAACCTGCGCACCTCGTCCAGCAAGACCTGGCGCATGATGCGGCTGGAAAGCGCGAGGAAGTGTGCCTTGTCGCGCACGCTGATCCGGTCCAACCGTAGCAGTCGGATCGCGGCTTCGTGGGCCAGGTCGGTCGGTTGGATCTGTAGCTTGACGGCGTCCCCGGCCAGCACGGACCGAGCGACACGCCGGAACTCCTCGTAATGCATCGCCAGGAGGCGTTCACGGGCGCGAGGCTCACCGCCGCAAAAGCCGATCCAGAGCGCCTCGACATCATTCGCGGCATGATCGACGGACAATGACATTCGCCTACCCACCCGAAACGAAACGAAACGCGCCCAGCGAGATTAGGCATCAACTTCCGACTTTTGCAAAGCGCTCAGACGATCCGACGGGTCGCTATCTCGACCGAATGCCACAAACGCAGAGGTAACGAACAATGACTGGGCGATTTCGCGAGCCGCTTACTCGCCCAGGGCCATAGGGTGGCGGCCATGGCCCAGATCACCGCCTGTCGCACCTCCCGGGTCAAGGGCGCCTTCACTTATCGCGACTTGAGTGAGAAAACCGTCGATTGAATAGGCCTCGCCTTCTACCGCGCCGCGCCGATCTAATTGATTGCTCATTCGCATCTATTCAGTCGCGCGCGGCGCGAGCCTGATCGGCGATCCTTGCAACCTTGCGAAACCTGCGCGACGTTGCCGCAAGCGCGTTCAGGGGGAGGCGCCCAATAGTCCTTGGGATTGGGGCCAATGCGGCCGTTTCGGTTCAACTTCGGTCGCCGCAAGCCGCCGCGCGCGCGCGTGGACGAGGCGCCCCGTGCGTCCGGCGTTGGCGACGCCGCCGCGGCTGCGGCGACCGAGCTTAAGCCCTCTCCGCTGGCCGCCTTCGACATGCACCAGCGTGCGCTTCAGGCGCTGGATCAACTGCTGGAAAGCTCCGACGAGGAGCGAGCGGCGTGGTTCGCCGAAACTGGCGCGCTCGACCCCACCTTGGCGACCCAGGTGGCCCTTCTGCTTCGCGCCGACGCGGTCGGCAGCCAGGCGCTGCCCACTGCCCTGCCGCAGCCCCTTGCCCCGGTCTCCGCCAAGCCGCCCGAGCGGATCGGCCCCTACCGCCTGATGGAGCGTCTGGGTCAGGGCGGAATGGGCGAGGTGTTCCTCGGTGTCCGGGACGACGGCCTGTTCGACCAGAAGGTGGCGATCAAGGTGATCCGCGCCGGCCTGCTGTCGCCGCAACTCGCCGTGCGCTTCGCCGAGGAGCGGCGAATTCTCGCCAAGCTGCAGCACGCACAGATCGCCCAGCTGTTCGACGGCGGAGTCGACGCCTCCGGCCTGTCCTACATCGTCATGGAGTACCTGCAGGGCCAGGCGATCACCGACTATGTCCGCGCCGAGGGGCTGGGCCTGGACAAGATCCTGCAGCTCTTCCTTGATGTCTGTTCGGCCGTGCAGTTCGCCCACCAGAACCTGGTCGTTCACGCCGACATCAAGCCGAACAACATCGTGGTGACGCCGAAGGCCGGGGTCAAACTGCTGGACTTCGGGATCGCCCAGTTGATCGACCCGAACCAGGGCGACGCCTCGTCGGCGGCTCACCCCGAGCCCATGACCCGCGCCTATGCGGCCCCAGAGCGGCTCGTGGGTTCTCCGGCCAGCGTGGCCGGCGACGTCTACGCCCTTGGCGCCCTGCTGTTCGAGCTCCTGACCGGCGGCCTGCCCCAGGCCCTGACCAACACCGAAGAGCACACCGTCGCCATCTCCGCGCCCGGCCCTTCGAACTGGACGCTTCCCAGCCGCGAAGTCCGCGAGCGGCGCGAACCTGGACCCGTGCGACCTTCGGAACTCGAGGGCGACCTGGACGCCATCGTCTCCAAGGCCCTCTCCCCCACGGCCGCCCAGCGCTACACCAGCGTCGTCGAGCTTTCGGAAGACATCGAACGCTTCCGGCGCCGTCTGCCGGTGAAGGCCCACGCGGACAGTTGGCAGTACCGGTCTTCGAAGTTCATCAGCCGTCACAGGTTGGGCCTCGCGGTGACCACCATCGCCATGGTCGCCCTCGGCTTCATCGCCGTCGCCATGACGACGCTCTATGTGGAGTCCGAACGCGCCCGCGCCCTGGCTATCCAGCGCTTCGGCGAGACGCGCAGCATGGCCAACTACATGATCTTCGAGGTGGATCCCCAGCTTGCGCGGCTACCGGGCAGCCTCGATCTGCGGCGCGCCATGGTCTCCAAGAGCCATGACTATTTAAAGACCCTGGAGGCCGACCCCAAGGCGCCGCCGGCCCTGCGCCTCGAAGTCGCGCGCGGCTATCTGCGGCTCGCCCGGATCTACGGTCTCGATATCAACGGCGGGATCGGCGACATCGCGGCGGCTCGCGGCAGTCTCCGCCGGGCGCTGGCGATCCTCGAGGCCCTGCCGCCCGGAACGGCCGATGAGACCGGCGTCATCTTCGTGCGCGCCGAGGCCGACCTGGCCCAGGCCAGCGAGTCGTTTCTCTCGCCCGACGCTCAAAGCCTGAAGGACGGCCTGGCCTTCCTCGACGCCGCCGGCAAGAAGTACGAGGCCGTCCTACGCCGCGAACCCGGCAATATCGACGCCTCGCTCGGCCTATGGCGCGCACAGGCGATATCCGGCCGCCTGCTGAACTACATGAGCAAGCCGGCGGAGTCCGTCGCGATCCTCGAGCGCACCCTTCAGACCACGAGGCCCGCGCCCGTCACGATGGCTCAGAAGATCGAGACCAACTATCTCCGCACAGGTTCGTACTTCCTGCTCGCCGAGGACTTCGAGCAACTGAAGCAATACGACAAGGCGCTTTCTTACCTCACGGTCCTCAACGCCGACATTTCCGAGCTTCGCAAGCAGGGCATGGCCGGCTTCGAGAACGACTACATGCAGTCCAGCGCCCTGGCCGGAATGGGCAGCATCCTCATCCACAAGAAGCAGTACGATCAGGCGGTCGCCCGCTACCAGGAGGCGATGGCCGTGATGCGGCGGCTCATGCTGTTCGGGGAGAACGACGCCCTCGCCATCAGCTTCAATCATGAGCGAGTGGGCCTGGCGAACGCGCTGTCGCTGGCGGGCCGGCACGCCGAAGCCATAGCCCTCATTTCGGACGCCGTGGCTCAGTCTCGGGCGCGAGCGCAGCGTAAGCCGGACGACATGGGCGCCCTGCGGATTCTCGCCCTCTACCTGAACGGCCAGGCCAAGATGGAGCATCGCTCCGGCGCCGCCGCCCGTGGGTGCGCCACGGACGTCACCGCCTGGAACGTCTGGGTCGATGTCGCCGCGAGGACCGGCTTGGTCGGCATGGATCAGAACCCGGACGGTCCCATTCCCCAGGGCCAGGCCCGCCTGAAAGCCTGCGGGTACACCGTGGACGCCAAGCAGATGAAGAAGATCGGCTAGGCGGCCATCGCCAGGATGATGGTCCACTCCGCCGCGGTCACCGGCGACACCGAGAGCCGCGACTGACGCAGGATCTTCATCTCGGCGAGGTCGGCCCGCGCCTTCATCTGCGCAAGGGTGACCGGCTTGGCCAAGGCCGACACCGGCGCGATCTCCACCGCCACGAACCGTCCCGACGCGTCGCCGGGATCGGGAAAGGCTTCGCGGATCACCTTGGCCACGCCGACCGCGGCCGGTCCGGCGCCGGAATGGTAGAACAGCATCTGATCGCCGACCCGCATGGCACGCAGGTTCAAGGCCGCGGCGTTGTTGCGCACGCCGTCCCAGACGGTCTTGCCGTCTGACAGCAGGTCGTCGAAGGCGTAGGTGTCAGGTTCGGACTTCACCAGCCAGTAGCGCGCTTCCGACGTCATCGCCTTCATCTCCTTCGGGGGGCCGGACGCCCAAGGCCCAGGATGTCAGGAGCCGCCGCACGGTTCCAGCCTTCAGCGATCTAGAACCGCCAGGGCGGTCTCGGCCAGGATGATCGCGCCGGAATTGTCCGTACTCGGATCACTGGTCCCGATGCCGTCCAGATTCCGCTTGAACACGCCCTGCGAGATCGAAGCCAGGCGGAAGATCGAGAAGGCCAGGTAGAAGGCGAAGTCGGGGATCCCGTCACGACCGGTCCGGCGACAGTAGGTGGCGACGTGCTCGGCTTCGGTGGGGATGCCGGCCTTCGCCAGGTCGATCCCATCCAGCGTGCCCCAACTCTCCGAGCGCGAGTGCCAGAGGATGCAGGTATAGGCCAGGTCCGCCAGCGGGTGACCCAGGGTCGAGAGCTCCCAGTCAAGCACGGCGATGATCCTGGGTTCGGTCGGATGGAACATCACGTTCTCCAGCCGATAGTCCCCATGGGCGATGGTGACCGGACCATCCGTCGGGATGCGGCCCGGCAGGCGCTCGATCAGCGCCTCCATGGCTGGGATCGTTTCGGTCTCCGCGCCCCGATACTGTTTGATGAAGCGGCCGATCTGGCGCTCGAAATAGTTTCCGGGCCGCCCGTAGTCCGCCAGGCCCACGGCCTGCGGATCGATGGCGTGCAGCCGCGCCAGCACGGCGTTGAGCTCGTCATAGATCGCGCTCCGTTCGGCCGGCTCCAGGCCCGGCAGCCGCGCGTCGCGGAATATCCGGCCTTCCAGGAAGTCCATCACGTAGAAGCTGGTCCCGGCGACGCTCTCGTCCTCGCAGAGCGCCCGCATCTTCGGAACGGGGAAGCCGACCTCGCCCAAGGCCTTCATCACCCGATACTCGCGGTCCACCTGATGGGCGCTGGCCAGCAGCACGCCGGGCGGCTTCTTGCGCAGGACATAGCGGCCGCTTCCGGCGGTGAGCAGATAGGTCGGGTTCGACGCGCCGCCCTTGAACTGGCTGACGCTCAAGGGGCCCTGATAACCCTCGACATTGGCCGCCAGCCAGCGGTCCAGCGCGGCTTCGTCCAGGCGATGGGCGGCTCTCACCTCGCCGAGATTTGGCGTCCCTGGGTCGGTGGTCATGGCATGCTCCGGCGTGGTTCGGCGCCAAGCCTACACCCCCTTCCCCGGCGGTGGGCCAAGAGCTCTTCGCTGACGCCGCGAAAGGGGGTCATGCTGGGGGAACGCCGGGAGGACGCCATGGCCCAGATCGAGACCGCCGACTTCGTGCACGTGCTCTACGCCGTGGACGACCACATCGCCCGCATCACGCTGAACCGCCCCGAACGCCGCAACGCGCTCAACCCCCGGGCCTATGCCGAGATCGAGGCCGCGTTCCGCCACGCCAGCGCCGATCCAGAGGTCCGCTGCGTCCTGGTCACCGGCGCCGATCCGGCCTTCTGCTCGGGCGAGGACGTCAAGGAGATGATGACCGGCGAGGCCCCTGCCGGACCGCCCCGGCCGCCGCGCGTCAAGTTCGAGCCCACCCCGGCCGCCATGGCCGTGATCGACTGCGAGAAGCCGGTGATCGCCGCGATCAACGGCGCGGCTGTCGGCTGGGGCATGGAACTGGCCCTCTACGCCGACATCCGCCTGGCCTCGGAAAAGGCGGTGTTCGCCGAGCTGTTCATCAAGCGCGGCCTGATCTGCGACGTGGGCGGTCTCTGGATGCTGCCGGCCATCGTCGGCCCGGCCAAGGCCGCCGAACTGCTGTTCACCGGCGATCCCATCGACGCCAGGGAGGCTGAGCGCATCGGCCTCGTCACCGACACTGTTCCGCACGAGGACTTGCTGCCCCGCGCCGAAGCCATGGCTGCCCGCATCGCCGCCAACCCGCCGCTCGCCCTGCGCTACATGAAGCAGGGCCTGCGCCGGACCACCCACGGCGACCCGCGCGAGATCGGCGGCTGGGCCATCGAGATCATCTACCGCCTGTTCGCCACCGAGGATCACCGCGAGGGGGTGAAGAGCTTCCTGGAAAAGCGCCCCCCGGTTTTCACCGGCCGCTAGCGCGCGGACACTGGACTCCCGCGCCGGGCGATGGTCGGACAGGACTCAACGACATCTTGGGGAGACGGCGCCTTGCGGACCTTCGGCTTGATCCTGTTCCTGACCCTGGCGGCGGCGACGAGCGCCTCGGCCGCCGACGACCTCAAGGCCGGGAAGCGCCAGGCGGCGAACGTCACCATCGTTCGTGACGACTGGGGCATCGCCCACATCACCGGCAAGACGGACGCCGACGCCGTGTTCGGTCTCGTCTACGCCCAGGCCGAGGACGACTTCAACCGGGTCGAGACCAACTACATAAACGCGCTGGGCCGCCTGGCCGAGGCGGAGGGCGAGGCCGCCGTCTGGCAGGACCTGCGGATGAAGCTGTTCATCGACCCTGTCGAGCTCAAGGCCCAGTATGCGAAGAGCCCGGCCTGGCTGCGCAAGCTGATGGATGCCTGGGCCGACGGCCTCAACTACTACCTCGCCACCCACCCGCAGGTGACGCCGCGGGTGATCAAGCGCTTCGAGCCCTGGATGGCGCTCTCCTTCTCCGAAGGCAGCATCGGGGGCGACATCGAGCGGGTGTCGCTGAGCCAGCTCGAGGCCTTCTACGGCAAGACCAAGGTCGCCCTGGCGGCCGATGAGATCGGAACCACCTTCAAGGAGCCCACCGGCTCCAACGGCTTCGCCATCGCGCCAAGCAACACCAAGGACGGCCACGCCCTGCTGCTGATCAATCCGCACACCTCGTTCTTCTTCAGGTCGGAGGTGCAGGTAACCAGCGGCCAGGGGCTGAACGCCTATGGCGCGGTCACCTGGGGCCAGTTCTTCGTCTATCAGGGCTTCAACGAACACGCGGGCTGGATGCACACCTCCAGCGGCCTCGACGTCGTGGATGAGTTCGCGGAAACCATCGGCGGCTTGGGCGACAAGCTCACCTACCGCTATGGCTCGGAGGACCGAGCCGTCCGGATCAAGACCATCGCCGTGCCCTACATGGCCGCCGATGGGAAGATGGCCAGCCGGACCTTCACCACCTACGCCACCCACCACGGCCCCATCGTCCGCGAGGCGGACGGTAAGTGGATCGCCATGGCCCTGATGAACACGCCGGTCGCGGCCCTGCAGCAGTCGTTCCTGCGCACCAAGGCCCGTGACTATGCCAGCTTCCTGAAGGTGGCCGAGCTCAAGGCCAACTCGTCCAACAACACCATCTTCGCCGACGCCAAGGGACAGATCGCCTATCTGCACCCGCAGTTCATCCCGAGGCGCGACGACCGGTTCGACTACACCAAGCCGGTGGACGGGTCCGACCCGGCCACCGACTGGAAGGGCCTGCACGCGCTCGCCGACGCGCCATCCGTCCTGACCCCCAAGACCGGCTGGATCTTCAACACCAACGACTGGCCCTGGTCGGCGGCCGGCGCCGACAGCCCCAAGCGCGAGGCCTTTCCGCGCTACATGGACGACGCGGGCCCCAACCCGCGCGGCGCCCACGCGGCCTTGGTGCTGAACGCCCGCAAGGACTTCACCCTGCCGACCCTGATCGAGGCCGCCTACGATCCCTACCTGCCGGCCTTCGCCCGCCTGATCCCGGCCCTGGTCGAGGCCTATGACGCTACCCCCGCCGCCGACCCGCTGAAGCTCAAGCTGGGCGACCAGATCGCCGCCTTGCGCGTCTGGGACCATCGCTGGTCGGCGGCGTCGACGCAGACCTCGCTGGCGGTGTTCTGGGGCGAGGCCTTGTGGGCGCAGGCCGCCCCAGCCGCCAAGCTCGCGGGGATCAGCGTGTACGACCACATGGCCACGCGCACGACGAACGTTGAGAAGCTCCAGGCCCTGGCCGCGGCCTCCGACCGCCTGGCTCAAGACTTCGGGACCTGGAAGACCCCTTGGGGCGAGATCAACCGCTTCCAGCGCCTGACCGGCGACATCATCCAGCCCTTCGACGATGCGGGCGCGAGCATCCCCGTACCCTTCACCTCGGCCCAGTGGGGCTCGCTGGCCTCCTTCGGCGCCAAGCGCTATCCGACGACCAAGCGCTACTACGGAACCAGCGGCAACAGCTTCGTCGCCGCCGTCGAGTTCGGCCCCAAGGTGAAAGCCTTCGCCGTCACCGCCGGTGGCGAGAGCGGCGACCCCAAGTCCAGGCACTTCAACGACCAGGCCCTTCGCTACAGCCAGGGGGCGCTCAGGGAGGTGTATTTTTATCCGGAGCAGCTTCAGGGGAAGGTGGAGCGGACGTATCGGCCTGGGGAGTGAGGGGCCGCTTCAGGCGCTTTGGAGGCGGTCACCTTCGAGAGGCATATTTGGAAGGCTCGCCAGTCCGGAGGAAGGAATCAAGGTCGATCAGTCGCCGCTTGGCCAGCCAGATCGCAGTCTTGACACTCGTCCACTGACCAAACCCCGGTTCGAACAGCAGCAATTTGATCCAGCGTCCGAACGGCGAGAAGCGGCCATAGATTTGATCTGCACCCCATAATTCGC
>NZ_JANOCX010000139.1:0-5674 GCF_031412415.1 Phenylobacterium sp.
TTAACCCCGATCCCCTTGGGCGCCGTCAAGCTGACTTCATGGCGTCGCGGTCGAAAGTCTACTTGCGAGTCATTCTTAATAGCAATACCGTCGGTGATCACATGAGGACGCCGCCATGCCCGCACCCGACTCGACCGCCCGCCTCGACGATCTCACCCAGGGCGAGCACATGCTGCTCTGGGCCTTCCGGGCGCTGGCCATCGGCGCGCGCGACTGCCGGCTGATCCACCGCCAGTTCGACGAAGCCTGCGGCCCCGCGGGCGGGGAGGCGCTCGCCGCGCTCTCGGTGTTCGTCGGCGAGCTCGGTCGGAGCGGCCGGCGCAAGGTCACCCTGGCCGCGCCCGGATCGCTGCGGATTACCCGCGATGAGCAGCTGATCCTGGCCCTGTTCGCCGCGGCCCAGGCGGAGGACTACGCCCGCCTGGAAGCCCACCTGGCCTGGCTGCTGGCCGGAGAGCCCCGGCCACCCTTCGCCGCCGCCGCCTGCCTCACCGCCCAGGCGCTGGGGATGAACGGCTACGTGTTGCGCCTGCCGGATGTCGCCGCGGCGAGCGAACGCGCGATCCCGAACGTCGTCGTCCTGCGATCGGCCGCGGGCTGATCCAGCGAGGTTTGGCTCACCTCGCCTACGTCCCCGGCTGGATGTAGGGCACGGCCTCGAACAGCCGGCGTTCGTCGCCGCGCGGGTCGTCCACGACTTTCGTCTCCGAGTCGAAGATCATGGTCGCCCGGCGATCCAGCTCGTAGCGCGGCCAGGCCGGAAGCGCCGAGGTGTTCGGGTCGCCTGTCCGCGCCAGGGCGATGAAGGCCTGGCTCATCTGGTCGGCCACCCGCTGGTGGGCCGGCGTCGCGGCATAGGGCGATCCGACCGCGCTCAGATTGTCGAAGGCCAAGGCGATATCGGCGGCGTGCGGCGCGCCCAGCCGGCCACCCTCGGCGCTGGTTCTCAGGTCCAGTTGGTAGACGTAGGCCGGAGCCCCGGCCTTGGCCCGTTCTTCGGCCTCGATCACCTGGCCGCGCCAGGACCGGCCCGCCGTGGTGGCGGCGAAGAACACATCCGTGGGCGAATAGTTCGGATAGATCCGCCGATAGGCCGCGACCACGTGGTCCGGATCGATGTCGACCCGCATTTCCGTCGCGATCCGTCCGGCGACCTCCTCCCATCGCATGGCGAACGGGTCGGGCTTGCTGCCTGCCAGGAAGGCGCGGGTCTCGTCGTGGGTGTTGCCCAGGATCATGGGGATGCTCAGCCCCTGGGGATGGGCGTCGGGATAGAAGGGGTGCCGCGCCAGGCTGCGCTGGTCCAGCACCGGGCCGAAATAGAGCCGTCCGGGCGTGAAGGGATCGACCGCCGCCAAGCCCTCGATCAGCCGGGCGGTCGGCAAGGTCGCCACCTCGGCCGCGCGATCGGGCGAGAGGCCCACGGTCTTGAGGAACAGCGCCATCCGGTCGGTGGCGTGCAGCGGACCCGACACCGTCACCTGCTGGCCGCTCATGGTCGCCGCGGTGTGGAACAGACCCTTGGCCGCCGGCATCGCCATCAGGGTGGCGATCTTGGCGCCGCCGCCCGACTGGCCGAACACCATGACCCGGCCCGGATCGCCGCCGAACTCGGCGATGTTGTCGGCGACCCACCTCAGGGCCAGCACGATGTCGAGCATCCCGGCGTTTCCGGAATCGGCGAAGTCAGGCCCGGCCAGCTTGGCCAGGAAGCCGTAACCGAACACATTGAGCCGGTGGTTGATCGTCACCACCACCACCTCGCCGCGCCGGCACAGCCGGGCCCCGTCATAGAGCGGTGAGCCGCCCGATCCGGACGCATAGGCGCCGCCGTGCAGGTAGACCATCACGGGCCGCTTGCCGCCGTCGGCGAGACCCGGCGTCCACACGTTAAGGAACAGGCAGTCCTCGCTCTGAGGCTCCTCGGCCCGTCCGGCCTGGGGCGAGGCCGGACCGTCGGCGGTCGCCTCCTGCGTCCTTGCCCAAGAGGTCGGCGGCAAGGGCGGTCGGAACCGCCGTGGCCCGGTGTCGGCGCCGTAGCGAACGCCCTTGAAGACCTTGATCGCGCTATCGGCGTAGCCTCGGACCGCGCCATGCCGTGTTCTGGCGAGAGGGCCGCTGGACTCAGCGTGAACGCCCCGCGGAATCAGGCTGGCGACGCCGAGCGCCACCAACCCGCGGCGGCTGGGATTGAATCGGTCCATCGGCCCCTCCCTGTCGGAAGGCTAGCTGAGACTGACACCGGTGTCATCAACCTCGGTGCGCGTCGCATCGTTTGCGAAGACCCGACGACTTTGATCGAGGTCAATGCGTGGCGGCCGCGCTCGGCGCGTCCTGCGGGCAGCAAGGAGACCCGTCATGCCCACCGAAGCCGTCCCGTTCATCATCGCCATCGTCGCCTTCTTCTCGGCCTTCATCGTCAGCGTCGGCGGCGCGTCGATCTGGACCAATCTACCGCGTAGGTGAGCTGGCGCCCGGGTCCGGGCCTGGTCTACGATGACGGCCGGGCGCATCCGCGTCCCCGGACGAGGAAGCGCCCATGACCGACCCGCCCGACGTTGTCCGGACCGACACGCAGTTCGAAATCAGGATCGGCGACGAGGTCGCCTTCGCCGAGTACCGGCTGCAGCCCGGCGTGATCGTCTTCCCACATACCGTGGTGCCCGAGGCCTTCGCCGGCCAGGGTGTCGGCGGCCGCCTCGTTCAGGCCGGGCTGGCCTACGCCAAGGAGCAAGGCCTGCTGGTCAAGCCGACCTGTTCGTTCTTCCACGCCTACATCGCCAAGCGGCCGGAACTGCATGACCTGGTTCATCCCAGCATGAGGGACGGTCTGAAGGCCTAGTCGCCCATTCCTGGGCAGGCGATGGGTCGCTAGTACTTCCAGCCCGCGGGATGGGGCGTGGTCATGCCTTCCAGATCCAGCATCTGTTCGTCCACGTAGCACCAGCCCCAACCTTCCGGCGGATCGTAGGTCTCCATGATCGGGTGCCCGGTGGCCTTGAAATGCTTGGTGGCGTGCGTGTTCGGAGAGTCGTCGCAGCAGCCCACATGCCCGCATTCACGGCAGAGCCGCAGGTGGACCCAGCGCCCGCCCAGCGCCAGGCATTCCTGGCAGCCATCGGCCGAAGGGGTCACCACCTTGAGGAAGGCGCCATGGGTGCAGGGCATCAGCTCAGCCAATCCGCGAGGTTCTCGACATAGCGATGGGTGGCCGCCAGGCCGCGCGGATCGGTGATGATCCGGTCGGACGGCGGCTCGCTGACGAAACTGGGGCAGCCGGTCCTGGGGTCCCAGTTGTAGTCGCAGAAGTGGTGGAAGGTGGACTGGGCGATGGCCCGGCCCGCGCCGCCGTCCTCGGCTTCAAAAGCCACCACCAGATTGAACCGCGCGCCGGTGACGCGGCTCACCCCGGTGGCGATGACCCGGGCGGAAGGCTCATCAGCAGGCGCGCTCACCGCGCCTTCATGCGGATGGGCCGGGAGGAACCGCAGCACGCCGCCGGGTGCTTCGCCGTCGCGCAAGACGGGGTGGACAGCGCCCTCCGCCGTGACCGGCTGGACGTCGCCGTTCGGGCCGGAGTGGTAGTTGGGCCAAAGGATGTAGCTGGTCTCCACGTCGTCAATCCGCCGGCGGCTCTCGTCGGCCTCCGGGTTCTGGCTGTGGAAATGGTGCGCCTTGCCCACTCCGCCCAGGGTGCAGACCGAGGATCCCAGGTCCATGTGATCGCGGGTGACCATCAGGCCGCCGCCCTTGGCCCGGAACCGGCTGATCGCGGCGCACTCGTCAGGCGTGAGGCCATCGCCGACGTCCACGGCGAACAGCCAGAGCTGCGCGAAATCGCTCTCGTCCAGGCTCGCCAGCAACGGATCGAATCCCTCGGGGCCCGCCGCGCGATCACGCGCGACGACGTCGTAAACCGCCGCTCCGCTCTCGTCGGTCAGCCCTTGCAGATGGTCGACCAGCATCGAGAACCGGCCGATGTGCCAGTCGTCGTCGATCGGCGGGATCGTGGTCTGGATCAGGATGCGCTTGGCCATGCCGCCTCGCTTTCACCCGCAATCTAGGACGTGGTCGCCTTGGCGCAATCGCCGCCGCGTCGATTCAGGCCGCCAGACCCTGGATCTGCGCGGCGATGCGGCGAACCCGTTCGGGTCCGCCCAGAAGCTGGCGGTTCAGGCCCACCCGCTTGAACCAGAAGTGCAGGCCCAGCAGGTCGGTGATCCCCATGCCGCCGTGCACCTCCGTGGACGTGCGCGCGATGAAGCGCCCGATCTCGGACGTGTGGGCCTTGGCGTGGGCGGCGGTGAGGGCCGATTCGTCCTTGGCCTCGTCGAAGGCGTAGGCCGCGTACCAGACCAGGGCGCGACAGGGCTCCAGCTCAGCGGCCATCTCGGCGCACAGGTGCTTCACCGCCTGGAACGAGCCGATCACCCGGCCGAACTGCCGCCGCTCCTTGGCATAGTCGACGGCCTTCTCGATCATCACCTCGCAGGCGCCCAGCGTATCAGCGGCCAGCAGCACCCAGGCGGCGTCGCGCAGGCGCGCCAGGGTCTCGGGTCCGCCCACGGGCTCGGCCGGTGTCTCGTGGAAACTCAGCTCCCCCACCCGCCGCGTCTGGTCGATGGTGACCATCGCCGCCCGCGTCAGGCCCGGCGCATCGGCCGCCACCAAATGCAGGTGTCCCGTGTGATCGGCGACCACGAACAGGGTCGCGGTCAGGGCGTCGGTGACGAACAGCGCCTTGCCGGTGAGCTTGCCGCCGTTCGCGGTGACCCCAGCCCCGTCGCGAGCCCCCGCCACCTGCTCCGAGATCGCCAGCCCGGCTGTCGCCTGGCCGGAGGCGATCTTCGGCGACCATCGCATCTGTTGCTCGGCCGATCCGGCCTCGTTCAGCGCGATAGCCGCGACGACCCCGCCCAGGAACGGTCCCGGCGTCACGGCCCGCCCCAGGGCCTGGGCCGCCAGCGCCGCGTCCAGCAGCGACAGGCCCAGCCCGCCATGGGCTTCCGGCGTCACCACGCCCGCCAGGCCGAAGTCGGCGATGGCCGCCCAGATGTCGCCCCCCGCATCGTCGACGTCGCCGGCATAGCGGCGGACGCGGTCCAGCGGGACGCTATCGGCCAGGGTGCGCGATAGGCTGTCGGCCATCATCTTTTGGTCTTGGGTGATCGAGAAATCCATGGCTCAGACGCTCGCCAACTTGGGTTCGCGCGGCATGCGGAGGCCCCGCTCCGAAATGATGTTCTTCTGGATCTGCGCGGTGCCGCCGCCGATGATCAGGCCCAGGTCGAACATGTAGCTGCGCTGCCAGCTCCCCTTGGCCCGCAGGTGCGGCCCGTCCTCGTACAACACCCCCAGCTCCCCCAGGGCGTCGATGGCGAGCGCCGCGATCTGGTGATTCAGCTCGCAGCCCTGCAGCTTGACCACCAGGGCCGCCATCCCGGCCGACTCCCCCGTCATCGAGGCGGTCAGCAATCGCAAGCCATTGAACTTCATCGACATGACCCGCGCCTGGAGCTGCATCAGCCGGTCACGCATCACCGGATCGTCGATCAGCCTTTGACCGTCCGCCGTCTCGGTCTTCATCAGCTCGATCAACGAATGCAGCCGCGCCTCGGTGGCGTTGGGATCGCCCAGCATCCCCCGCTCATGCTTGAGCGTCGCATTGGCCACG
>NZ_JANOCX010000140.1:0-3956 GCF_031412415.1 Phenylobacterium sp.
CGGCGCTGAGCGGATCCTGAACCAGGACGAGATCGACAGCCTGTTGGGCTTCGACCTTTCCGACGAGGAAGCCGCGGAGCGCTCGGGCATCCGGGCGATCATCAACTCGGCGCTCGTCTCCTACGAACGCCTGCCGATGCTCGAGATCGTCTTCGACCGCCTGGTGCGGTTGATGACCACCTCCCTGCGCAATTTCACGTCCGACAACGTCGAAGTCAGCCTCGACAACATCTCGTCGATCCGGTTCGGCGACTATCTGAACTCGATCCCGCTGCCGGCCATCCTCTCGGTGTTCAAGGCCGAGGAGCTGGAGAACTACGGCCTGCTGACGGTCGACTCGAACCTGATCTACTCGATCGTCGACGTGCTGCTGGGCGGCCGTCGCGGCACCGCGGCCATGCGCATCGAGGGCCGGCCCTACACCACCATCGAGCGCGTGCTGGTCCAGCGGATGGTCGAGGTGGTCCTGGCCGACGCCAAGCAGGCCTTCGAGCCCCTGACGCCGGTCACCTTCACCCTGGACCGGCTGGAGACCAATCCGCGCTTCGCCGCCATCGCGCGCCCCGCCAACGCCGCCATCCTGGTGAAGCTGCGCATCGACATGGAAGACCGGGGCGGGCGCATCGAGCTGCTGCTGCCCTACGCCACCCTCGAACCCATCCGGAAGATGCTGCTGCAGCAGTTCATGGGTGAGAAGTTCGGCCGCGACAACATCTGGGAAGGCCACCTGGCCACCGAACTCTGGACCACCCAGATGGAGGTTCGAGCCGTCCTCGACGAACAGCAGCTCAGCCTGCGCGAGGTCCTCGATTTCAAGGTCGGCGACACCCTGATGCTGAACGCCACGCCCGACAGCCAGATCGAACTGCGCGCCGGGTCGATCCCGCTGACGCGAGGCCGCATGGGTCGCCGCAACCACCACATCGCCGTCCGGGTGGACGGTCCGCTGTCGCCCCACGCCAAGAAAGCCATTTCGAGGGTCAAATGAGCATCATCGCCATCGGCATGAACCTGATGCTGGCCGGTCTGCTGACCGCGGCCCTATTGATGGGTTACCGGCTCAACGGTCGCCTCAAGGCCCTGCGCGACAGCCATGACGGTTTCGCCAAGGCCGTCGCCGAGCTGGACACCGCCGCGGCCCGCGCCGAACAGGGCCTGGCCGACCTGCGCGCCGCCACCGACGAGGCCCACGACGCCCTGGCCGACCGCATCGCCAAGGCCCGAGACCTGACCGCCAAGCTGGATCGCCAGCTCCAGAACGCGCCGCAAGCCTCGGCCCGTGTCGAGCCGCTGCGCGGCCGCGACCGCGAGGACCTGGAGCTGGGCGATGTCGAGCGTGTGACCCACCGCCTGGGCTCGCTGCTGTCGGCGGCCCGCCAGCCGCGTCCGGAGCGCGAGCGTCCCGCCCGCGCCGCCCTTGCGCCGATGCGCGAGCGCCCCCGCTTCGACGACGACCTGTTCGACATGGACGCCGAGCCTGCGCCGCGGCGCGCCGGAGGCGCCCGATGAAAAACATGCCCCGCATCCTGCCCCTGGTCGGCGTCGCCATCGCCGGGGTGATCGGGATCAACGCCGTGGCCGGCGCCCAGTCGTTGCCGGACATGCTGTCGGGCGCGCGCGCCTTCGCCGAGGAGGCCGCCAAGGGCGTCAAGGAACCGCTGTCCAAGGATGCGCCCAAGGCTGAGACCGGCGTGGCCAAGGACGCCGCGGCAAAGGTCGCCCTGCCGCCCCCTGGCAAGCTGCCGGCCGTCTGCGCGCCCACGGCCGCCGAACTCGCCAAGGAGGCGGGCCTTTCGCCGGCCGAACTGCAGGTGCTGCAAAGCCTCGGAACGCGCCGGGGCCAGCTGGACAAGCGCGAGCAGGACATCGACGTCCAGCTCGCCCTGATGGCCGCCGCCGAAGCCAAGCTCGACGCCAAGATCAAGTCGCTGACCGGATTGAAGGGCGACATCTCCGGGCTGATGGTCCAGGCCAACGGCAAGGAACAGGCCGAAATCGACCGCCTGGTGAAGGTGTTCGAAAACATGAAGGCCAAGGACGCCGCGCCGCGCCTGGTCGGGCTGGACGACGCCGTGCGCGTGCCCATCGCCGCCAAGATGAAGGAACGCTCGCTGGCGCCCATCCTGGCCGCCATGCCGCCGGCCGAGGCGCGCAAGCTGACCGAGCTGCTGGCCAGGCGCTTCAGCGACGTAAAGAAGGTCGCCGAGGCCGCGAACGCCACCGCCGATGCCGCCGCGGCGGGGGTCAAGACGCCCGCCCTTCCAGCCAAGGCCCCGGCAAAGCCCGCCGCCAAGCCCGCCGCCCAGGCCGCGGCCGATCCGGCCAAGACCGCCCCGGCCGCCGCGGCGCCGGCGCCGAAGGCCTAGCGGCCCGTGCGCCTGAACCAGGCCCTTCGCTCGACGGTGGCGGCCATCGCCATCGCCAGCGTCGTCGCGCCTCCGGGCATGGCGGCGCCAGCCAAGGCCGTCGCGCCGCGTGGCCCCTTGGAGGTCCACGTCGCCCAGGCGCGGGACTTCTCACGCATCGAGTTCCACTGGTCAGGCGGCGGGCGCGCGGTTAGCCGCCGAGACGGCCAGAAACTGACCCTGAAGTTCAACCGCGACGCCAATCCCGACATCGCGCGGCTGAGGGTCAATCCCCCGAAATGGCTGAAGACCGCCGAGGCCAAGCGGTCGTCGGGCGGCGGCCTGGAGCTGGTGCTGACCCTGGCCGACAACGCCGACGCCAAGGTCGGCGTGGACGGCGGCGTCACCTACGTCAATCTGTTCGAGAAGCCGCCCGCCCCCGAGGTCGTGGCTCCCGCCGAAGTCGCCGTCGCTGAGGCCCCGCCCGAGCCGCCGCGCGCCAACCCGGTCCCGGCCGGCGGCGTGGTGCGCATGGAGGCCAAGGTCGGCGGCGGTCAGGTTCAGTTCAGCTTCCCCTGGGCCAATCCCAACGGCGCGGCGGTCTTCCGGCGCGGCGACGCCATCTGGGTGGTGTTCGACGCCCCGGCGAAGCTGGACGTCTCCAGCGCCCCACGCGGTCTACGCCACTTCAACGGCATGCAGGCCATGACCGGGACGACCTACTCGGCCGTCCGCATCTCGGCGCCCGCCACCACGCCCTTCTTCGCCTCCAGCCAAGGCGCTGTCTGGACTGTGACCCTGGGTCCCGGCGCCCAGGGCCAGCAGGCCAGCATGATCCGCATCGCCCGCGACCAGGCTGGTGGCCCCGCGGGCCTCAAGGCCGCCGTGTCGGGGATCACCGGGACGCTGGTCGTCTCCGATCCCGTGGTGGGCGACAGCCTGCAGGTTGTGACGGCGCTCGGCCCCACCAAGGGCCTGCCGTCCCGCCGCGAGTTCGTGCAGATGGCCCTGCTGCCGTCGGCCCAGGGTCTGGCGGTCGAGTCCTATGTGGAAGACCTCGCGGTCCGCCGCGATGGTGACCTGGTTCAGATCGGTCGACCCCAGGGTCTGGCCCTGTCGCCGGCTTCGGCGGGCGTCGAACGCGCCGCCGCGGCGCTGGGCGCGCCGCAGGCCGCGAGCATGCCGGGCCTGATCGACGCCACCTGGAGCAAGACCGGCTCGGGTGGGTTCCTGGCCCGCTATAATGCCCTGCTGTCGGCCTCCAACGAAGAAGCCGCCAAGGGCAAGGACGCGCCGCTGGCCGCGCGCATGGCGCTCGCCCGCTTCCTGGTCGGCTCCGAGCTGTCCTTCGAAGCTATCGGCGTGCTCAACGACGCCCTTCGCCGTCATCCCGAACTCGCCGACGATCCGGAATTCCGGGGCCTGCGGGGCATCGCCCGCGTCCTGGCGCGGCGCTACAAAGAGGCGGAGACTGACTTCTCCGCACCCATTCTCTCCGACGATCCGTCCAGCGCCCTGTGGCGCTCCTACATCGCCGCCCAGCTCGCCCAGTGGCCGGAGACCCGCACGCAATTCTCCAACGGCGCCGAGGCGTTCAACCAGTTCTCGCCC
>NZ_JANOCX010000141.1:0-2242 GCF_031412415.1 Phenylobacterium sp.
ATGAGGGCATATTGTTTCAAGCTTAAAATATCTGCAAGGGGCCCCTGCAAGAATATGGGGCATGAGCAAAAGCGCGTCATTCTCGGGCTTGTCCCGAGGATCTCATGACCAGCGAGGGCTGGTTTCCGAGATGGTCGGGGCACGCCAGACCATGACGCACCCCCGTCCTCACGCCTGCACGCCGTCCACATACCAGTCCATCTTGGACAGCATCGCGTCCGAAGCGGTTTCGCCGGCCTTCAGGCGGACCTCGCCCTTCTGGTCCTTCAGCTCCCCGGTGAAGGGGTGGAGCGTGCCGGCGACGATGCCCTTCGCGACGGCGTCGGCAGCGGCGCGGGCGGCGGGCGTCACGGCGTCGTTGTAAGGCGCGATCTTGACCATGCCGTCCTTGATGCCGTGCCAGACGTCGCCGCTCTTCCAGCTGCCGTCCATCACCTCCTTGACGCGCTTGATGTAGTAGCCCGACCAGTCGTCGACGATCGCGGTCAGATGCGCCTTGGGGGCGAAGGCCTTCATGTCGGAGGCCTGGCCGAAGGCGAAGACGCCGCGCTGCTCGGCCGCCTGGAGAGCCGCCGCCGAGTCGGTGTGCTGGGTGATGATGTCGCAACCCTGGTCGATCAGCGCCTTGGCGGCGTCGGCCTCCTTGGCCGGGTCGTACCAGGTCGAGGCCCAGATCACCTTGGTCCTGAAGTTCGGGTTCACTTTCCGGGCGGCGAGCGTGAACGCGTTGATGCCCATCACCACCTCGGGAATCGGGAAGGAGGCGATGTAGCCGGCCTGGCCGGACTTCGACATGTGCCCGGCAATGGTGCCGATGACCGCGCGGCCCTCGTAGAAGCGGGCATTGTAGGTCGCGACGTTCTCGGCGCGCTGATAGCCGGTCGCGTGCTCGAACTTCAGGTTGGGGAACTGCTTGGCGACCTGGATGGTCGGGTTCATGAACCCGAACGACGTCGTGAAGATCAGCTGGTTGCCGGCCTGGGCGAGCTGGCGGATCGCGCGCGCCGCATCGGGGCCCTCCGCCACCTTCTCGATGAAGCTGGTCTTGATCTTCGCCCCGTACTCCTTCTCCAGCGCCAGCCGGCCCTGGTCGTGCGTCCAGGTCCAGCCATGGTCGCCGACCGGGCCGACATAGATGAAGCCGACGCCCAGCGGCGCCTGGGCGGACGCCCCGCCGCCGATCAGCGGCAGGGTCGCGGCGGTGGCGCCGGCTCCGAAATTGAACCGGCGGCGGGTGATGATGGAGGTCATACTACGCGTCTCCCCTGGTTGGTTGCGGCGTCACGACGCCGAGAACGGCTTGCCGAGGCAGGCCGGCGCATTGAGCCGGCCCGTCTTGCGGCCCAGCGACATCATGGTCAGAACCGCGATTGTCGCAAGATAGGGCGTCATCGCCAGGAGTTCGGGCGCGAGCCAGGTGATGCCCGCCGCCTTGGCCTGCAACTCCAGCGTCATCACGGCGCCAAACAGATAGGCGCCCAGCAGCAGCCGTCCCGGCTTCCACGCTGCGAAGACGACCAGCGCGAGCGCGATCCAGCCGCGCCCGGCGGTCAGCCCATCCGCCCACATCGGCGTGAGCGCCAGCGAGAAATAGGCCCCGCCCAGCCCCGCCAGCGCGCCGCCGAAAGCGATCGCCGCATAGCGGATGGCGATGACGGGGTAGCCGATCGCATGGGCCGAGGCGTCGTTCTCGCCGACGGCCCGCATGATCAGGCCAGGCCGCGTCCGGCGCAGGAACAGGCTGACGGCGAGCACGAGCGCGAGCGAGAGATAGACGACGATGTCGTGGCCGAAGACCACGCGCAGCAGAGGATGCTCCGAGAGCGCGGCCGGAAACACCGGACCGAGCCGCGTGATGGTCCGGCCGACGAAGCCCGCGCCGATCAGCGAGGAGGCGCCGATGCCGAAGATCGTCAGCGCCAGCCCAGTGGCGACCTGGTTGGCGGTCAGCGACAAAGTCAGCACGGCGAAGACCATCGCCGTGGCGACGCCCGCCACCATCGCAGCGACGAGGCCGAGCATCGTGCTGCCGGTGCTGAAAGCGACCGCGAAGCCCGCCACCGCGCCGCACAGCATCATGCCCTCGACGCCGAGATTGAGCACGCCCGCCTTCTCCGTGACGAGTTCGCCCAGCGCCGCCAGCAGGATCGGCGTGGACGCCGCGACGAGGGTCATGAAGATCGAGACGAGGATGGCGCTGGTCATGGCGCGCCCTTTGTCTTTCCGGGGCGCGCTAAAGGCG
>NZ_JANOCX010000142.1:0-6380 GCF_031412415.1 Phenylobacterium sp.
GCGGCTGCTGTTTTCTCGATGGACATGGGGCAGTTTAGCCCGCTCTGGTGACGGTTGCGAGATGCCCCTGCCTCGATTTCCAGGCGCTCTGGACGAACAGCCCCAATGTCGGCGACAAAGGCCGGCTTGAACGCCGAGGAGTCCTCATGAACCGTCTATTCACCGCCTTCATCGTCGCGGCCATGGTGCTGGGCGTCGGCGTCGGCTGGGCGGTGAACCAGACCCTGAGCCCCGAGCAGGCCAAGGAGGTCGCCGGCAACCTGACGATCATCACCGACGTCTTCCTGCGGCTGATCAAGATGATCATCGCGCCCCTCGTCTTCTCGACCCTGGTGGCCGGGATCGCCCACATGGAGGACGCCGCCAGCATCGGCCGGGTCGGCGTCAAGACCATGGGCTGGTTCATCGGCGCCTCGCTCATCTCGCTGACCATCGGGCTGCTGATGGTCCACCTGATCGGACCCGGCGTCGGCATGAACCTGATCGACGAGGCGGCCAACGCCGCCGGCGCCGTCGACGCCACCAAGCTGACCCTCAAGGAATTCGTCACCCACCTGGTGCCGCGCTCCATCGTCGAGGCCATGGCCAACAACGAGATCCTGCAGATCGTGGTGTTCTCGATCTTCGTCGGGACCGCCGTGGCGGCGCTGGACGACAAGGCGCCGGCCGTCGTCGCCCTGGTCGACCAGATCGCCAACATCATGCTGAAGGTGACCGGCTACGTCATGACGACCGCGCCGCTGGCGATCTTCGCGGCGCTCGCCGCCACCATCGCCACCCAGGGCCTGGGCGTCCTGGCCGATTATGCCAAATTCGTGGGAGGTTTCTATCTTTCTCTCGGCGTTCTTTGGGCCCTGCTGATCGGCGCCATCCTGCTGATCGTCGGACCACGCGCCATGAAGCTGCTGGGCGCGATCCGCGGCCCGGCCCTGCTGGCCTTCGCCACCGCCTCGTCGGAAGCCGCCTATCCCCGCACCCTGGAGGAGCTGCAGAAGTTCGGCGTCAGCCGCCGCATCGCCAGCTTCGTCCTGCCGCTGGGCTACTCGTTCAATCTCGACGGCTCGATGATGTACTGCACCTTCGCGGTGATGTTCATCGCCCAGGCCTACGGCATCGACCTCTCCATCGGCCAGCAGATCACCATGCTGCTGCTGCTGATGGTGACCTCCAAGGGCATGGCCGGGGTCCCCCGCGCCTCCCTCGTGGTGATCGCCGCGACCCTCGCCTATTTCGACCTGCCCGAGGCCGGCCTGCTGCTGATCCTGGGGGTCGACCACCTGCTGGACATGGGCCGCTCGGCCACCAACGTCCTGGGCAACTCCGTCGCCAGCGCCGTGGTCGCCAAGTGGGAGAACCAGATCGAGGATCCCGACGCCCAGGTGGTGGAAACCAAACCGGCCTGACCGTCGCGCCTGTCGCTCAGATGATGCGCGCCCGCTTCGCGCGCATCACGGCGTCGGTCCGGTTCACGGCGTCCAGCCAACGGGTCAGGCGGGCCACATGGATCTTCACGGTGGCCGGCGAGATGCCCAGCCGCGCCGCGATCTCCTTGTTGGTGAGGCCGTCGGCGAGGGCTTCCAGCACCTGGCCCTGGCGAGGCGGCAGGCGCTTGGCCTCCAGGGCCCGCAGGCCGGGGACGGCCGCGCCGATCGCGTCGAGAAGCAGGCTCGGCTGGGCGTTCTTGGAGTAGACGCCCGTCACGCCGCAGGCCGCGACAGCGGCGAGCAGGGCCTCGTCCTCGAGCCCCGTGACGACGAGAATGACAGCTTCCGGCGCCCGCGCCCGCAGCTCGGTCACGCCCTCGACCGGCCCGGCGCCCGGCATGGAAAGGTCGACCAGGCAGAAATCCGGCTGGGCCTCGGCCGCCGTCCAGGCGGAGGGATAGTCGCCGGCCTCGGCGAGTGAAACGTCAAGCCAGCGATCGCGCATGGCACCGGCGAGGGCCTCGCGCATCAGCGGATGATCGTCGCAGATCAGGCCGCGCATTTCGCCTCGTCACCCACCGGATCGGCCGGGAGCCGTATGAAGAAGGCCGCGCCGGAGGTGAGGCCGGACTTCACGCCGCAGACGCCCGACATCGCCGTGACGAGCCCCAGGGTCGAGGCCAGTCCCAGGCCGAAGCCGCCGGCCGCACCCACATGCTGGCCCTGTTCGAAGGGGCGGAAGATGCGCGCACCCTCCCCCGGCGCAAGCCCGCGGCCGTCGTCGATCACCCAGATCGTCGGGCCGCCAGCGCCGGCGCGAGCGCCGATCAGCACCCGCCGGGCGCCGGCATGGCGTATGGCGTTGGCGACCAGGTTCTCCACCGCGCGCCCCAGCAGCAGCGGATCGGCGTTGAGCGGCACACGCCGGCCCACGACGCGCAGGCTAATCCGCTCGGCGTCGGCCGCGGGAGCCTGGGTTAGGATCACCCGATCGAAGAGCTCGCCGGCCGGGAACCGCGACGCGACCGGGGTAACGGCGCCGCTCTCCAGCCGGAGATGCTGCAACATCGCCTCGATCAGGCCGCGGGCGAGGCCGATGGACCGCCGCAGCCCATTCAGCGACATGGCGCGTGCGCCGGCCCGCGCGCCCGGCGCCAGTTGCTCCAGGAACAGGGCCGCGGCCTGCAGCGGCTGCTGCAGGTCGTGCGAGGCGGCCCGGATGAACTGGGTCTTGGCGTCCCGCTCGCGCTCAAGGCTCACCAAGGCGGCGGCCAGCTCGCGACGGGAGGCGTCCGCCGCGGCCTGGGCCTGCGTCGCCTTGACGACCGCCTCGCGCACGAAGCGACGGATCGCGATCAGTGTCAGCCCGAACATCGGCAGCAGGAGCGCGAGCTTCAGGAAGTGCGGCGGCTGCTCGACCATCAGCCACACGGTGAGCGAGCCCAGCAGCATCACCACCGCGCGTCCCAGGACCTGGGTGGCCTCGGTCGCCGCGGCGAACTGGACGACCAGGAACCAGGCGTAGAGGACGAGCAGAAGCGCGCGAAGTTCCGGCTCGGCCGCCGGCATGAAGACCCAGACACTCGCGGCCGTGACGGCGTTGCACAGGGTCATGCCCAGCTTGGCGCCCGGGATCCAACCGGTCAGGACGGCTTCGTCGCTGGGCGGACGCAAGGCGAACCGCAGCCAGGAGACGAACCAACCGGCGAGGAAGAATGAGATCGCGCCGAGCCACAGCATGAAGCCGAGGCGCTCGGCCCGACCGGCGAATTCAAACGCCAGATAGGCGGTCCCGATGACGAGGCCGACCCAGGCGACGATGCTGCCCTTCAGCTCCGTCCGCGCTTCATTGATGAGGACCTGGTCCCGATACGCGAGATCCAACACTGCGCTCCCCAAGCTCGCCGCGACGATCTGCGGACGGACCTTGGCTGTCAAGGCAGAGGTAGGCCATCTGGTCTAATGGCCCAAGGCCAAGGTTGTCCCTAGCTTCGCGACCTTGAGGGCATGGCCGCGCGCCGATCCGTCCCGCGATCAAGGAGATGCAGTATCATGAAGAGTTCAGTCGCCGCTCTCGCGCTTGTCTGCGCGATGGCCTCGTCGGCCGCCGTCGCCCAGACCATGGCGCTCGGGGTCAGCGCGGGCACGCCCGGCGTCGGGGTCCAGGCCTCGGCGAAGATCAGTGAGCTGATCGTCCTGCGCGGCGCGGTCGATGGGATGAGCCTCAGCCGGGACGAAACCTATTCGGACATCGACTATGACGGAAAGGCCAAGCTGCTGACCGGCGGTGTCTTCGCCGACCTGCATCCTGGCGGCGGGGCCTTCCTGGTCTCCGGCGGCGCCTATTTCGGCCAGCGGAAGATCAATCTGAGCGCCCGGCCCACCGCCAGCGTCGACATCGGCGGACAGGTCTTCACGCCGGCTCAGATTGGCCGGCTCGACGGCGAGGCCAAGCTCTCCGACCTGCAGCCCTTCCTGGGGGTCGGTTTCGACACCACCTTCGTGGGCGACCGCACCTGGGGCTTCCGGGCCCTCGCCGGCGTGTCGTTCAGCAAGGCTCCCGACGTCAAGCTGGCGGCCTCGGGCGGCACGTTGTCGAACGACGCCAACTTCCAGGCGCGGCTGCGCGCCGAGGAGACGCAGGCACGCGACGACGCCAAGGACTTCAAGTACTTCCCGGTGGTTCAGGTCGGTCTGACGCGACGCTTCTGAGACCGGGATCTCGGGGGAGATCTCGGGACTTCGGGGCGCCAGCCCCCTGTTCGACGCCTCGCCGCGCGGCCTCCCGTGCGCGGTGATCGCGGCGAAACAGGTTTGGCGTCCCCGATTTCCCCCGCCTGAGTTCGCGTCCTGAACGCGGCGAGCATGGGTGGTGGAAACCAAACCGGCCTGACCCCATATCGGGGACCATGCGCAACCACCTACGCACCTTCATGCTGCTGGCGGGCCTCACCGCCCTGTTCGTCGGCGTCGGCTATCTGATCGGCGGCCCCACCGGCATGGCCGTGGCCTTCGCGCTGGGCGCCGCCATGAACTTCGTCAGCTACTGGAACGCCGACAAGATCGTCCTGAAGATGTACGGCGCCCGGGAGGTCGACCCCTCGACCCGCGACCCGTTGCTCAGGAACTACCTCTCCGACGTCCATGACCTGGCCGCCCGGGCGGGCCTGCCCATGCCCAAGGTCTATGTGATCGAAACCGAGCAGCCCAACGCCTTCGCCACCGGCCGCGACCCGGAGCACGCCGCGGTCGCCGCCACCGTGGGCCTGCTCAAGATGCTGGACCGGCGCGAGATCCGCGGGGTCATGGCCCACGAGCTGGCCCATGTGAAGAACCGCGACACGCTGACCATGACCGTGACGGCGACCCTGGCCGGCGCCATCGGCGCCCTGGCCAACTTCGCGCTGTTCTTCGGCGGCAACGACCGCGAGCGGCCGGGCGGGATCATCGGAACGCTGGCCCTGATGATCCTGGCGCCCATGGCCGCGGCCCTGGTCCAGATGGCCATCAGCCGGGGCCGCGAATACGAGGCCGACCGCCATGGCGCGGAGATCAGCGGCGACCCGCAAGCGCTGGCCAGCGCCCTGCAGAAGATCGACGCCTATGCGCGCGGCATCGTCAACCTGACCGCCGAGCGCAATCCCGCCACCGGCCAGATGTTCATCATCAACCCCCTGGCGGGGCGCGGCGCCGACAACCTGTTCTCCACCCACCCGGCCACCGCCAACCGGGTGAAGGCCCTGATGTCGCTGGGCGGCGGCGGGCGTCCCCGCGCGCCGGACATCGTCACGGGCGGCGGGCGCCGGGGCCAGACCGCCGTGCCGGTGACCTCGGCCAAGCGCGGCCCCTGGGGCTAAACGCCCGACATCGCGCGCAGCAGCCGCGCCCTCTCGGCGTCGGAGGCGGCCTGCGCCTTGCGCCGCGCCTGGGCCTCCGCCACGGCGGCGGCGAAGGCCGGCTGGGTGCGCATCCAGCCATAGAGGGTGGCCGCGCAGGGGATGTCGGGCAAAGCGCTGAGGCTGTGCAGCGAACCGCCCTCGGCGATCCCCTCGCAGATCGCCTCGGCCAGCCAGGACGGACAGGCCGCCCGCGCCTGGCCCCGGCGCCGGGCGCCGACGCGCAGCGCGATGCGCAGGGCCTGGTCGAATTCCGGCCGAGCCTTGCGCCAGCGGGTCACGACCGCGCGGGTGGGCAGGCCGTGGGCGGCGGTGAGCAGGGCCTGATACCGCTGCCCGCGCGAGACCCGCACCACGATGGCGTCGGCGAGGTCCTGATCGAAGGGGCGGAAGCGGTCGGCCACGCGGCGCACCCGCGCGGCGGTCTTGACCTGGTTCAGCCGCCAGACGGCCTGCCCGAACTCGCCCTGGGTGGCGCGCCAGCGGGCGTAGGCCCGGCGCGAGGGCATGGCCGGGTCGCGCAGGATCGCCACGATGCCCTCCCCCGCCGCCAGCCGGGCCAGCAGGGTCGCGGCCTTGGCCTCATCGAAGGCGAGGCGGCGATCGGCCTTGCGGCGAGCCTGGGCCAGGGCGGCGCCGAAGTCCGGCGCGGCCAGGCTCCAGGCCCGGACGCTGGCGTAGGAGGGCATGCCGGGCTCGGCGCAGATGCGGACCAGGGGCTCGCCGGCGGAGACCCGGTCGAGGACCTGCTGGCGGGCTTGGGGGGCGAGCTGGGCGTAGGCGCGCGCGGGCATTGGGGGAGTTTAGCGCTGCAGTGGGTGGAGGGGAACTTTTAGGGAACAAACGATGGTTGTGTTGCCTAGCGCACGCCGGATCCGGTGACATTACCGGAACTTGCGAAAAATCTGAATGCAACCCGAATCCTAGAGACAGAGCAGGACATTGCGAACAAGATCAGCAGACGCAGATTCAGCAGGGCTTTCTTGATCCAATGTCTGACGGCAATAGGCGCGACGCCGCTTCGATTGGAAGAATGTTCGCCGCGATCCTATTGGTCGGC
>NZ_JANOCX010000143.1:0-17087 GCF_031412415.1 Phenylobacterium sp.
AGCTGAGCCATGTTGAAGCTCTCATAGACTTGGCCCTGGTTGGCCGCGCCGTCCCCGAAATAGGTGAAGCTGACCTTCTTGTTGTCCCGGTAGTGGTTGGCCAGCGCCAGTCCGGTGCCCAGCGCCACCTGGGTGCCGACGATGCCGTGACCGCCGTAGAAGTCGGCTTCGGTCGAGAACATGTGCATCGACCCGCCCTTGCCCTTGGACGACCCGCCGGCGCGGCCGGTCAGCTCGGCCATGACCTCGCGGGGATCCATGCCGCAGGCCAGCATGTGGCCGTGATCGCGGTAGCCGGTGATCACCTGATCACCCGGCTCCTTGATCGCCTGCACGCCGACCGCGATGGCTTCCTGGCCGATATAGAGGTGGCAGAAGCCACCGATCAGACCCATGCCGTAAAGCTGCCCCGCCCGCTCTTCGAAGCGGCGGATCATCAGCATGTCGCGGTAGTATTTGAGAAGCTCGTCCTTCGTCACAGGCCCTTCCGAGGAGCCATTGACACCGGTATCATTGAGCTTTCGCCGAGCAGCAGAGGCAGCTTGCCCACGCGCCATACGTCTCTCCCGTAGGAATGCATCATCGCGGTTACGCTCCGCGTTTCCGATCGCTTAGAACGACTTGATCCGCCCTAAGGCTTCACGCGGATCACATAGTCGTTCGGATGCGCGAAGCCTAGCAGGGAACGCGCCCGTTCTTCCAGCAGATCGGCGGAAAGGCTCGTATCGCGCAGAAGCTGCGCGCGCGCCTCCAAATCCTGTCTCTGGGTACGCAGGACCTGGAGTTCGTGGCTCTTAGCCGCGAGCGTGGCGTCGCGCTGGGTCGAGGACAAAAGCCCCCGTTCGCCGGTGAAGGCGTGGAACCCGAAATAGAAGATCAGGAACGCCAGGGCTGCTGTGGGCAGATAGGGGCGGAGACGAGCGAACACGGGCGAATCCAAGACTCCTGAACAGCGCCATCTCACGCAATCGTGCTTAATTTCGCGTTACGTTTCTGGCCGGGCGCGCGACGGGTCGCTGTTCCTACAGGTGCTTGATCGCCTTGGCGCCCAGATAGACGGCCTGGTCGCCCAGCTCTTCTTCGATCCGCAGGAGTTGGTTGTACTTGGCGGTGCGGTCGGAGCGCGAGAGCGAGCCGGTCTTGATCTGCCCGCAGTTGGTCGCGACGGCCAGGTCGGCGATGGTGGCGTCCTCGGTCTCGCCCGAGCGGTGGCTCATCACGGCGGTGTAGGCGGCGCGGTGGGCCATATCCACGGCCTCCAGCGTCTCCGACAGGGTGCCGATCTGGTTGACCTTGACGAGGATGGAGTTGGCTAGCCCCTGCTCGAGGCCCAGCGTCGAAAGCCGCGCGGGGTTGGTGACGAAGAGGTCGTCGCCGACGAGCTGGATCTTGCCGCCCAGTTTGTCGGTGAGCAGCTTCCAGCCTTCCAGGTCGTCCTCGGCCATGCCGTCTTCGATGGTGACGATCGGGAACTTAGCCACGAGGCCGGCCAGGTAGTCGACCATGCCGCCCGGATCGAGCGACTTGCCCTCCCCGTCCATGACGTATTTGCCCCCCTTGAAGAACTCGGTGGAGGCCGCGTCCAGGCCGAGCTGGAAGTCGTCGCCGGCCTTGTAGCCCGCCGCCTGACCCGCCTTCACGATGAAGGCCAGCGCCTCTTCGGCCGAACCGATATTGGGGGCGAAGCCGCCCTCGTCGCCGACATTGGTGTTGTGACCGGCGTCGTGCAGCGCCTTCTTCAGAGCGTGGAAGATCTCCGCGCCCATGCGCAGACCCTCGGCGAAGGTGTCGGCGCCGGTGGGCAGGATCATGAATTCCTGGATGTCGATCGGATTGTCGGCGTGGGCGCCGCCATTGATGATGTTCATCATCGGCACCGGCAGGACACGGGCCGAGACCCCGCCCACATACTTGTAGAGTGGCAGGCCGGCGCTGACCGCCGCGGCCTTGGCGGTGGCCAGGCTGACGCCCAGGATCGCGTTGGCGCCCAGGCGGCTCTTGTTCGGCGTGGCGTCCAGTTCGATCAGCACGCGGTCCAGGCGCTGTTGGTCTTCGGCCTCGAAGCCGCAAAGCGCGTCGTAGATCTCGCCATTGACCGCGTCGACCGCCTGCAGGACGCCCTTGCCCAGATAGCGCTTCTTGTCCCCATCGCGCTTCTCCACGGCTTCGTGCGCGCCGGTCGAGGCGCCGGAGGGCACGGCGGCGCGGCCCATGGCGCCGTCCTCCAGGACCACGTCGACCTCGACCGTCGGATTGCCGCGGCTGTCGAGAATTTCCCGGGCGGTGATGTCGACGATCTCGGTCATGTAAGCTCCTGCGCGTTTGGCGGGACCCTTAGCCAGCTTCGACACTCGGGGCAATCTCGGGCGCCCTTGAGCTACAGCCGGCTTCATGGCGTTCTGCGGCCATGACAAGCGCCTTCGCCCTGCTGGAAGACGGACAGGTCGTGAGCGAGAGGGCTGGCGATCTGGTCGTGCCGTGGTGGAGCTTCGGCAAGTCCATCATCGCCGCGGTCGCCCTGCGACTGGTTGAGCAGGGAAAGTTGTCGCTGGATCGGCCGCTGGACGACTTCAATCTGAGCCACCTGCTGCGCCATCAGTCGGGACTGAGGGACTACGGAGGTGTGGAGGCCTATCACGCCGCCGTGGCCGACCGCGAAGCGCCCTGGTCCCGCGCCGAGCTGCTGGAACGATCGAAAGCCGAGGACCTGCTGTTCAGGCCCGGCGAGGGCTGGGCTTACTCGAACATCGGGTATCTGCGGATCCGGGAGCTGATCGAGGAGGCCTGCGGCTCAGGGCTGGGCGATGCGGCTCGCGATCTGCTGTTCAGGCCCATGGGCCTGGAGGGCGGACGCCTGGCCCTGTTGGCCGACGATCTGGCCGGTGTCACCATGGGCGACGACGCCGGCTACGATCCAGGCTGGGTCTATCACGGCCTGTTTGTCGGCCCCCTCGTCGAAGCCGCCCGGGTGCTGGAGGGCCTGCTTGGCGCAACCTCCCCGCTTTCGGCGTGGTCGCTTCGGCTCATGGCGCAGCGGAGCGCCCTCCCCTGGGCCAACCGTCTGCCTTGGCTGGAGGCTGGCTACGGCATGGGCGTCATGCTGCCCACCCTTCGCGCCGGCTGGGCGGTCCTGGGGCACACCGGCGGCGGGCCGGGCAGCCAGGTGGCCGTCTACAGGCGGATGTCGGGGGCGGTTCGAACCGCGGCGGCCTTCGCCGCGGTCGAGGGGCAGGACCTGGTCGAAACGCGGGTCGTCGATCTCCTGCATACCGAGGTCGGCTTGACTTGATCGCGCCGTCTCCGGTTCATGATCCCATGCTGCTTACCGAGAAGACCGCCGACGGCGTCGCCGTCGTGACCCTGAACCGCCCCGAAGCCATGAACGCGCTGTCCAAGGCGCTGCGGGCGGCCCTGCATGACGCACTGCAGGCCCTGGAGATCGATCCCGAGGTGCGGGTCATCGTTCTGACGGGAGCCGGCGAGCGCGCCTTCACCGCCGGCCTCGACCTGAAGGAACTGGGCGGCGACCCGGACGGCCTGCGCGCCGCAAACGCTGTCGAGCCCTCCGAGAACCCCGCCTGGGCGGTGATCGCCTGCAAGAAGCCGGTGATTGGGGCCATCAACGGCGTGGCGATCACCGGCGGGTTCGAACTCGCGCTTGCCTGCGACGTGCTGATCTGTTCGACCAACGCGCGGTTCGCCGACACCCACGCCCGCGTCGGCATCACCCCAGGGTGGGGTCTGTCGCAAAAGCTCTCACGCGCCATCGGCCCCTACCGCGCCAAGGAACTTTCCCTCAGCGGCAATTTCCTCGACGCCAAGACAGCGTACGAGTGGGGCCTCGCGAACCGCGTGGTCGAACCCGCCGAGCTGATGCCCGCCGCGCTCAAGCTCGCCGCCGACATGGCCACGATCGATTCCGAAATGCTGGTGACCTACAAGGCGATGATCGACGACGGCTACGAGCTGTCCCTGCGCCGCGGCCTGGAGCTCGAGCACGCCCGCTCCACGGTCCATAACCGACATGTGACCCCTGAGATGGTCGAGGATCGCCGCGCGGCGATCCAGGCGCGGGGACGCGGCCAGGGCTGATCCCAAAGCAAAACCGCCCCGCAGGCCGGGCCTGGGGGCGGTGGGCATTGCTTGACGCCGCTTAGAGGCGGCGCGCCGGCAGGACTAGTCTTCCTTCGGCGTCATGACCTGGCGACCCTTGTACATGCCGGTCTTCAGGTCGATGTGGTGGGGGCGCTTCAGTTCGCCGGTTTCCTTGTCTTCAACGAAGGAATTGGCGCCCAGGGCGTGGTGCGAGCGTCGCATGTTGCGCCGCGACGGGGATACTTTGCGTTTCGGAACGGCCATGGGAGGATCTCGCAGGCGTGGAAAATAGAGACGGCGGCCGAACGACCGGCCGCCGACGTGAGCGCGGGTGTATGCCTGAAAGCCCGACTCGTTTCAAGCGCCTGCCGACGTCGTCGGAAAATCGCGCCGTGGACGCGTCCTAGACCAGCCGGCTTCGTTCCTTGGCCGCGCCGATGAAGCTTGCGAACAAGGGGTGCGGGTCGAACGGACGGCTCTTCAGCTCAGGATGGAATTGCACCCCGACAAACCACGGATGGTCGGCGCGCTCGCAGATCTCCGGCAGAACCCCGTCCGGCGAAAGGCCTGAAAACGCCAGGCCCGTCCGTTCGATGGCGTCGCGATAGTCGATATTGACCTCGTAGCGGTGGCGGTGGCGTTCAGTGATCGTCGGGCCGCCATAGATCTCCGCGACCTTGGATCCCGCCGCCAGGATCGCCTCATAGGCCCCCAGGCGCATGGTGCCGCCCAGCGCGTCGCCCTCCTTGCGGACCTCGCGCTCATTGCCCTTGGTCCACTCGGTCATCAGGCCGACGATGGGCTCGGAGGTGGGACCGAACTCGGTGGACGAGGCGTGCGTGATGCCGGCCAGGTTCCGGGCCGCCTCGATCATCGCCATCTGCATGCCGAAGCAGATGCCGAAATAGGGCACCTCGTGCTCGCGGGCGAACTGGACGGCGCGGATCATGCCCTCCGAACCGCGTTCTCCGAAGGCGCCGGGCACCAGAACCCCGTGGACCCCGGTCAGGCGCTCGGAGATCAGCCCCTCCTCCCGCTCGAAGGCCTCGCCCTCGATCCAGTCGAACTTCACGCGGACATTGTTGGCCACGCCCCCGTGGACGAGGGCCTCGACCAGCGACTTATAGGCGTCGCTCAGGCCGGTATATTTGCCGACGATGGCGACGTTCACCTCGCCGTCCGGATTGGTGAGCGTGTCGGAAATCGCCTGCCAGCGGGTCAGGTCCGGCGCCGGCGCGGTCTCGTTCATGCCGAACACGTCCAGCACTTCGCGGTCCAGGCCCTGGGCGTGATAGTCCAGCGGCACGTGATAGATGTTGGTGCTGTCCATGGCCTGGATCACGGCGCTTTCGCGGACATTGCAGAACAGACCGATCTTGCGCCGCTCGCCGGCCGGTATCGGCATCTCGCAGCGACACAGCAGGATGTCCGGCTGGATGCCGATGGACCGCAGCTCCTTCACGGAGTGCTGGGTCGGCTTGGTCTTCATCTCCCCGGCCGTCTTGATGTACGGCAGCAGGGTCAGGTGAATGTAGCAGGCGTGGCCGCGGGGCAGCTCCTGGCCCAGCTGGCGGATCGCCTCGAAGAACGGCAGGCCCTCGATGTCGCCGACGGTGCCGCCAATCTCGACCAGCACGAAGTCGACGCCCTCGCCGGGATCGCTCAGCACGAAGTTGCGGATCTCGTCGGTGACGTGGGGGATCACCTGGACAGTGGCGCCCAGATAGTCGCCACGCCGCTCCTTCTCGATGATGGTCTTGTAGATCTGGCCCGTGGTGATGTTGTCGGCCTTGGTGGCGTTCACCCCGGTGAATCGCTCGTAGTGGCCGAGGTCCAGGTCCGTCTCAGCCCCGTCGTCGGTCACGAAGACCTCGCCGTGCTGATAGGGGCTCATCGTCCCCGGATCGACGTTCAGATAGGGGTCGAGCTTGCGCAGGCGCACGCCGTAGCCGCGAGCCTGCAACAGGGCGCCGAGAGCGGCGGACGCGAGACCTTTTCCCAAGGAGGAGACCACGCCGCCGGTGATGAAAATGTACCGGGTCATGGGCGTTCAGGTTAGCTCTGATTCGGGCGGGGCGCCCCGTCGTGATTCGTGATGAGCTGTGGATCGTGCGGCGGAAGCCCGCGACATCTTGGTCAACAAACGGCGTGAGGGCCGCTCACGCGGCCCTTGGGATGGTTTCACGATCACTCTGGACTCAGGGGTTGGGCGGTGCGGGAGCCGCGGGCTCTTCGCCGACGAAGGGGTTGCGAACCGTCGGCGTCGGCGCGGTTAGCGGCGGGGGCGCGGCGTTCGGCGAGGTCGGCGCGGGTTGAGCCGGCGCGGGCGCCGCGGGCTGGTTGAGACTGTTGGGGTCGATGCTGTCGATCTTCAGGCGGTCGACCACCGAGGAGGCGCCGCGTTCGCGCCCGGCCATCAGGGTCAGCGCCAGGCTCAGCACGAAGAACACCGTGCCCAGGATCCAGGTGACGCGGGTCAGCAGGTCTCCGGCGCCGCGGGCGCTCATGAAGCCGGTAGGCCCGCCGCCCATCCCCAGCGCGCCGCCCTCGGAGCGCTGAAGCAGCACCACGGCGATGAGCGCGACGCAGACGATGATGTGAATGGTGAGCAGAATGCCGAGCAGCATGAGGTCGTCCGATACGTTCGGGCGGTCGCCCGCACCGAAATGAAGCGCGCGCTCTACCACCGGGAAGTTCGCAAGGCCATAGCTAGGGCGTCGCAGGTCGCAGGCAAGCTCATGATTCTTGAAACCGAACGCCTCAGTCTCCGGCCCCTGGAGCCCTCCGACGCCGACCGCCTGTTCCCCATCCTGAGCGACCCGGAAGTCATGGCCCACTGGGACGTGCCCGAGATCGACGACCCCGACGTGGTGCGTGAGGTCGTGGAGGGGCAGGTCGCCGACGTGGAGATCAACCGCGCCATTCATTGGACGATTTTGACCCTGGGCGAGGAGCGATTCCTGGGCGCTTGCGATCTGTCCGACATCGACCGCCGCCATAAGCGCGCCGAGATCGGCTTCATGCTGGGCCGCGGCGCCTGGGGCCAGGGCTATGCCCTGGAGGCCATGCGGGCGGTGATCGCCTTCGCCGCGTCCTCAGGCTTCCGGCGGCTGAGCGCCCGGACCCACCTGGGCAACCTGCGCTCCGACGCCCTGCTGGTGAAGCTTGGCTTCAAGGAGGAAGGCCTGTTGCGCGGCCACGTGCTGCGCGACGGCGACCGCCGCGACTGTCGGCTGTTCGGCCTCTTGCTTTAGGCCTGGAAGCTCCGATCTGAGGGTCATGACAAACCCCATCACCCTGGCCGGCTTCGACCACATCGTCCTTCGGATCAGCGACAAGGCGGCGATGATCGCCTTCTACACCGATGTCCTGGGCGCCGGCGTCGACTGGGATCGGCCGGAACTGGGCCTTACCCACCTGCGTATCGGCGACGATCTCATCGACCTGGTGACCGTCGACGGGCGGCTGGGCGTCCTGGGCGGGGCCGCGCCGGGCCTAGAAGGCCGCAACCTGGACCACGTCTGCCTGCGCGTGCGCCCCTTCGACGAGGCGGCCATCCGCGCGCACCTGACGGCGCATGGCGTGACCATCGCCGACGAAGGCGAGCGTTATGGCGCCGACGGCGACGGTCTGTCGCTTTATATTCAGGACCCGGAGGGCAATACCATCGAGCTGAAGGGGCCGAGCGCCTAGAGCGCGCCAATGATCCCAAGGAAATCCTCGGCCTTCAGCGAGGCGCCGCCGACCAGGGCGCCGCCGACCTCAGCCGCACGAAGGATTTCGGCGGCGTTCGAAGGTTTCACCGAGCCGCCGTAGAGAATCGGCGGGACCTTGCCGTGGTCGCCGAAGATCTCGACCAGGGTGGCGCGGATGGCGACATGGACCTCTTCGATCTCGGCCAGCGACGGGGTAAGGCCGGTCCCGATGGCCCAGACGGGTTCATAGGCGACGCAGAAGGCCTTGCCCGCCAACTCGGCCGGCAGCGATCCCCTCACCTGCCCGGTGACGATCTCCAGCGCCTTGCCGGCCTTGCGCTCATCCAGGGTCTCGCCCACGCAGACGATCGGTTCGAGGCCCGCGGCGAGCGCGGCGGACGTCTTGGCCGCGACAATGGCGTCGGTCTCGCCATACCCCGCGCGCCGCTCCGAGTGACCCAGGATCACCAGCCTCGCCCCGGCATCGACCAGCATCGCGGCCGAGACGTCGCCGGTGAAGGCGCCAGACGCCTCGGCGCGGCAGTCCTGGCCGCCGACCAGAAGCTTGGTGCCCTTCAAGGTGTCGGCGGCGCGGGCTGTCAGGGTCGCGGGCGGGCAGATCGCCACGCGGGCGGTCGTCGCCCCCAGTCCGGCGGCGGTGGCCAGCGCCTCGTTCAGCGAGGCCGCGACCCCATTCATCTTCCAATTGCCAGCGATCAGGGGGGCGGGAGTGGTCATCGGGGCCTCGTTTCCAGTGCTTGCTGGCGCGTTAAGCCAAGCCGCACTTTCTGTCACGCGCTTGCGGGGGGGAAGCGCCCTCCACTATACCCCCGGTTCCACAGTTCACGCCGAACAGGCTCAGGTAAGATCAGATGCTCGTCGCCACACGCAAATTCGCGAAATCCTGGGTCGCCGCCGTCCTCATCGGTCTGCTGATCATCAGCTTCGCGATCTTCGGCATCAACGATGCGTTCAAGGGCAATTTCTCGAATGACGTGATCACCGCGGGATCGCGGGGGGTCAGCGCCGCCGACTTCAAGCGGGAGTTCGACGCCTTCCGCAAGAACGCCGAGCAGCAGATGGGCCAACCGGTCACCGTTGAGATGGCCGTCGAGAACAAGGTCGACACCCGTGTCCTGGAGGAGCTCGCCTCGCGCGAAGCCTTTGGCGAGATGCTCTACCGGGCCGGCATCCGTCCGTCGGACGGCCTGATGGAGAAGGAGATCCGCAAGATCCAAGCCTTCTTCAACCCGATCTCCGGCGCCTTCGATAAGAATCTCTACCTGCAGCGCCTGAACGAAGCAGGCATGACGCCCGAGAAGTTCGACACGGTCATGCGCGACGAAATCGCTCAGGCCCACACGATCTCGGCCATGGTCAACGGGCTGCGCGTGCCGCGCGCCTACACCGCGCTGGCCGCCGTTTACGGCCTGGAAGCCCGCGACGTGGGGTTCTTCCCCATCGATCCGCGCAGCGTTGAACCGCCCAAGCCGCCCACCGACGCCGAACTCACCGCCTTCATGCAGCAGAACGCCGAGCGGCTGACGCGCCCCGAACTGCGCGTGCTGACGCTGGTGGCCTTCAGTCCAGCCCTGATCCAAGGCGACCTGCCTATTGACGAGGCCGAGGTTCAGAAGCGCTACGACTTCCGAAAGGACACCCTGGCCAAGCCCGAGACCCGGTCGCTGATCCAGGTTCCGGCCAAGGACGCCGCGGTGGCCAAGGCGGTCGCCGATCGCCTGGCCAAGGGCGAGGACGCCACCGCCGTCGCGCGTTCGCTGGGCGTCGAGCCCATCGTCTATGTCGACAAGCCGCGCACCGCCATCGCCGATCCGCGGGTCGGCCAGGCCGTGTTCGCGCTGAAGGCCGGCGAGATCTCCGCCCCGATCCAGGGCGCGCTTGGCTACGCCGTGGTGCGGGTCACCAAGATCACCCCCGGCCAGACCGTGGCTCTGGCCGACATTCGTCCGCAGATCGAGGCAGAGCTGCGCAAGGACGCCGCCGCGGAGAAGGTCTACGCGCTCAGCCAGGCTTACGAAGACGCTCACGCGGGGGGCGCGAACCTGCCCGACGCCGCCAAGAAGGCGGGCGTGCCGTCGATGACCATCGGCCCGGTCACGGCCCAGGGTGTCGGCGGCCAGGGCCAGCCTGTTCCCGGCTTGACGCCGAAAATATTGGAAGCGGCCTTCGCCCTGCCCGCCGGCGGCGAAAGCGACATCCAGGAGGTCGGCAACGGGGAATATTTCGCCGTCCGCGTCGAGCGGGTGATCCCCAAGTCGATGCCGCCGCTGGCCGAGGTCAAGCCGCAGCTCACACGCGTCTGGATGATGCGCGAGATGGTCAAGCGGATGCAGGCTAAGGCCGACGGCTTCGTCGCGCGTATGAACAAGGGCGAAACCCTGGAGGCCGTCGCGACCTCGGCCGGAACCCAAGTGGCCCGCGTGGCCGCCCTCGATCGCCAGAACGCCGAGCAGTCGCAGGCCCTGTCGCGCGACGCCCTGGTCAAGGCCTTCGGCGCCAAGCCGGGCGAGGTCTTCGTCGCAGAGGACCCCCGATTCGGCCTGGTGGTGGCCAAGCTGGAAGCGGTCCGCGCGCCCAGCGGCGCGAACCTGGCCCGCCTGACCGAGGAAGGCCGCCCGCAAATGACCATGGGGGTGTTCCGCGAGATCGGCGAAACCGCCCGCCGCGCCGCGCGCCAGGAGATCAAGGTGAAGATCTATCCGGACAAGGCGCGCCTGGCGTTGGGCCTGGAGCCCTTGAAGGAAGACCCGAAGGCCGGCGCCCCCGGCAAGGCGGAGAAGAGCAAGTGACGATCGAACCTGCGTTTGCGGACTTTGAGACCAAGTATGCTCAAGGCGCGCCGCAGGTGGTCTGGACCCGCCTGATCGACGATCTGGAGACGCCGGTCTCGGCCTATCTGAAGATCGCCCACGGACGGCCCTACGCGTTCCTGTTCGAATCCGTCGAGGGCGGGGCGCATCGCGGCCGCTACTCGGTCATCGCCATGAAGCCCGACCTCGTCTGGAGGTGCCGGGGCGACAAGGCCGAGATCGCGGTGGGACCGGACATCGAGGCGGGACGATTCCAGTCCCAGGCCGGCGGAGCCTTGGATTCGCTGCGCGACCTGGTGGCGCGTTCCCGGCTGGACCTGCCCGACGGCCTGCCGCCGATGTCGGCGGGGGTGTTCGGGGCTATCGGCTACGACATGATCCGGCTGGTCGAGCGCCTGCCCAACGTCAACCCCGACCCCCTCGACCTACCCGACGGCCTGATGACCCGACCGTCCATGGTCGCCATCTTCGACGCCATCGCCCAGGAGATCGTGCTGGTCACCACGGTGCGGCCCTCCGAGCTGCCCGCCAAGGTCGCCTATGAGGACGCCAAGGCCCGTCTGGCCGAGGTGATGGCCGACCTACGGAGCTCGGCCCCGCCCTTGGCCGGCGACGGCGTTCCCGAGCCGGACAGGTTCACCACCCCGGTCAGCCGCGAGGACTATCATCGCATCGTGGCGCGGGCGAAGGACTACATCCTGGCCGGCGACATCTTCCAGGTGGTGCCCAGCCACCGGTTCCGCGCACCGTTCGCCCTTGACCCATTCGCGCTCTACCGGTCCCTGCGGCGGACGAACCCCTCGCCGTTCCTGTTCTATCTAAACTTCGGCGATTTCCAGCTTGCGGGGTCCAGCCCGGAAATCCTGGTGCGGCTGCGCGACGGCAAGATCACGATCCGTCCCATCGCCGGCACCCGCCCCCGCGGCGCGACGCCCGAAGAGGACCGCCGCCTTGAGGCCGAGCTGATCGCCGATCCCAAGGAGCGCGCCGAACACCTGATGCTGTTGGATCTGGGGCGCAACGATGTGGGACGCGTGGCCATGCTGAAGGCCTCGGGCGCCAACGAGCCGCCGCAGCCGTCGCGCGGGCCCCGCGTCCGCGTCACGGGCTCATTCTTCGTCGAGCGATATAGCCACGTCATGCACCTGGTCTCCAACGTCGAGGGCGACGCCCCCGAAGGCCTGGACCCGGTCGACGTCCTGATGGCCGCCTTGCCCGCCGGCACCCTCTCCGGCGCACCCAAGGTCCGCGCCATGGAGATCATCGATGAGCTGGAGCAGGAGAAGCGCGGCATCGCCTATGCCGGCGCGGTCGGCTACTTCGGCGCCGACGGCTCGGTGGACACCTGCATCGTCCTGCGCACCGCCTGCTTCAAGGACGGGACCATGTACGTCCAGGCGGGCGGCGGCGTGGTCGCCGACAGCGACGCCGACGCGGAATACGACGAGACCCTGCACAAGGCGAAAGCCCTGCGCAGCGCAGCCGAAGAGGCGTGGCGTTTCGTCTAACGCGTCCGCTCGACTATGGGGGTCGTGGTCACCGGCGGGGCCAGGATCATCGCTGTGGCGAGCGCCAGCGCCGTCGAGGCGGCGAAAGCCGCCGCGCACAGCGCGGGCCACACCCGCTCGCGAACCTCAGGTCCCTTCAGCAGTCGGCGGGCTCTGGCGATCATCGTGGCGTCGAGGGCGGAATCGGCGGGCGGCATGGCCACAGCATCCCGCCAAAGGCGCCTCACCGCAATGCGGGGTCTTGGCGCGGCCCAAAGCGCAGCCTAGAGAACCCGTATGATCCTGGTGATCGATAACTACGACAGCTTCACCTACAACCTGGTTCATTATCTGAACGAGCTGGGGGCGGAGACGCTTGTCTATCGCAATGACGCGCTGAGCGTTCAGGAGGCGCTCGGCCTGCGCCCCCAAGGCGTGTTGCTGTCGCCGGGTCCCTGCACGCCCAACGAGGCCGGCATCTGCCTGGGTCTTCTGGGCGCGGCGCCGGAAGACCTGCCCATCCTCGGCGTCTGCCTGGGTCACCAGGCCATCGGCCAGGCCTATGGCGGCGACGTGGTGCGCGCCAAGCAGGTGATGCACGGCAAGACCAGCGCCATCAGCCACAACGGCAAGGGCATCTTCCGGGGCCTGCCCGATCCCTTCACCGCGACCCGCTATCACAGCCTCTCGGTCGAGCGCGACACCCTCCCCGCCGAGCTGGAAGTGTCGGCCTGGACCGAAGACGGCGAGATCATGGGCTTCGCCCACCGCAGCCGCCCGGTCCACGGCGTGCAGTTCCATCCCGAGTCCATCGCCACCGAGGGCGGTCACCTGATGCTGGCCAACTTCCTGGAACTGGCCGGCGGCAAGCCGCTGGAAGTCGCCTAGCGGCATGTCTGACGCCTTCAAACCGCTGCTGGGCCGCCTGGCTGACGGCGGGACTCTCACCGAGGACGACGCAGGCGATTTCTTCGCCGCCTGCCTGCGCGGAGAACCGACACCGGCCCAGGTCGCCGCGGCCGTCACCGCCATGCGCATGCGCGGCGAGACCATTGGCGAGATCACCGCCTGCGCGCGCGCCATGCGCAAGGCCGCGGTGCATCTGGAGTTGCCCTACGAGACCATGGACGTCTGCGGCACCGGCGGCGACGGCCTGCATACCCTGAACATCTCCACCGCCGTGGGCTTCGTGGTGGCGGGCGGCGGCATCAAGGTCGCCAAGCATGGCAACCGGGCGCTGTCGTCGAAATCCGGCGCGGCCGATGTGCTCGGCGAACTGGGCGTCAATATCTCGGCCTCAGGGGTCCGCCAGCGACAGGCGCTGGACGAGGCCGGCATCTGCTTCATGTTCGCGCCCACCCATCACGGCGCCATGCGGCATGTCTCGCCGATCCGTGCGGAGTTGGGGTTCCGAACCATCTTCAACCTGCTGGGGCCGTTGACCAATCCGGCCGGGGCGCAGCGCCAGGTCATGGGCGTGTTCGCCGACCGCTGGGTGGAGCCGCTGGCTCGCGTGCTGGGCGCTCTGGGCTCGACGCGGGCGTGGGTGGTGCATGGCGGCGGCATGGACGAGATGACCACCACGGGCGAGACCAGCGTGGCGGAGTATCGCGACGGCCAGGTTCGGCTGTTCACGATCACCCCGGAGGCCGTTGGCCTGCCGCGCGCGGCCCTGGCCGATCTGACCGGCGGATCGCCGGCGGACAACGCCAAGGCGCTTAGCGATCTGCTGGATGGAGCCAAGAGCCCCTATCGCGACATCGTGCTGCTGAACGCCGCCGCCGCCTTCCTGGTCGGTGACCAGGTCGAGACCCTTCGCGACGGCGTCGGGCTGGCCGCGCAGGTGATCGACGACGGCCGGGCCAAGGCGACACTCGCCAAGCTGGTCGCCATCTCCAACCTCCCATGAGCGACATCCTCGACAAGATCGCCGCCTACAAGCGCGATGAGGTGATCGAGCGTAAGGCCCGCCGCTCACTTGACGACCTGGAGCGCGCCGCCAGGGCCGCCTCCCCGCCCCGCGGGTTCCGCGCGGCGCTGGAGCGACGCCATGCGCCGGGCCGTCTGGCGCTGATCGCCGAGATCAAGAAGGCTTCTCCGTCCAAGGGTCTGATCCGCGAAGACTTCGATCCGCCCGCCCTGGCCCAGGCCTATGAGGCCGGCGGCGCGGCATGCCTTTCGGTGCTGACCGACACCCCGAGCTTCCAGGGGGCCGACGGCTTCCTCGCCGCCGCGCGCGACACCGTGGCCTTGCCCGCCCTACGCAAGGAGTTCCTGGTCGACCCGTGGCAGGTCGCCGAGTCGCGGGGTTTCGGCGCCGACGCGATCCTGGTGATCCTGGCCATGGTGGACGACGCCTTGGCCGCCGACCTGATGTCGGAGGCCGCCCGCCTCCAAATGGACGCCCTGGTCGAGGTCCATGACGAGGCCGAGATGGCCCGCGCGGGAGCTCTGGGCGCGCGACTTGTAGGGGTCAACAATCGCGATCTGCGCACCTTCAACGTCGACCTGGCCATCACCGAGCGGCTCGCCGCCGCCGCGCCCGACGATGCGCTGCTGGTCACTGAGAGCGGCCTCTTCACGCCCGCCGACGCCGCGCGACTCGAACGCTGCGGTGCGCGCGCCATGCTGGTCGGCGAGAGCCTGATGCGCCAGGCCGACGTGGCCGCCGCCACGCGGGCCCTGCTCGCTTGATCGGCGCGCGCCGGCGCGTCGAGGCCGCCAAGGCCCGGCAGGCGGGCAAGGCCCTGATCGCTCCCGGCGGCTGGGTCTTCCTGGTCAACGACACCCACGACTTCCTGAGCTGGCAGTTCGGGCTGAAGCGCTGGTCGCGCGCGGAGCGCGACCGGGTCGCAGCTACCCTGGCCGAGCGTCGGCGGCTGATCGCGCCTGCGCCCTACCTCATGTTTATCAGCCCGGAAAAGAGCGTCGCATATCGCGAGTGGCTGCCGCTCGGACTGGACAGGTTGCGCCTCTCCCGCCGTCGCCCGGCGGTCCTCCTGGCCGCCATGGCGCCTCAGGCCGTGCGCTATCTCGCCCACGCCTTCGAGCCGCTGAAACGCTTCGGCCTGCTTTACTTTCGCGGCGACACCCACGTGAACTGGCTGGGCGCCTATCACCTCTATCGACTGGCCATCGAGGCAGCGCGGGAGGCGGGAATCTCGACCCCGCCGGCCAAGACCTACGGCGAGATGCGCGCCTGGATCGCGGGCATGGAGGGCGACGTATATGTCCAGATCGACGAGGGTCAGAAGGCCGAGTTCGAAGCGGAGGCCAGACATGGCCGGGCCCGTGGAACAATGCTGGAACTCACCATCGCGCTGTCGGTGCGCGACGATGAGCTCAAGGCCCGAACCATTGAGATCCCGCAGGACTACGCCGAGGTGTTCGACGGTCGCGAACTGATCATCAAGGAACAGGACGACAAGACCCTGCCGACCGCCGTGGTCTTCCGAGACTCGACGGCAACCCTGAGCATCGATTTCCTGGCCGAGCACTTCTCACGGTCGGTCTATGTCTGGCACGAGGGCGACGTGATCGCCGACTTCATCGAACGCGAGAAACCCGACGTTGTGCTGCACTTCGTGGCCGAGCGATTCCTCGCGGCCTACCCCTCGACCCAGCCCCTGAGTCGTCTGCCGCCGAAGTCGACTTGACCCGCTGAAGGAAAGCCCAGAGATTTCAAGGCTGAAGGTGGTAACTTGACATTAATCAGGAACACCTAGAGAACATTTCCAACGTTTGCGCTTTGTTCTCCAAGGGCCCGACTGCCATGCTCACCCGTAAACAACACGAACTTCTCATGTTCATTCATGAGCGGATCAAGGAAAGCGGCGTTTCGCCCTCGTTCGACGAGATGAAAGAGGCGTTGGATCTGGCGTCCAAGTCCGGGATTCACCGGCTGATCACGGCGCTGGAGGAGCGTGGCTTCCTCCGCCGTCTGCCGCACAGGGCCAGGGCCTTGGAGGTGGTGAAGCTGCCGCAACAGGCGACGACCTCGTCGCCGCCCAAGGGTCGCTCGCCCTTCAAGCCGCAGCTGGTCGAGGCCGGACAGCCCCAGCCCAACCCGGCCAACGACACTCGAGACCTGCCGGTCCTGGGCAAGATCGCCGCGGGGACGCCCATCGAGGCGATCCAGCAGGAACGCGACCGTCTGCCGGTGCCCGAGAGCATGTTGGGCGCGGGCGAGCACTTCGTGCTCGAAGTCCAGGGCGACTCGATGATCAACGCCGGCATTCTCGACGGCGACTATGTGGTGATCCGCCGGACCGACGCCGCCAATTCCGGCGACATCGTCGTGGCCCTGGTCATGGGCGAGGAAGCCACCCTCAAGCGTTTGCGCCGCAAGGGTGCCTCGATCGCGCTGGAGGCCTCCAACCCCGCCTATGAGACCCGCATTTTCGGGCCTGACCAGGTGCAGGTCCAGGGCCGGCTGGTCTGCCTCATCCGCCGCTACCACTAAGCGACCAGGGGCGCTGGCCGCGCAGGTCCTGCGCCCATACGATCCGCCAACCGGCCGGCTCCCGATAGAGCTCGGCCGAGCCGCCTCGGGCGAAATCGGCCTCAGTCAGGGTCAGGGCGCTGGGGCACGGCGCGGCCTTGCCACGGACGACCACCACGTCCGCCCACTCGCAGAACAGAGGCGCCTTGCGCGCGATGGTCGAGGGCCTGCGGGTCATGATGGCCGCAACCCGGGGCGCGAGCGCGCCTGGGCGCGGCGCACACGACCAGCGATCACAGTCATAGGCCTGATCGCGACGCGCCAACCCGTCCTGGGGAACCGCGAGTCCACGCCGCCGCGCCCATAGCTCGGCGGCGAACAGCTTGGCGTCAGGGCGAAACAGGACTGCGTCATCGCCAGATCTCACCGCCACCGCCGACCCGTCGGCGGAAATCCAGGCGTCCGGCGCCGGTGGCCGGGGATACAGCGCCACGCTCAGCGCGAACGGCAGACCCAACCAGCGCAAGGGTCCTCGACA
>NZ_JANOCX010000144.1:0-1710 GCF_031412415.1 Phenylobacterium sp.
CGCTCGCCTGCATGGACGAGGCTCGTATTGACCCGGATTGATACAGGGTCGGGGTAAAGGCGGGGTTTCGGAGTCCTGAGTCGCGGGTTAACGCGGCTTGGGCGGGAGGGGCCGCGCAGGGTTGCCGACCACGGTCGCGCCCTCGGCCACATCGCGCACGACCACCGCCCCCGCGCCGACCGTCGCCCTGGCCCCCACCTTTACGCCGCCAATGATCAGGGCGCCCAGGCCGATGAATGCGCCGTCGCCGATGGTGACGTAGCCGGCCGTGTGGGCGCCGGGCGCGATGGACACGCTATCGCCCACCACATTGTCGTGGTCGATGGTGCAGCCAGTGTTGAGCATGCAGAACCGCCCGATCCTGGCGTCGGACTGAACGATCACCCCGGCCGAAACCACGGTCCCGTCCCCCAGGTGAGCGGTGGTGGAGATGGCCGCGGCGGGGTGGATCAGCACCGGCAGCGTTCCGCCGGCCGCCAGGATCGCCTCGAAGATCGTCCGGCGTTCCTTCCCCTGGACCGCGACCACCAGGTCGTGAACCGCGAGGAAGGCGGGGTCATCGAGCAGGCTTTCGTCGCCCAGGCGCCGGAGAGGGGTCGTGGGCGGCTTCGGATCGGGGCCGATGTCGAGGTAGCCCGCCAATGGCTTGCCGCGCGCCTCGGCCGCCTCTGCTACGATACGCGGAAGGGATCCGGGTCCCGCGCCGACCATCACCAGGGGTTTCATGGTCGCGACTGTGACGCGGCGACCGTGCGGCCCGCAAGCCGCCCCTGACCTCGCGGCAGTCTTGCCCACAGCGAAGTTCGGCGCATAGTTCCCACCAAAGGCCGCGACTGAACGGTCTGCCTGGGAGGCGACAATGAAAATGTTGAAGCTCATTGGGGCGCTCGCCGCCACCGCCTTGCTCGCCGCCTGCGGCCAGGCCGGAACCAAGGCCGGCAATGTCGACGGCGCGCGGATCACCGCGGCGAACGGCAACGGCGAGTGGCTCTCCTACGGCCGGACCTACGACGAGCAGCGCTTCAGCCCGCTGGACAAGATCAACGCCGCCAATGTCGGCACGTTGGGCCTGGCCTGGATGCACGAGTTCGACACCGATCGCGGGCAGGAAGCCACGCCGATCATGGTCGACGGCGTGCTCTACACCACCACCGCCTGGTCCAAGGTCTACGCCTTCGACGCCAAGACGGGCGCGCTCAAGTGGGCCTTCGACCCCAAGGTCAAGGGCGATAAGGGCTTCGACGCCTGCTGCGACGTGGTCAACCGGGGCGTCGCGGTCTGGAAGGGCAAGATCTATGTGGGAACCCTCGACGGCCGCCTGATCGCCCTCGACGCCGAGACCGGCACGGAGGCCTGGAGCGTCCAGACCACTGACACCGCCAAGCCCTACACGATCACCGGCGCGCCGCGGGTCATCAAGGACAAGGTGCTGATCGGCAACGGCGGCGGCGAGTATGGCGTGCGCGGCTACCTGTCGGCCTATGACGCCACCAGCGGCAAGCTGATGTGGCGCTTCTACACGACCCCCAATCCCAACGGGCAGCCGGACAACGCGGCCTCAGACAAGGTGATGAAGGAGAAGGGCGCGGCGACCTGGTTCGGCGAGGGCTGGAAGGCCACCGGCGGCGGCGGCACGGTCTGGGACGCCATGGCCTACGATCCGGAGCTGGACATCCTCTACGCCGGGGTCGGCAACGGCTCGCCCTGGAA
>NZ_JANOCX010000145.1:0-4868 GCF_031412415.1 Phenylobacterium sp.
ACGGGCGGCTGGGCCACGTGATCGACAAGGTGAAGCCCGGCGTGGTGTTCGCCGAGGACAGCGCCGTCGCCGCCGGCGCCCTGGATCGCCTGGACCTGGGCGGGGCGGTTATCGTCACCACCGATCCGTCCAGGCTGGCGAAGCCCGCCACGGCCTATGCCGACGTCCTGGCCACGGCGCCCACGGCGGCGGTCGCGGCCTCGATCGCCGCGCTGAAGCCGCACGACCGCGCCGCGCTCATGCTGACCTCCGGCTCGACCGGCCTGCCCAAGGTCGTGCCCATCACCTTCGACAACCTCGCCGCCAACAGCGCCCAGTGCCAGCAGACCATCGGCGAGGCGGCCGGCTGGCATGACGTCATGCTGGACTGGTTGCCCTGGCACCACGCGGCCGGCGCCTTCGTCCTGCGCACGACCTTGCTGGAGGGCGGAACGCTCTACATCGATGACGGCAAGCCCGCGCCGGGACTGTTCGAGACCTCGATCCGCAACCTGCGTGAGATCTCCGTCAGCTATTTCAACAACGTGCCGCTGGGCTACACCATGCTGGTCGAGGCGCTGGAGAAGGACCCGGTGCTGCGCGCCACCTTCTTCAAGAAGATGCGGCTGATGCTGTACGGCGGCGCGGGCCTGTCCCAAGCCGTCCACGACCGCCTGCAGGCCGCGGCGGTCGCAGAGACCGGCTGCCGGATCATGATGACAAGCGGCTATGGCATGACCGAGACCGTCTCGGCTTTCATGGTCATCCACTTCGAGACCGACAAGGTGGGCATCGGCCTTCCCGCTCCTGGCACGACCCTGAAGCTCGCGCCCTCCGGCGATCGCTATGAGGTTCGGGCGCGCGGTCCGAACGTGACCCTGGGCTATCTGGACGAACCGGAAAAGACCGCCGCGGCCTTCGATGAGGAAGGCTTCTACCGCACCGGCGACCTGGCGGTGTTCCACGATCCCGCCGACCCGACCCGGGGCCTGGCCTTCGCCGGCCGCGCGGCCGAGGAGTTCAAGCTCTCCAGCGGGACCTGGGTCTATGGCGGCGCCCTACGCGACGGCCTGATCAAGGCGCTGTCGCCGCTGGTCCTGGACCTGGTGCTCTGCGACGACGGCCGGCCCTATCTGGGCCTGATGCTGTGGCCCACGACGGGCGCCGATCCGGCGGAAATCGCCCGTCGGCTGGCGGCCTTCAATCTCGACCAACGCGGCGGCGCGGCGCGCGTGAAGCGAGCCCTGCTGCTGAGCGACCCGCCCAGCGCCAACGCCCACGAGATCTCCGACAAGGGAACCATCAATCGCCGCGCCGTGATCGACCGCCGCGCCGCCGATGTGGAACGCCTGTTCGCCGAGCGGCCGGACGATGGGGTGATCTCGCTGGGCTAGTTGGCCGAACCGATCAGCCGCGCGGCTCGGCCATCGGCCGCCACTCGGACCCTGGCTTGGCGTAGTCGGCGCGGAACCAGCGGGGATAGCCGTGGATGGTCTGGCCGCCGTCCACCAGGATCTCGGCGCCCGTGATGAACCCCGCCTCCTCGCTGCAGAGGAACGCCACGAGCCGCGCGATATCCTCCGGCTGGCCAAGACGCCCCACCGGGGTCTCGGAGAGCACGTCGGCGCGGGTCGCCGGATCATCAAGCAGGGACTGGGTCATGGAGGTTTCGATGACCCCCGGCAGGATCAGGTTCACCCGGATGCGGTGGACGCCGAGTTCCGAGGCCATCGTCCGCGCCAGCATGGCGAGGCCCGCCTTCGACGCCGCATAGGCGCCCAGCAGATCGCAGACGTGGGACGCCGCCGTCGAGGCGTTGATGACGATGGCGCCGCCCCGTCCGGCCTTCGCCATCAATCTCGCCGCGCCCTGCGCCATCAGGAACCCGCCATTGAGGTTGACATCGACATGCCGCCGCCACTGCTCGAAGGTCATGTCGATCAGGGCGCCGTAGCGCCCATAGCCGGCGTTGATGAAGGCGGCCTTCAGCGGGCCAAACGCCTCGATGGCGGCGAACAGCGCGGCCGTCGCCTCGGGATCGGTCTGGTCGCAGGCATGGGCCAGGACCTCGGCGCCTGCCGCGCGCAAGGTCTCGGCGACCCTGTCCAAGTCCTCCCGACGCCGATCGGTCACCACGACCCGGACGCCGTCGCGGGCGAAACGCGCGGCCGTGGCGGCCCCGATATCGCCCGCCGCCCCGGTCACCAGAACTGTCCGGTCGCTCATTCAAAACTCTCCCGCGGTTTGGCGGGACGACCGCCCAAGCCGGCGGGTCGCCCCGCCGGCCATTGGGCCAAAATTCGTAGGTGAGATCGACCCCATACGTGCGGGGCGGGGCGTAGTAGTTCATCAGGTCGCCGAAGAAGGTCTGCGAGGCCACCGAGTAGAGAGTATCAGACATGTTCTTGCCCCAGACCGTGACCGCCCAGGGCGCCTCGGGCGGCTGCACGCGCAGGGAGGCGTCCCAAGTCCCGTAAGCCTTGCGCGAGATCGTGTTGGCCGGGGTCCAGAAGATCTTGCCTTCCCGCGTGTAGTTGGTCCGCAGGCTGAAGGCGTCCTCCCACGACCCGGCCCCGAACTCGAAGGACGCGCCGATGTCATACTTGGTCCTGGGCGAGCGCGGGATGCGGTTGCCCGAGAACACCACGCCGCTGCTGTCGACGAACTGATCGTACTTGGCGTCCAGCAGGGAGGCCGAGGCGAAAAGCTGCAAGCCGTCGGTCAGCGCGAAGATGGTCTCGGCCTCGATGCCCTTGATCTTGGCCGTACCGGCGTTGCTCGTCACCGTGCAGAGGCACTCGACCACGAGTTGCTGAACCTGCAGGTCCTTGTAGTCCATGCTGAAGGCCGCAACGTTCAGCCGCAGGCGACGGTCGAACAGGTCGGACTTCACGCCGATCTCGTAGTTGGTGACCTTCTCGGGATCATAGCTGATCCGGGCGCCCGCGGCCGTGGCGGGGATGTGGTCCCAGCCGCCGCCCTTGAAGCCCTTGGCCACGCTGCCATAGACCATGACCTGGTCGTTGGGGCGGTATTCGAGGATCGCCTGGGGCGTCAGGGCGTCCCACTTCTGGCCGTAGTTCACAGTGAAGGACTGACCGCCGGCCAGGGCCAGGGCGGCGACGCAGACCCCGTCGGGCAGGCCGCTGCCGGCGTCTTCCAGGCAGCTCGCGGTTCGGCGGCCGCGCTTGTCGTCCTTCGTGTAGCGGGCGCCTGCCGTCAGCTTCAGCTCATCGGTGATCTTGAAGCCGATCTGGCCGAAGATCGCCGAGGTCTTCAGCTTGGCGCGGTTGGCGTAGAGGAAGGTCCCGTCGAGGGCCGCGATCGCCGTGTTGGTCGTGGCGCGGTTGGAGTCGAAGCGCGTGACGTCGTCGCGTTGGTGATAGACGCCGACGATCCAGTCCAGCCGGCTTTCCGGCGTATCGGACACCAGCCGGACTTCCTGGCTGAAGGTCTCCGGACGCTCGGCGTAGGCGTAGTAGGTGTCGACCAGACCGGGCGGCGAGCCGATGCCGAGTTGGTTGTAACCCACGTCGCCCTTGGAGTTGCGGTAGCCGGTGATCGCCGTCAGTTTCGCGCCCGTGAAAGCGCCCCAGTCGATGCGCAGCGAGCCGCCGCGGCCGATGGTGCGAACATATTCCCGCTGCGGCGAGGTGGCCTCGCGAGGGCCGATGTTGTTGGCCTTGCGATAGACGCTGAGCACGCCGAGGCCGGCGGTGAAGGGGTCGTCCGTCAGCTCGCGAGCCTGGGCGCCATTGTTCTCCATCGAGCCGTAGTCGAGGGTCAGCAAGGCCTGGAGATCCGCGCCCTCCGACCGATAGAGCAGCTCCGCCCGCGCCTGGTAGGACTTCAGGTCGTCGATGTCGCTCTTCAGCACGATGTTGCGGCCGTAGCCGGAGCGGTTGCGAGTCTGGAAGGCGACCCGCGCGGCGAGGGAGTCCGTGAGCGGCCCGGTGACATAGCCGCCGGTCTTGATGGCGTCGTAGTTGCCCAGCGAGACCGTCGCGCGGCCGGAGTTCTCGAACTGAGGCTTGGCCGTGATGACGCTGATGGCGCCGCCCACCACGTTCTTGCCCAGCAGCACGCCTTGCGGACCCCGGATCACCTCGATCCGCTCCAGGTCGTAGAAATCGGTGAAGGCCGAGCCGTTTCGCGAGATGTACACCTCGTCGACGAAGACGCCGATCGAGGGTTCGGCCGAGGCGTCCACGATCCGCACGCTGGTGACGCCGCGGATGCTCAGTTCCTTCGCCAGGCCCGAGCCTTCCGTCATGCTGAACGAGGGTACGCTCGAGGCCAGCGAGCCGAGATCGAGGATCCGGCTCCGATCGAGCTGCTCGCTGGTCACGGCGCTGATGGCAGTAGGCACGTCCTGCAGTCGGCTTTCGCGACGGCCGGCGGTGACGATGACCTCCTCAAGCCCGACACCCTGGTCCGCCGGAGCCGGGCTCTGGGCCGCAGCGGGGAACGCCAGCATCGAGAGAGAGCCAAGGGCTGACGTCGCCAGCCAGATCATGGTGCGTTTGGTCATGGTGTTTCCCCTAATTCGGCCGCGGCCGTTTTTCTCGTCGCCGAGGTGGCTCCACCCACGTCGACTGACTTGCTTATATAGACCTTACCATTTCCGTCTCTTTTTGCAAGTCGCTAGGTCGAAGGTTTTCCGCGCTTGCCTTTTAGGACTTATCAGCGAACCCTATGGGGGTGGGCGCGAGAACACGGCCGCGTCAGAGGCGGAGCCAAATGCAGCAGACGATCGGGAACGGCGACACGGCCGCGGCAGGCGTCGGCGCGGCCTGGCCGAGCCCGGGCCGTGCATGGTTCACCGTCGTGGTTCTGGTGGCCGCCTACGCAACGGCCTTCGTGGACCGGCAGATCCTGACCCTGCTGGT
>NZ_JANOCX010000146.1:0-10090 GCF_031412415.1 Phenylobacterium sp.
CGCAAGGCCACGCTTGCCCGACTCTGCCGGCCACCCCAATTTGAGATCATGAGCGACCGTCCCTCCGGAGCGGCCCCTCCGCGTCTGGTGGCGGTCCTGGGCCCCACCAACACGGGCAAGACCCACCTCGCGGTCGAGCGGATGCTGGGCCACGCCTCGGGCATGATCGGCCTGCCGCTGCGGCTACTGGCCCGTGAGATCTACGACCGGATCGTCAAGCTGCGCGGCGCGCGGTGCGTGGCCCTGATCACCGGCGAGGAGAAGATCGTCCCGTCCCGCGCCACCTATTTCGTCTGCACCGTCGAAGCCATGCCGCTGAGCCGCGAGGTCGAGTTCCTGGCGGTGGACGAGATCCAGCTCTGCGCCGATCCCGAGCGGGGTCACATCTTCACCCACCGTCTGCTGCATGCGCGGGGCAAGTACGAGACCATGCTGATGGGCGCGGCCACCATGGCGCCCCTGGTCCGCCGCCTGCTGCCCGACGCCGAGATCGTCACCCGCGAGCGGTTTTCGGCCCTGACCTACGCCGGACCGAAGAAGCTGACCCGCCTGCCGCGCCGCACGGCGGTCGTGGCCTTCTCCGCCGACCAGGTCTACGCCATTGCCGAGCTGATCCGCCGCCAGCGCGGTGGGGCCGCCGTGGTGATGGGCTCGCTCAGCCCCCGCACCCGCAACGCCCAGGTCGCGCTCTACCAGTCCGGCGAGGTCGACTTCCTGGTGGCGACCGACGCCATCGGCATGGGCCTGAACATGGACGTCGACCATGTGGCCTTCGCGGGCTTGCGTAAGTTCGATGGCCGGCGAACACGCTATCTGCATCCCCAGGAAATCGGCCAGATCGCCGGGCGCGCCGGACGCTTCACCCGCGACGGGACCTTCGGCGTCACTGGCGAGTGCGAGGAGATGGACGAGGACCTGGTGGAAGCGGTGCAGGAACACCGGTTCGAGGCCACAACCGGGGCGGAGTGGCGCAACGCCCGCCTGGACTTCGCGACCCTGCCCAAGCTGCTGGCCTCCCTATCCCAGTCCCCGGGAAGAGAGGGGCTGAAGCTGTCGGCCGAGGCCCTGGACGAGAAGACCCTGCGCATCCTGGCCGCCGAGCCGGACGTGGCCGACCGCTGCGTGCGCGACCGCCAGGCCCTGAACCGGCTGTGGGACGTCTGCCAGACGCCCGATTTCCGCAAGACCTCGGGTGAGGAGCACATCCGGCTGGTCCGCGAGTTCTTCGACTGGCTGACCACCCGCGACCGTAAGATTCCGCAGGACTGGATGGCCGGCCAGTACCGGCACCTGGACCGCACCGACGGCGAGATCGACACCCTCGCCGCGCGGCTAGCCAGCGTGCGGACGCTGGCCTATGTGGCCAACCGCCCCGACTGGCTTGCCGACGCATCGGGGTGGCAGGGCCGGACGCGCCAACTCGAAGACCGGCTCTCCGACACCCTGCACGAGAAGCTGATGGCCCGGTTCGTCGACCGGCGGACCAGCGCGCTGATGCGGGCGCTGAATGTGCGCGGCGAGATGCTGGCCGGCGTGGCCGCCGACGGCGAGGTGGTGGTCGAGGGCCAGTATGTCGGCCGTCTGATCGGGGTGGCCTTCGAGCCCGCCCACGGTTCGTCGGTGCTCGAGGAGAAGGCCCTGCGCGCCGCGGCGGTCGCCGCCGTCGGACCCGAGATCGCCAAGCGCCTAGGCAAGCTGGCAGCCGAGCCTGACAGCGCCTTCGCGGTCACCCCCGACGGCGCGGTGCTTTGGCGTGGCGAGGCCGCCGGCGCGATCTCGGGCGGGACGAGGTTCGCGCCACGGGTCCGCCTGCACGGCGAACTGGGACCGGCCCCGGCGCGGGAACGGGCCGCGCGGCGGCTGGAGGCTTTCGTCGCCGCCGAGGCCGGGCGTCGCCTGGCGCCCCTGCGGCGGCTGGAGACCGCCGTGGAGACGGGCAAGATCAAGGGCCTGGCCCGTGGCGTCGCCTATCGCCTGATCGAGGCCGGGGGCGTGCTGGACCGCGCCGCCGTTCGCGTCGAGGCCAAGGGGCTGTCCCAGGTCGAGCGTCGGGCGCTGAAGGCGCTTGGGGTCAAGCTCGGAGCCTTCAGCCTCTACCTCCCGGGTCTGCTGCAGGCGAAGTCGCTGTCCTTCGCCCAGGCTTTGGCGCCGCCCGGTTGGCGACCGGCGCCGGACAAGGTCTCGCTCCTGCCCGATCCTCCGCCTTCGGCCACGGCGCTCGCCGCTTTCGGCCTGCGCGCGGTGGGCCGCCACGCTGTCCCTGTCGAGGCGCTGGAGCGGCTGGACGCTCTGATCCGCGCCGCGCCGCGCCAGGGCCAGGGCGCGCTGATCACCGACCAGGCTCGCGAAGAGTTGGGCTGGAACGCCGAGGAGACGGCGGCGATCCTGCGTGGCCTCAACTTCGCGCCCGTCGCCAAGGTTCAGCCGGGCGAGCCCACCGCGTGGCGACGCCGCACCGACAAACCAGCGGCGCCCGCCCCCGCCGCGCCCACAGGATCGCCGTTTGCGGCCCTGGCGGCGTTGAAGGACAAGCCCATGCCGGCCCGGCGTCCGCGCCGCCGCCGCAAGACCGCGGCGCAGCGTCCGTGAACGACGGCTGCCGCGCCGATGTCTGGCTCTGGCGGGCCCGGTTCTTCAAGACCCGGTCGCTGGCGGCCAAGTTCCTGGACGAGGGCAAGGTGCGCCTGACTCGCGCCGGGGCCGAGAGCCGCATCGACAAGTGCGCGCGTCCCGTCAGGGTCGGCGACCAGTTGGTCTTCGCGTTGGGCGGCAGGCTGACCGCCATCACGGTGGAGGGGCTGGGCGAACGCCGCGGCCCGCCGACCGAGGCGCGCACGCTCTATTCGGCCCTGCCTGGCGGCTAGACTCCGACGACCACGGATGGTCTCGTGACCGGACAAGGGGAGGTCAGCATGTCGGAGACCCTGGGCCGGGACACCTCGCACGCCTCGGCGGGCGAACTGGTAGAGGCCCTGGCGCGGCGCGATGTCAGTTCGGTGGAGCTGTTCGAGGCCGCCATCGCGCGTATCGAGGATCGCGACGGGTCGATCAACGCCGTGATCATCCACGACTTCGACCGAGCCTACGAAGCCGCCAAGGCCGCCGACAGCGCGATCGCGCGAGGCGAGCGGCGCGCTCTGCTGGGCCTGCCGATGACGGTGAAGGAATCCCACAACGTGGCGGGTCTGGCGACGACCTGGGGCTTCTCGGAGGCCAAGGAATTCAGGGCCTCCATCGACTCCGTCGGGGTTCAGCGGCTGAAGACCGCCGGCGCCGTGATCCTGGGCAAGACCAATATCCCCGTAAGCCTGGCGGACTGGCAGAGCGTCAACCCGGTCTACGGCCGCACCAGCAATCCGTGGGACGTGACCCGCACGGCCGGCGGGTCGTCGGGCGGCGCCGCGGCGGCCCTGGCGGCCGGCATGGTGCCGCTGGAGTTCGGCTCCGACATCGGCGGCTCGATCCGCGTGCCGGCCGCCTTCTGCGGCGTCTACGGCCACAAGCCGAGCTACAACCTCGTACCTCAGCGCGGCCATGCGCCGCCCGGCCTGGATGGAGGCGACGCACCGATCGCCGTGCTGGGGCCGCTGGCGGTGACGGCCGACGACCTGGCGCTGGCCCTCGACGTGCTGGCCGGTCCTGTCGGCGACGAGGCGACGGGCTATCTGCTCGACCTACCCTCCCCGCGTCACGCCGCGCTCAGCGACTACAGCGTCCTGATGCTGGACCACCATCCGCTGGCCGCCCTGGACAAGGAGGTCAAGCAGGCCCTGACCGATCTCGCCGACCATCTGGATCGCCAGGGCGCGACAGTGGCGCGGCGCAGCAGCCTGCTGCCGGACCTGGAAAGCGCGCATCAGGTCTATCTGGGCATCCTCGGCGTCGCGATGTCCCGAGGCGGGCCGTCTCGTCCGGACGCACTCTCGGCCCATGCCTGGCTGGATCTGCTGGACGCACAGGTGTCCGTCCGCCGCCAGTGGGCGGAGCTCTTCAAGACCTTCGACGTGGTCCTGGCGCCGGTGTTCGGCACGACAGCGTTCGAACACCTGGACGAGCCCGACCCGACCCAGCGGACGCTGCTCATCAATGGCAAGTCGACGGCTTACTTCGACCAACTGGCCTGGTCCGGCATGGCCACGCTCGCCCACCTGCCGGCCACCTCAGCGCCGATCGGGGCCAGCGTGGCGGGCCTGCCGATCGGCGTGCAGATCATCGGTCCCTATCTCGAGGACCGCATGACCATCGAGTTCGCGCGACTGCTGGAGCGCGAGTTCGGTCGCCCAGCGCGCGCCTGGGACACCTGAGTCTGGCGATTGTCCCGCCGGACGGGCTCGCCTAGCGTGGCGAAATGAAACTGACCGCCCTTGCCGCCCTAACCGCCCTTGTCGCCACCACCGCCGCGGCGGCGACGCCGCCTGGCGAAACCCATGCGGTCGCGGGACTCGCCAAGGCCGCCGAGATCCGCATCGATCGCTGGGGCGTCAGCCACATCTATGCGGCCAGTGTCCGCGACGCCTTCTTCCTGCAGGGCTACAACGTCGCCCGCGACCGGCTGTGGCAGGTGGACCTGTGGCGCAAGCGCGGTCTTGGCCTGTTGGCGAAGGATTTCGGCCCCGACTACGTGGCCCAGGATCGGGCCGCGCGGCTGTTCCTCTATCGCGGCGACATGGCGGCGGAATGGGCGTCCTACGGCGCGGGCGCCAAGGACAACACCGAGGCCTTCACAGCGGGGTTCAACAGCTATGTGGCGGAGATTCGCGCCGGCAAGCGCCCCCTGCCGATGGAGTTCCAGATCGCCGGCTCCGCGCCCGACCTCTGGAAGCCCGAGGACGTGGTCCGCATCCGCAGCCACGGCCTCACCCGCAATGTCCCCAACGAGGTCGGCCGGGCGCGCATCGCCTGCGCCGCCGGCTTGGAGGCCGCCCGCCTCTACAAGAACCTCGAGCCGAAGTGGGAGACCAAAGTTCCCGACGGCCTGGACCCCTGCGATATCCCCGCCGACGTGCTGGACGACTATCAGCTCGGCTCGACCGGCGTGAAGTTCACCGGCGCCGCCGCAAAGACCGCGATGCTGGACATTCCGCCCGAGGCGGTGGGGTCAAACAACTGGACCGTCGCCGGATCGCGCACCGCCAGCGGCCGGCCGATCCTGGCCAACGATCCGCACCGCGAGCATGGCGCGCCGTCCCTGCGCTACATCGTCCACATGGAGGCGCCCGGCTTCTCGGTGATCGGGGCCGGCGAACCGTCCCTGCCGGGGGTCTCCATCGGCCACAACGGGACCATCGCCTTCGGCCTGACCATCTTCCCCGCCGACCAGGAGGATCTCTACGTCTACGAGACCAAGGGCGAGGCCTATCGCTACAAGGGCGCGTGGGAGCCGATGCGCACGGTGGTCGAAGACATCGCCGTCAAGGGCGAGGCCCAGCCCCGCAAGGTCACCCTGAAGTTCACCCGCCATGGCCCGGTGCTGAAGGAGGACGCCGCCAAGGGCCGCGCCTTCGCCCTGCGCAGCGTCTGGGGCGAGCCCGGGACCTCGGCCTATTTCGGGTCCATGGGCTACATGACCACCAAGACCTGGGAGGGATTCAAAGGCTCCCTCGCCAACTGGGGCGCGCCCTCGGAGAACCAGGTCTACGCCGACACCAAGGGCGACATTGGCTGGGTGGCGGCGGGCAAGGTCCCCGGGCGCCCCGGCTGGGACGGTCTGATGCCCGTGCCCGGCGACGGGCGCTACGAGTGGAAGGGCTTCCTGTCGATCGACGAACTGCCCAACGCCCACAACCCCAAGGCGGGATGGTTCGCCTCGGCCAACCAGCTCAACCTGCCGGAGGGCTATCCCTACAAGGAGCGCAAGGTGGGCTTCGAATGGTCCAACAACGCCCGGATGGCGCGCATCTCCGAGGTCCTGGCGGCGACGCCCAAGCTGACCCTGGCTGACGCCATGGCTCTGCAGACCGATCCCTACGACATCACCTCCCGGCGCATGCTCGTCCTGTTGGCCGGGCTCAAGCCAGACGATCCCAAACTCGCGGCGGCGCTGGACATGTTGAAGGCCTGGGATCATCGCACCGCCGCCGACAGCGCCGGGGCCGCGCTCTACGAGGTCTGGATGGCCAAGCACCTGGGCAAGGCTGTCGTCGCGCGCGCCACGCCGCCCGCGGCGCGGGCCCTGGTCGGGAACGGAGACATCGCCGCGGTCATGGCGTTGCTGGAGAGTCCGGATGCGACCTTGGACGCCGCGGCCCGCGACGCCGCCCTGCGCGAAAGCCTGCTGGCCGCCTATGACGAGGTCGCCGGCAAGCTGGGGCCTGATCCCAAGGACTGGACCTGGGGCAAGCTGCACCAAGCTCAGTTCACACACATCCTGGCCCCGTTGGCCAAGCCCGCGCAGCGCGCCGATCTGACCGTGGGGCCGGCTCCGATGGCCGGGACCAGCCTGTCGCCGCTCGCCGCCTCCTGGCGTCCCGAGGACTATCGCGTGACGGCCGGCGCCTCCTTTCGGATGGTTCTGGATGTCGGCGCCTGGGACAACAGCCGGGTCATCAACACCCCGGGCCAGTCGGGCGATCCGACCAGTCCGCACTTCGACGATCTCTTCCCGCTCTGGGTCACCGGACAGTACGTGCCGTTGAGCTATTCGCGCCCGGCGGTGGAGGCGGTGACCGAGCGGGTGCTGACCCTGACACCCGCCCCATGAGCCGCGCCTATCGGAGCTTGCAGATATCCTGTGACCCGGCGCCATTGACATTGCGGGGCCGGAGCCGGAAAAACCGCGGCCCAAGAGAGCGGCCGGAGCTTCATTTTCCGCGATGACCTACATCGTCACCGACGCCTGCATCAAATGTAAGTTCATGGACTGCGTCGAGGTCTGTCCGGTGGACTGCTTCTACGAGGGCGAGAACTTCCTGGCGATCAATCCGGACGAATGCATCGACTGCGGCGTCTGCGAACCCGAGTGCCCCGTTGACGCCATCAAGCCCGACACCGAGGACGATCCCGACTCCAAGTGGCTGCGGATCAACACTGATTACGCCAAGATCTGGCCGAACATCACAGTCAAGGGCACGCCCCCTGCCGACGCCGAGGCTTTCGAGCGCGAAACCGGCAAGTTCGAGAAGTATTTCAGCGAAAAGCCCGGCCGCGGCTCCTGATCCGGCGCATGCCGGCCTGGAAACGGGGCGCCAAGCCTTTCAATCGGCTGAATTTTATGCTATCGTCATAGATGACGTGGCGAGAGCGCATACGCGCGCTGCGTCGTTTCTGCAGAAGAGCCGTCCCGGCCGACGTACGCCTTGCACAGGCGAAGGGTGTCTTAGAGGTCTAATCCGTTCCTCCAGGGTAAGGGGCCGCGCGATTTTCGCGGAGGGTGTCCTTTGTCCTGTGGTGCAATGGTTAAGATCTCTTAACGGGTTCGGCCAAGTCGAAAGGACTTGAGCGAATGAGCAAGAGCGGTCTGGAATTCTCCATCGGCGATCACGTCGTCTATCCGGCCCATGGCGTGGGTCAGGTGCAGGGGATCGAAACCCAGGAAGTCGCCGGCTATTCGCTCGAAGTTTACGTCATCACCTTCGATCATGAGAAAATGACGTTGCGGGTTCCCACCGCCAAGGCCCGCACGGCGGGCTTGCGCTCGCTGGCCGAGGGCAATGTGGTCAACCAAGCGCTGACCACCCTGAAGGGTCGCGCCCGCGTGAAGCGGACCATGTGGTCGCGTCGCGCCCAGGAGTACGAAGCCAAGATCAATTCCGGCGACCTGATCTCCATCGCCGAGGTGGTGCGCGACCTGCACCGCGCCGAGAACCAGCCGGAACAGTCCTATTCGGAACGTCAGCTCTATGAATCGGCCCTGGACCGCATGGCCCGGGAAGTCGCCGCCATCGAGCGCATCGATCGCGACGCCGCCATCGGCATCCTGAACAAGAGTCTGATCAAGGCCGTCGCCGCATAAGGCGCGCCTCATTCGCGATATCGACGCCCGGCGCTTGCGCCGGGCGTTTTCGTTTGGGCAGGATCGGCGCAGGAATACCGGAGTTCGGATGACCGCCGCCAGCATCGCCGCCCTCGCCGCTTCGGCCGCCGCCTTGGCCGCGGCCCCCATCAGCTATCTCGATCTGCTGTCGCGCGAGCGGCCAACGGCCGACCTGCGCATCGCCTATGGCGCTGATCCGCTACAGTTCGGCGAGCTCTGGCTGCCGAAGGGCAAGGGCCCCTTCCCCGTGGTGGTCCTGATCCACGGCGGCTGCTGGCGCGCTGATCTGCCGGGGCTGGAATTAATGGACTACGCGGCCGCCGATCTGCGGGCTCACGGCAAGGCGGTGTGGAACATCGAATACCGGCGCATCGGCCACGCCGGCGGCGGCTATCCCGGCACCTTCCAGGATGTGGCCGAGGGCCTCGACCATCTGAAACGCCTGGCGAAGCCGCACGACCTCGACCTGTCGCGTGTCGCGGTGTCTGGGCATTCAGCCGGCGGCCACCTGGCGGTCTGGGCGCTGGCCCGTCCGCGCCTGGGCAAGACCAGCTCGCTCCATACCGAGGCGCCGTTGGCGCTTCGCGGCGCCGTGGCGCTGGCGGGGATCATCGATCTGGAGGCCTATCACGCGACCGGCCCCGACGCCTGCGGCGGCCCCGGCACCATCGACGCCCTGGTGGGCGCGCCGGCCCGCGCCGGCGATGTCTATGCCGACACCTCGCCGCCCCGGCTGCTGCCGCTGGGCGGCCGACAGGTGATCATCTCCGGCGATCTCGACCCCATCGTGCCCAGCCGCTTCGGCCAGGCCTACGCCGCCGCGGCGGCCGCGTCGGGCGATCCGAGCCTGGAGATCGAGCTTCCGCGCTCGGGGCATTTCGAGCTCATCGACCCGACGGCTCCAGCCTGGAGCCGGGTGCGCGCGGAGATCGACGCGCTGCTGGATTAGACACGAACGAAGATCGGGCCCCACAGGACCTGATAGCGCCGCTCGTCCAGCCGGCGCTGCGGCCGTAGCTGATAGACGCCCGGCGAAAGGCTGGGCGTCGCTTCCGACGCCAAACCCGGAATCGAGCCCGTGTCGACCGGATTGCTGACTGTGAAGCCGTCGATCCGGGGGCTGGCCTGCACGACGGCGCCGGCCAGATCGGCCTCCCGGGCCAGGCGGAAGGGCACGGGCGCGCCAAGCTCGCCGTCGGGATGGGCGTAGAGTCCCACGGCGTAAGTGCGCTCGCCCCGCACCGCCACGCCGATGCCGATCCGGGCATGGGCGGGCCGCAGGAGATTATCCCAATGCGGCGCGCTCTTGCGCCAGACATCCATCAGATCGGCGGCCGTGGTCGGCGCGCTCGCGCGACGATATGCGATGTTCTCGCTGGCCGAGCCGATCATCCGGCGCGCCAGGACGCTGACCCGGTGGCTGGGGTCGAAACCTTCGGGGCTCGTGTGCTCGACATAGGCGCGAGCGGCGAGGTCGGCGGCGTGGGCGCGCGCGGTCAGGGCCAGTTCGTCGCTCCAGGCGCAGGCCGCGACACCGCGCTCGGCTCGCACGGCATTGGTCAGCAGAACGATCCGGCGTTCCGTCGCCGGGTCGAACGCGCCGCCGCCCGCGTCGCCCAGGCGGCCGCGCAGGCGGCTGTCATAGTCGAGCCAGGACTGGGCGGGACCGGCGGCGAGGACCGGCGTCGCCACCAGGCCGGTCAGACCGGCGAGCAAGGTTCGACGCGCCACGAGGACGTCGCCTGCCAAAGATGACTGAACCGGCGCTCGACGCCTCACGGCAAACCACTTCACCCCTCGCCAAGGCCCAGGCGGCCTTGATCACGGGCCTCAGTTTACGAGGGTCGACTGGCTTAAGAATTAACGGCGCGTCGCCAAATCCGTCGGCCGGCCCGACGAGCCTAGTCGGCTTCCGCCGCGACGACGGGCGCCGGCGCGAGGGGCGTCGGCGACGGGCCGCGCGCGAGCTCCCTGGCTAGGATTTCGCGGTCGAGATCGCCCTCCCAGCGGGCCACGACCAGGGTCGCGACGCCGTTGCCCACCAGATTGGTCAAGGCCCGGCATTCGCTCATGAACCGGTCCACCCCCACGAGTATGGCCAGGGCGGCGATAGGAATG
>NZ_JANOCX010000147.1:0-2774 GCF_031412415.1 Phenylobacterium sp.
GGAGGATGTCGGCGCCATTGTCGCGGATGATCGCGAGTGGATCGACGACATTGCCGATCGATTTGGACATCTTGCGCCCCTGGCCGTCCATGGCGAAGCCGTGGGTGAGTACGCCCTTATAGGGCGCCTGGCCGCGCGTGCCGCTGCTCTCCAGCAGGGAAGAATGGAACCAGCCGCGATGCTGGTCCGAGCCTTCCAGATAGAGGTCGGCGCGCACGCCCTCGCCGTAGCGCGCCTCGATCACGTAGGCGTGGGTCGAGCCTGAATCGAACCAGACGTCGAGGATGTCCTCGACCTTCTCGTAACGGTCCGGGTCGTGGTTTCCGAGGAAGTCGGCAGCCGGCCGGGTGAACCAGGCGTCGGCGCCTTCCTTGGCGATCAGATCGACGATGCGGGCGTTGACCGCCTCGTCGTGCAGCGGGTGGCCGGTCTCCTTGTCGACGAACATGGCCATCGGCGAGCCCCAGGCGCGCTGGCGGCTCAGCAGCCAGTCGGGGCGGCTCTCGACCATGGCGCGGATGCGGTTGCGCCCGGCCTCGGGATGGAAGGCGGTGGCCTCGATGGCCTCGATGGCCGTCTCGCGCAGGGTGCGACCGTCCTTCAGGGGCTCGTCCATGCGGACGAACCACTGCGGGGTGTTGCGGAAGATCACCGGCGCCTTGGAACGCCAGGAGTGCGGATAGGAGTGCGCCAGGCGGCCGCGCGCCAGCAGCCGATCGGCCTCGATCAGCTTGTCCATCACCGCGCCGTTGGCGGGGCCGAACTTGCCGACCTTCTTGCCCTCGGTCTCCAGCACCTTCAGGCCGCCGAACAGGGCCACGTTCGGATAGTAGGCGCCGTCGGGATCGACAGTCTCGGGGATCTCGCGATGACCGTGGGCGAGCCAGACCAGATAGTCGTCGGCCCCGTGGCCGGGGGCGGTGTGGACAAAGCCGGTGCCCGCGTCGTCGGTGACGTGATCACCGTCCAGCAACGGGACCTGGAAGCTGTAGTGGGTGTCGAGCGCGGCCAGCGGATGCTCGCAGACCATGCCGGCGGGATCGAAGCTCTCCAGCCGGCGGGCCGAGGCGATCTTGGCGGCGCTGAAGACATCGGCGGCCAGCTTGTCGGCCAGGACCAGGCGGTCGCCCGGCTTGGCCCAGGGCTCGAACTCCAGGCCCGTCTCCATGGCCTCGACCTCGTAGACCCCGTAGGCGATCGCGCGGTTGTACGAGATCGCCCGGTTGGCGGGGATGGTCCAGGGGGTGGTGGTCCAGATGACCACGCAGGCCTGGTCGCCGTTCAGCGAGGACTCGACGCGGGCGGCTTCCTCCGCCGATCCCGCCGGCGAGGGCGCCTCGTTGTCGCCGTCGGTCAGGCCCTGATAGGGGGTGTAGTCGACCAGCGGGAACTTGACCCAGACCGTGGGCGAGATGTGATCGTGGTACTCGACCTCGGCGTCGGCGAGCGCGGTGCGCTCCACCGGGCTCCACATCACCGGCTTGGAGCCGCGATAGAGCTGGCCCGAGGCCACGAACTTGTGGAACTCCGCGACGATGGCCGCCTCGCTGCCATAGTCCATGGTGGCGTAGCGGTTTTCCCAGTCGCCCAGCACGCCCAGGCGCTTGAAGCCGCCCATCTGGACCTCGATCCAATGGGCGGCGTATTCGCGGCATCGCTTGCGGAACTCGGCCCGGGTGACATCATCCTTGCGCCGGCCCTGGCCGCGCAGCTCTTCCTCGATCTTCCACTCGATCGGCAGACCGTGGCAGTCCCAGCCAGGCACGTAGTCGACGTCGTAGCCCAGCGCGAACCGCGAGCGCACCACGAAGTCCTTCAGGGTCTTCTGCAGGGCGTGGCCGATATGGATCGCCCCGTTGGCGTAGGGCGGGCCGTCATGCAGCACGAACAGCGGCGCGCCGGCCTTCTGACGGGCCGCGCGGATAGCGTTGTAGAGATCGGCTTCCGCCCAGCGGGCGAGGATCTCGGGTTCCTTCTGGGGCAGGCCGCCGCGCATGGGGAACGGGGTGTCGGGGAGAAAGACGGTTTCGCGGTAATCGCGCGAAGGCGTGTCGGCGTCGTCGGCCATGGGATTTTCCAGCTTGGCTCGGAACTTAAAGGGGTGCGGGTGAAACCCGGCGCGCGCTGGATCGAACGTCCGGCGGCGTCACGCCGGGCGGAGAATTCGCGAGGTTTTCCGAACCGAAGTCATCGCCGGGGTCGTAGCAGAGGGCGGACCGAAACCCAAGGGGCCTAGAACTCGGGCAGCAGCAGGGCGCGAGCCTGGGCGGCGTCCTTCATGACCTGGGCGGTCATGGTCTCGAGGCCGTCGAACTTTTCTTCCGGCCGCAGGAAGGCGATCAGGTCGGTCTCGATGACCTGATCGTAGATGTCCTCGTCGAAGTCGAACAGCCAGACTTCCAGGCGCGGGGCGATCTCGCCCGCGATGGTGGGGTTGACCCCGATATTGGCGACGCCGGCGACTTCACGCCCGTCGGGCAGCCGGGTGCGGGTGGCGTAGACCCCGAGCCTGGGGATCACGTAGTCGGTCAGGGCTACATTGGCGGTGGGGAAGCCCAGGGTACGGCCGAGCTGGCGGCCACGCTCCACCATCCCTTCGATGGCGAAGGGCCGCCCGAGGATCGCCGCGGCGTCCTGGGGCCGGCCGTCACGCAGGGCCTCGCGCACGCCGGTCGAGGAGTACTTGGTCTCGCCCTCGCCCAGGGCCTCCGCGACCGAGACGGTGAAGCCCAGCTCGTCGCCATAAGCGGCCATCAGCTCGGGGCTGCCGGTGC
>NZ_JANOCX010000148.1:0-1728 GCF_031412415.1 Phenylobacterium sp.
ATCCTGGCCACCAACACCTCGGGCCTGAACATCGACGAGATCGCCTCGGTGACCAAGCGCCCCGAGAGCGTCATCGGCCTGCACTTCTTCTCGCCGGCCAATGTGATGAAGCTGCTGGAGATCGTCCGCGCCGACCACACCTCCGACAGCGTCATCGCCACCTCGATGAAGCTGGCCAAGCAGATCGGCAAGATCGCCGTCCTGGTCGGCGTCTGCCCGGGCTTCGTGGGCAACCGCATCCTGGGCCAGCGCCAGCGCGAGGCGCAGAAGCTGGTCATGGAAGGCGCCATGCCCTGGGACATCGACCGCGTCCTTTACGACTTCGGCTTCCCCATGGGCCCCTTCGCCATGAGCGATCTGGCCGGCCTCGACATCGGCTGGAACGCCGAGAAGTCCTCCGGCTCGACCATCCGCGAGGTGCTCTGCGAGATGGACCGCCGCGGCCAGAAGACCGGCGCGGGCTACTACGACTACGACGAGAACCGCAACGCCAAGCCCAGCCCCTTCACCGAGAAGGTGATCAACGACTTCATCGTCAAGTCAGGCGCCAACCCGCGCAAGATCAGCGACGAGGAGATCCTGGAGCGTTGCATCTATCCGATGATCAACGAGGGCATGAAGATCCTCGAAGAGGGCAAGGCCATCCGCGCCTCCGACATCGATGTGGTCTGGCAGAACGGCTACGGCTGGCCCGTCTATCGCGGCGGCCCCATGTGGTACGGCGACCAGATCGGCGCCGCCAAGGTGCTGGCCAAGATGCAGGAGTTCCAGGCCAAGATGGGCGACCAGTTCAAGCCCGCCGCGGCCCTGGAAAAGCTCGTTTCCGAAAACAAGAAGTTCGCCGACCTCTAAGGCGAAACAGCATCCAGAGACGGCCGCCCGGCCCGTGCGCCGGGCGGTAGAGCAGGACACCTTCCTTCCCACATTGCAGGACACACTTCCCATGCGTGAAGCCGTCATCGTTTCCACAGCCCGCACGCCGATCGGCAAGGCCTATCGCGGCGCGTTCAACAACACCTCCGGCGCCGAACTCGGCGGCCACGTGATCGCCGAGGCGGTCGCCCGCGCCGGCGTCGATCCGGGCGAGATCGACGACGTGGTCATGGGCGCGGCCCTGCAGCAGGGCTCCACCGGCAACAACATCGCCCGCCAGGCGGCGCTGCGCGCCGGTCTGCCCAACACCGTCTCGGGCATGACGCTCGACCGCCAGTGCTCCTCGGGCCTGATGGGCATCGCCACGGCCGCCAAGTACATCATCAACGACGGGGCGACGGTCGCCATCGGCGGCGGGCTGGAAAGCATCAGCCTGGTACAGAACGATAAGATGAACCGCTACCGCACCAGCGATAAGTGGCTGAACGAGCACGTTCCGGAAATCCACACCTCGATGCTGGAAACCGCCGAGATCGTGGCCGACCGCTACAATGTCAGCCGTGAAGCCCAGGACGAGTACGCCTATCAGTCCCAGCAGCGCACCGCCGCGGCCCAGGCCGCCGGCTACTTCGACGCCGAGATCGCGCCGCTCACCTCGATCATGCTGGTTCAGAACAAGGAGACGGGCGAGTTCTCCGAAAAGGAAGTCCGCCTGACCCTGGACGAGGGCAACCGGCCCCAGACCACCCTGGCCGACCTGCAGAAGCTGGCCCCCGTGTTCAAGGGCGGCCAGTACGTCAAGGAAGGCCGCTTCATCACCGCCGGCAACGCCAGCCAGCTCTCCGACGGCGCCGC
>NZ_JANOCX010000149.1:0-28983 GCF_031412415.1 Phenylobacterium sp.
CGGCCAAGCTGTGGGAACAAATTAAGAACAGAAACTCAGGTTTGTCCAGAGGCCCTGTTTGGCCTATGACCGGGGACCTGTTGCTTGGGGCGTCAAACCTTGTCGGACCAACGGATTCTGCTGATCGTGGGGGGCGGGATCGCCGCCTATAAGGCGCTCGAATTGACCCGCCTGCTGCGCAAGGCCGGGGTCGGCGTGCGGCCGATCCTGACGGCGGCCGGCGCGGAGTTCGTCACCCCGCTGTCCCTGTCGGCCCTCGCCGAGGACAAGGTCTACTCACAACTCTTCTCGCTGACCGACGAGGCCGAGATGGGCCATATCGAGCTGTCCCGCTCGGCCGACCTGGTGGTCGTCGCCCCCGCCACCGCCGACCTTATGGCCAAGGCGGCGCACGGCTTGGCGGGCGACCTGGCCTCCACCACCCTGCTGGCCACCGACAAGCCGGTGCTGATGGCTCCGGCGATGAACGTGCGGATGTGGGAGCACGCGGCCACCCGCCGCAATCTGGCGACCCTGAAGGCGGACGGCGTGATGTTCGTGGGCCCCGCCGAGGGCGCCATGGCCTGCGGCGAGTTCGGCTTTGGCCGCATGGCCGAGCCCGCGGCGATCTTCGAGGCGATCATGACGGCCCTGCGCGGGCCGGCCGCGCGGCCTCTGGCCGGCAAGCGCGCCATCGTCACCGCCGGTCCAACCGCCGAGCCGCTGGACCCCGTGCGGCTGCTGACCAATCGATCCAGCGGCAAGCAGGGCTTCGCGATCGCCAGGGCCCTGGCCGATCTCGGCGCGGAGGTGACCCTGGTCGCCGGCCCCGTCTCGATCCCTACCCCGGCGGGCGTCAGGCGCGTGGACGTGGAGACGGCGCGCCAGATGCTCGCGGCCTGCGAGGCGGCCCTGCCCGCCGACATCGCCGTCTGCGTCGCCGCCGTGGCCGACTGGCGCCCCGCCGACGAGGCCGGGACCAAGATGAAGAAGGACGGCGGCGGCCCGCCGTCCATCGCCCTGGTCGAGAACCCCGACATCCTGGCGACCCTGTCGCGGTCGGGCCAGCGTCCGAAACTGGTGGTGGGCTTCGCCGCCGAAACCCACGATGTCGAAACCTACGCAAAGGCCAAGCTCGCCCGGAAGGGCTGCGACTGGATCGTCGCCAACGATGTCAGCGTCGAAGGCGTTATGGGTGGCGATGACAACACGGTGTCTATCGTCACCGCCCACGGAATCGAGCGATGGGAGCGGACCGCGAAAACCGAGGTGGCGACGAAGCTCGCCGCCCGCATGGCCCAGGATCTCACGTGAAGCCCACCATCCCCGTCAAACGCCTGCCCCACAACCTCGACCTGCCGCTGCCGGCCTATGAGACCGCGGACGCCGCGGGCATGGATCTGCGCGCGGCCGTCGCTGAAGACGCGCCCATCGTGCTGGCGCCGGGCGCCCGCTTCCCGGTGCCCACGGGCCTGGCCTTCGCCATCCCGTCCGGCTTCGAGGGCCAGGTGCGACCGCGCTCGGGCCTGGCGTTGAAGTCGGGGATCACCTGCCTGAACTCGCCGGGCACGGTGGACGCCGACTATCGCGGCGAAGTGTAGGTGATCCTGGTCAACCTAAGCGCCGAGGAGTTCACGATCCGTCGGGGCGACCGCATCGCCCAGATGATCGTCGCCCCGGTGACCCAGGCGACCCTGACCGAGGTCGACGACCTGGACGAAACGGCGCGAGGCGCCGGCGGCTTCGGTTCAACGGGAGGGCGCTAGCCCCGGGGCGACGAAGCCCCGCAGGTTCTCGTCGATCGCCTGGGCCACCGCCAGGGTCCGGGAGTCGGCGCCGCGCGGCCCGATGATCTGCACGCCCACCGGAAGGCCCGAGGCCGACAGTCCGGCCGGCACGGTGGTCGCCGGCAGGTGCAGGGCTGTGGCGAGCGCGATCCAGTTCAGCATCGCCGTGTAGGGGATCTGGCTTCCGTCCGAGCGGCCGAGCTTGCGGGACTGGAAGGGCCGGTGGTCGTGCGGAAAGGCGACGACCGGGGTCACGGGGGCCAGGATGACGTCGAAGCGCGCGAACACACCGCTCATCGTGTTGCCCAGGCGCGCGCGCACCTCGTCGGCGGCGATCCACTCGGCATGGCTGGCGGCGTAGGACCGCGACAGCGCCGCCCAGGACTGAGGGCCGGCGCCCAGCCTCAAGGCCAGTCCGGCCAGGGCGGCCGTCCGTCGCATCCGCCGCTGGGCGGCGGGCGGCATGTCGGTCCCTAGGATCGAGCCCAGCAGGGTCTGGTAGGCGCTCATGAGCTGTTCGGTCGGCACAGGGCTGGAGACCGGCTCGACCTGCGCGCCCGCCGCCGCCAGTTCGGCGGCGAGGGTCCCAATCACGGCCCGGACCTCCGGGTCCAACGGGTAGGCCGGCTCGTCCAACCAAAGGCCCACGCGCAGAGAGGTCAGATCGGCCGCCGGGGCCTTGGCCGCGATGGGCCCGTCCTCGATCACCGACAGCAGCAGGCGCAGGTCGCGGGCCGACCGCGCGATGGGCCCCACCACGTTCAGGTCGCGCTCGGCATGGGCGCCGGGGGAGGGCGGCACGTGGCCGTTCTGGGAGACCATCCCCCAGGTGGGCTTGTGCGAGAACACGCCGCAAAAGCCGGCCGGGACGCGCAGCGAACCGCCGATGTCCGAGCCGATTTCCAGGGATGTCACGCCGGCCGCCACAGCCGCCGCCGCGCCGCCAGACGATCCGCCAGGCGTGCGGGTCGTGTCCCAGGGGTTGTTCGTGGTCCCGTAGAGGGCGTTGTAGGTCTGCCAGTCCCCGGCCATGACCGGGACATTGGTCTTGCCCCAGATCACCGCGCCGGCCCGGCGGGCGTGGGCGACCACGACGGCGTCCTCCGGTCGGCGGCGGCGTAGGCCCTCCAGTCCGGACGAGGCCGCTAGGCCCGTCACGTCCAGAGTGTCCTTGATGGTGATGGGTAGCCCGGCGAGCGGGCCGGGCATATCGCCCCGCAACCTGTTGTCATCCACCGCCCTGGCGCTGTCCAGAGCGCGCTCCAGGTCGGCGGCGACGACGGCGTTGAGATCGGCGTGGGTCTGTTCGTGCCGCGCCAACGCCAGCTTCAGCAGCTCCACCGCCGAGATGTCCTTGGCGGTCAGGGCGGCGAGCTGTCCGGTGGCGTCTCGGCTGAGGAGGTCGGGCATGGCTCGCGTCTCCTAGCTAAGACCCAGGACATCCTGCATGTCGTAGCGGCCCGGCGGACGTCCGGCGACCCAGCGGGCCGCCTCCACCGCGCCCCGGGCGAACAACCCTCGGTCGCGGGCCGAGTGGCTCAGGGTCAGGATCTCGTCGTCGGCGGCGAAGGTCACCGAATGCTCGCCGATGATGTCGCCGCCCCGCATGACGGAGAACCCGATATCGCCCGGCGTTCGGGCCCCGGTGATCCCATCGCGGGCCCGTTGCGCGACCTTGGCCAGGTCGAGGCCCCGGCCGCGCGCCGCCGCCTCGCCCAGCATCAGGGCGGTGCCCGAGGGCGCATCGACCTTGCGGCGATGGTGGGCCTCGAAGACCTCGATGTCGTAGGCGTCGGGTCCTAGGGCGCGGGCGGCCTGGGTCACCAGGCCCAGCAGCATGTTGACGCCGAGCGAGTAGTTGCCGGTCTGCACGATGGCGATCTGTTCGGCGGCCTTGGCGATGGCTGCCAGGTCCGCCTCGGACAGTCCCGTGGAGCCGATCACCAGGGCCGGGCCGCCGCGCGCCGCGCAGGCTCGCGCAAGTGCGACGGAGGCGGAGGGCGTGGTGAAGTCGACCACCACGTCGGCGGCGTCCAGGGCCGCGCCTTGATCCACCAGGCCATCGCCGACGAGGCCGGGACGATCGAAGCGCCCCGCCAGCGCCAAGTCGTCGCGGCCGGAGATGATCGTGCTCACGGCCTGGCCCATGCGGCCGAGCGCGCCGGCGACGCTGATACGAATGGGCGCGGTCAGGGGAAACTCTCCGGCGGACGAGGCGATGCGAGAGCTAGTCTCGCGTCCCCGCCCGCCGGGTCAACTCGAAAGCTACGCCGCCTGATACAGCGTGAACTCTTCCTTCAGGGCGCGCGCCACCGCCGGGCGGGCGCTGACGCGGTCGCGATAGGCCGCGACGGCGGGCCACTTGGCCAGGTCGATGCCCACGAACTGGGCCCAGTTGAGCACCGCAATCAGATAGGCGTCGGCGACGCTGAAGTGGTCGATCAGGTATTCGCGGCCCTCAAGGTGGCTGTTCAGATAGTCGAACCGCTCGATCGCCCCCTCAAGGGCATAGGCCTTGGCGCCATCGTTGGACTTGGGCGACAGCAGGGGATTGAACACGAGCTTGTGCAACTCGGTCCCCACGAAGCTCAGCCACTGCTGCAGGCGATAGCGCTCGATCGACCCGGCGGCCGGGGCGAGGCCCGCCTTGGGGAAGGTGTCGGCCATGTACTGCAGGACCGCGGCGTTCTCAGTGATCACCTCGCCGTTGTCGGCGCGGACGGCGGGCACCAGGCCCTTGGCGTTGATCGTGCGATAGTCGGTCCCGTCGGCGAGGGTCTGGGTCTTGGAATTCACCCGATTCAGCCGCACGCTGTCCTCGGCCTCCGCCTCGTAGACGGTGATGCGCGTCGAGAGCGAACAGGCCAGCGGGGAGAAGTAGACGTCCATGGGAAACCTCCGTCATTGATTTTCGTACCGTTCCGCATAAAATAAACCGACGTCAAGGATTCATTGCGAAGTGGTACAAAAAGAACCCGCCGGATCGCCCAAGCCGCGCGGGCGGCCGCGTGGCTTCGATCCGTCCGTCGCCCTGAACCAGGCGCGCGACACCTTCTGGCGAAAAGGGTTCTCCGCGACGTCGCTCGACGACTTGTCGGCGGCCACGGGTCTGAATCGCCCCAGCCTCTACGGCGCGTTCGGAGACAAGAAGGCGCTCTACCTCGCGACCCTGGAGCGATCGCACGCCGAGATGCTGGCTGCGCAGCAGCGTGCGTTGGCGGCTCCCGGGACGGCGCGCTATGTCCTGCTGGCGCTCTATGCCGGCGCTTCGGCCATCTATCGCGCCGGCGACAGCGGCCAGCGCGGATGCTTCCTGATCGGCACGGCGGTGACTGAGAGCGTCGCCGACGCCGAGGTCCGCGCCCTGCTGGCTCGGAGCTTCGCCGAGCTCGACGCCGGCTTCGCCGGCCGATTGGGGGCGAGACCCGGAGAGCTGCCGCCCGGCGCCGATCCGGCCGCGCTGGGCAAGCTCGCCACCGCCATCCTGCATACCCTGGCCGTCAGGGCGCGCGCCGGGGCCGACGAGGCCGCGTTGAGGGCGATCTACGAGGCCGGCGTCGATCTGATCTGCGGACGGCCGTAGAAGGCTTCCGGCAAAGCTTTCCGTGGGAAGGTTGTGGCGGAGGGCCGCGCTCTATAGGTTGGCGCCCTCCAAAACCACGCCGCCCGAAGGACCCGCCGCCACGATGAGCGACGCCGAAAAACGCACCTTCACCGACGAAGAAGCGCTGCATTTCCACAAGTATCCGACCCCCGGCAAGATCGCGATCGCCGCGACCAAGCCGATGGCGACGCAGCGCGACCTCAGCCTGGCCTACTCCCCGGGCGTGGCGGTGCCGGTGCTGGCGATCGCCGAGGATCCCGAGCTGGCCTACGACTACACCTCCAAGGGTAACCTGGTGGCGGTGATCTCCAACGGCACCGCGATCCTGGGCCTGGGCAATCTGGGGGCGCTGGCCTCCAAGCCGGTGATGGAAGGCAAGGGGGTGCTGTTCAAGCGCTTCGCCGACGTCGACGCCATCGACATCGAGGTCTCCGCCACCGATCCGGACGAGATCATCACGGTGGTCAAGAACATCGGCGTCACCTTCGGCGGCATCAATCTCGAGGACATCAAGAGCCCCGAGTGCTTCCGCATCGAGACCGAGCTGCAGGAGCTGCTCGACATCCCGGTCTTCCACGACGACCAGCACGGCACGGCGATCATCTCGGCCGCCGGCCTGATCAACGCCTGCCACATCACGGGACGCGACCTGAAGCACGTGAAGGTGGTTCTGAACGGTCCCGGCGCGGCGGGCATCGCCACCCTGGAGCTGATCAAGGCCATGGGCGTGACGCCCAGCAACGTGATCGCGGTGGACTCCAAGGGCGTGCTCTGGCGCGGCCGAACCAACGACATGAACCAGTGGAAGAGCGCCCACGCGATCGACACCGACAAGCGCACCCTGGCCGAGGCGCTGGAAGGCGCCGACGTGTTCATCGGCCTTTCGGTCAAGGGCGCGCTCACGGCGGACCTGGTGGACAAAATGGCTTCGAAGCCGATCATCTTCGCCATGGCCAATCCCGATCCGGAAATCACCCCGGAAGAGGTCTATTCCGTCCGCCCCGACGCTATCGTCGCCACCGGCCGCAGCGACTACGCCAACCAGGTCAACAACGTCCTGGGCTTCCCCTACATCTTCCGCGGCGCGCTGGACGTCCGCGCCCGCCGCGTGAACATGGAAATGAAGATCGCCTGCGCCAACGCGCTGGCCATGCTGGCCCGCGAGGACGTGCCCGACGAGGTGGCGGCCGCCTATCACGGCATGCAGTTGAAGTTCGGCCCCCAGTACATCATCCCCACCCCCTTCGATCCGCGGCTGATCTGGTACATCCCGCCCTTCGTCGCCCAGGCGGCGATGGACACCGGCGTCGCCCGCAAGCCGATCCCGGACATGGACGCCTATCGCGCGGGCCTCGCCCAGCGCCTCGATCCCACGGCGGCCTTCTTGCAGAAGCTGCAGGGCGCGGTGCTCAAGGCGCCGAAGAAGAGGATCGTCTTCGCCGAGGGCGAGGAGCCCAGCGTCATCCGCGCCGCCTACGCCTTCGAGGCCGCGGGCCTGGGCCACGCCATCCTGGTGGGTCGCGAGGAACTGGTGCGGGAGAACATGATCGCCGCCGGCCTCGATCCGGCCGAATCCAAGCTGGAGGTGATCAACGCCCGGCTCTCGGACCGCAATCCCGACTTCGTGGACTTCCTCTACGCCCGCCTCCAGCGGCAGGGTTACCTGAAGCGCGACGTCCAGCGGCTGATCAACCAGGACCGCAACTCCTTCGCCGCCTCCATGGTGGCGCTGGGCGAGGCCGACGGCATGGTCACCGGCGTGACCCGCTCGTACGACCAGGTGCTGGAAGAGGTGCTCCGGGTGATCGACCCGGCTCCGGACGGCCGGATCATGGGCATGAGCGTGGTGCTGTCCAAGGGCCACACCCTGTTCATCGCCGACACCAACGTCACCGAGATGCCCGAGGCCGACGAGCTGGTGGAGATCGCCATCGAGGCCGCTCGCGCGGTCAAGGTGCTGGGCTACACCCCGCGCGTCGCCTTCATGTCCTATTCGACCTTCGGCAATCCGATGGGCCTGCGTTCCGAGAAGGTGCGCGAGGCCGTGGCCATGCTGGACGAGATGGACATCGAGTTCGAGTACGAGGGCGAGATGCCGCCCGAGGTGGCGCTGGATCCCGAGAAGCGCGCCAACTATCCGTTCATGCGCCTGTCGGGCCCGGCCAACGTGCTGATCATGCCGGCCATCCACTCGGCCGCGATCTCGACCCAGCTGGTCCAGGCGCTGGGCGGCGGCACGGTGATCGGCCCGATCCTGCTCGGCCTCACCAAGTCGGTGCAGATCGCCCCGCTCTCGGGCAGCGTCTCGCGGATCCTGCAGGCGGCGACCCTCGCGGCCTATGAGCAGGACGTCGTCGAGGCTCAGAGCTGATGGCCGTGCGCACGCACACGAACTAGCGGCTCGCGCGCTCAGAGGGGGCGGCGATCCGTCGTCACCCCCTCGCAGCAAGGAGCGCGGCCCATGACCGGTCTCAGCATCGGCATCGATTTCGGCACGACGAACACCGTCGTCGCGCTCGCGGGCGTGGACGGCCCGGCGCACCTCGTGCGGTTCCCGGCGCCCGAGCAGGAAGTTTTCGCCTTCCGCTCGGCCCTGTCCTTCCACGCCCCGCCCGAGCACCCGTCCGAGCGGACGGTGGAGGCCGGGCCCTGGGCCATCGAGGCCTATGTCGAGGATCCGCTGGAGACGCGGTTCATCCAGTCGTTCAAGAGCTTCGCCGCCTCGGAGAGCTTCACCGAGACCCAGATCATCGGACGCCGCTACCAGTTCGAGGACCTGCTCTCGGCCTTCCTGCTGAAGCTGCGAGACCATGCCGGCGGCGACATGGCCGACCTGCCCAGGCGGGTCATCGTGGGCCGACCCGTCATCTTCGCCGGCGGCGCGCCCAAGGAGGAGCTCGCTCTGCAGCGCTACGAGGCCGCCTTCCAGCGCCTGGGCTTCACCGAGATCCTCTATGCCTATGAGCCGGTCGGCGCGGCGTTCTTCTTCGCCCGCGAGCTGACACAGGACGCCACCGTCCTGGTGGGGGACTTCGGCGGCGGCACCAGCGACTTTTCGATCATCCGCTTCTCCCGGGCGAACGGCGAGATCGTCTCCACGCCCCTGGGCCGGTCCGGCGTCGGCGTCGCCGGTGACGCCTTCGATTACCGCATCATTGACAACCTGGTGTCACCCGAGTTGGGCAAGGGTTCGTCCTACACCTCGTTCGGCAAGACCCTGCCGATCCCCAACCGCTACTACTCGACCTTCGCGCGTTGGGACCAGCTCGCCCTGATGCGGGCCAGCCGCGAGATGAGGGAGATCCGCAAACTGGTCAGGGAGGCCGTGGAACCCGACAAGATCGCGCGCCTGGTCGAGACCCTGGATGAGAACTACGGCTACGTCCTCTACCGCGCGGTCTCGCGCTTGAAAGAGGCGCTGTCGAGCCAGACCCGCGCGGAGTTCGCCTTCCAGGCCGGGACGATCGACATCCGCCGCGAGGTGGACCGGACCGCCTTCGAAGGCTGGATCGCGCCCGAACTCGGCCTGATCGAGACCGCGGTCGACGAGGCCCTGGCCGATGCCGGGCTCACCGCCCAGGGCGTCGACCGGGTGTTCCTCACCGGAGGTTCGTCCCTGGTGCCGGCGGTCCGCGACATCTTCCATCGCCGCTTCCCGGCGGAGAAGATCGAGACCGGCAGCGAGCTTGAGTCCATCGCCTCGGGCCTGGCGCTGATGGGCCGCGAGCGAGACCTCACCAAGTGGGCCCGGCGGGCGTAGGTCTCTCCGTCCTTCCCAATGACGGGGACGAAATGGCTATTTCGCCGCCTTCAGATCCACCCGGTCGAAGTCGATAGCCGCCGCCGGGACGACCTCCAGTTTGGGCTTGCGCGCCTTGAGGCCCTCCAGGAACGCCTTGGCGTCGCCGGCCACGATGACGCTGGCGTCGGCCGGGTCCAGGTTGGCCTTGGCGAAGGCCTGGACCTCGCCCGGCGTCACCGCATCGACCTTGCCGGTATAGGCGCCGATCTCCGCCAGCGGCAGGTCATAGAGGGCCAGGGCGCCGAGGATGTCGGCCAGACCGCCGGTGGTCGCCAGTTCGCGCCCGAAGCCGCCCACCAGCACCGACTTGCGGGCCTTGAGCTCATCGGCGCCGGCCGGGGTGTCCGACAGGCGCTTCAGCTCGGCGACGATCAGGTCCAGCACCTCGGGCGCCGACTCGTTCTTGGTCTGGGCCGCGGCGCGGAACAGGCCGGTGGTGCGTTGTGCCGACAGCCGCGAATTGGCGCCGTAGGAGAGGCCGCGCTTGATGCGGATCTCCTGGTTCAGGCGCGCGGAATAGCCGCCGCCCAGCACCGAATTGGCCACGATGCCGGGATAATAGTCGGGCGCGGCGCGGGAGATGGCGGCCTTGGTGACGGTCACCGCCGCCTGGCCGGTGCCGGGCAGGTCGATGGCCACGGCGCGGGGGGCGGCCTTGGGCGTGACCGCGACCCGGGTCGGGGCCGGACCCGCCGGGGCCTTCCAGTCGCCGAACGCCTTATCAGCCAGGGCGAAGCCCTGGGCCGGGGTGATGTCGCCGGTCAGGACCAGAATGGCGTTGTCGGGCCGGAAGTTGGCCGCGTGCAGCCCGGCCAGATCGGCCGTGGTCAGCTTGGCGAGCGACGCGGGCGTGCCGCCGGCGACATGGCCGAAGGCCGTGCCGGAGAACACCACCTGCGAGGCCGCGAAGCCCGCGAGCTGGCCGGGCTGCTGATAGGCCACCGACAGGCCGTCCAGGGCCTGGCTGCGCTGACGCTCCAGCTCCTCTTCCTTGAAGGCCGGGTTGCGGGCCACGTCGGCCATGATGGCCAGCGCCGCGGGCAGCTTCTCGGGCATGACGTTGAGGGTGACGGACGAGCTCTCCTGCCCGCCGCCGGCTTCCAGGGACGCACCCAGGGCCTCGGTCTGGCTGGCGATCTCCTGCGCGCCGCGGGTCTTGGTGCCCTCGGTCAGCATGCCGGCGGTCATGCCCATGGCGCCCGCCAGGCCGTCGGGATCGGCCCAGGCGCCGGTCTTCACGGTGAGATCGGCGGTGACCAGCGGCAGGTCCGAGGACTTGGCCACGATCACCCGCAGGCCGTTGGCCAGGGTCTTTTCGGCGGGTTCGGGCAGGACGGGACTGACCGGTGCTCCGAGGGGCGGCGGGGCGACGCGCTGGCCCGCGGGCGCCAGGGTGACGATCTCCCCGGCGTACTTCACCGAGGCGACCACCGGCGGCTTTGGCGTCGCGTCGGCCTGGCCTGCGGGCCGTTCGGTCTCGGGCCGATAGCGGATGGTCATCCGGCCGTTGTCGGTCAGGTACTTCTTGGCCACCCGCTGGACGTCGGCGGTGGTCACCGCCTGCAGCTGCGCCAGTTCGCGGTTGGCCAGGGCGGCGTCGCCGGCGGTACGCAGGGCGTAGCCGAGGGCGAAGGCGCGGCCGTCGATGGTCTCGCGCGCCCGCAGCTTCCCGGTGACCAGCTCGTTTTTCGCTTCGGCGAGCTCTGCCTCCGTCGGCGGGGCGTCGCGCAGCCTGGCGACCTGCGCCAGCAGGGCCTTCTCGCCCTCAGGGACGGTCTTGCCGCCGGCGAGGATGGCGCCGACCATCACCATGCCCGGCTGCTCGGGCAGGGAGGCGTCGGAGAAGACGTCGGCCGCCACCTGCTGCTCATAGACCAGGCTGTCATAGAGCCGCGAGGACTTGCCCGAGGACAGGATAGCGTCGAGGACGGTCAGGGCTGCGGCGTCCGGGCTGGAGGCGGCGGGCGCGTGCCAGGTCATGGCCACGGCCGGCAGCGGCACATTGGGGCCGTAACCCTCGAACACGCCGGCCTGGGTACGCGGCGGCTCGATGGCGGTTACCCGCTTGATCGGAGCGGCGGGGCGCTTCAGGGCCCCGAAGTACTTGTCGACCCAGGCGTTGAACTGGCCCTCGTCGAAATTGCCGATGACGATCAGGGCGGCGTTGTCGGGTCTGTAATATGCGGCGTGGAAGGCGCGCACGTCGTCGATGGTGGCGGCGTCTAGCTCCTCGATGGAGCCGATGCCGGGGCGCTTGTAGGGGTGGGTCGTGTAGCTGGCCTGGGGAAGATAGAGGTACATCAGCCGCCCGTAGGGTTGGGACAGCACCGACTGGCGCAGCTCCTCCTTCACGACGTCGCGCTCGGACTTGAACACCGCCTCGTCGACGACCAGGGAGCCTAGGCGCTGGGCCTCCACCCACAGCAGCCGCTCCAGATGGTTGGCGGGGACTACCTCGTAGTAGTTGGTGAAGTCGTCGTAGGTCGAAGCGTTGTTGAATCCGCCGACATCCTCGGTCATCCGGTCGATCGTCTCGCTCGGCATGTCGCGCGTGGCCTTGAACATCATGTGTTCGAACAGGTGCGCGAAGCCCGAGCGGCCGACCGGATCGTCCTTCGACCCCACCCCGTACCAGACCTGGACCGTCACGTTGGGCGTGGTCTTGTCGATCGAGGAATAGACCTTGAGCCCGTTGGCCAGGGTCCGTTCCTTGTAGACGATCGGCGGGACGCTATCGGCCGCCACGGCGGGCGCCGCCAGCGCCAGGGTGATGGTGAGGGCCACGGCGCGGACGGCGATACGGAGCATGGAGGCTTCCCGAGTTGCGAGAGGCCGCGACCCTAGCACCGGCGCGGCCCCTGGGAAGCTTACGGGATTGTCATGAAGCTGGGATCGAGGGCGGCTTGGGGCGGCAGATTGTCCGGCTGACCTGTTACCGGCTCGGCCGGACTGAAATAGCCCAGCACGTAGTCGCCCATCGCGTACCCGACGAGCGCCTGCAGTTCCGGCGAGAACTGGCGGGCCAAGTGCGGCGGGCAGGAGAGGTACTGGTTCTCTTCCTGCCGTAGCCAAGCCAGGGAATAGTCGATGTTAAGGCCGTAGCGGACCGCTTCGGTGCGGTTCTCGCCGCCCCCGTGGATCACCGATCCCGTATAGATCAGCACCGAGCCGGCGGGCATGACCGCCTGGGTGATCTCCGTCTCCGTCGGCCTGCGGTCCCAGTCCCAGGTCTGGCTGCCCGGAACCACCCGTGTGGCGCCATTCTCGATCGTGAAATCGGTCATCGCCCAGATGGTGTTGAGCTGTGGCTCGATGCCGGTGAGATAGGTTCCCCAGACTTGGCGGTCGCGGTGCAGGGGCTGGGCCGGCTGGCCCGGGCCGAGCCCGATCATCTGCGTCAGGTGGAGCTGGTAGCGTTGACAATAGGGTGACAGAACCTGGTCGCAGACCGCCAGGATGCGTGGATCCACAACCAGGTCGCGCACGGCCGGAGCGCGCGTCACGAGCGCTCCGGTGCGCGTGGTCTGTCGACCGGAAAAACCGTCGCGACCTGGCTCGGTGACGTCGACGAAGCGGCGCGTCTCTTCGAAGATCTGGCCGCGGAGGGTCTCGTCGAAAGCGCGGTCCAGGATCACCGCGCCATCCCGCGCCAGGGCGGCCGTCACCTCATCGACATGCGCCGCGGCGGAGAGGGTGATGAGTTCAGGCATGGCTGGCCGTCTCCTTGCGCGCCAGAGCGTCGATGTGAGCTTTCAGGATCGCCCTCTGGCGAGAGGGCGGCATGCGTTCCGGCATCAGCGCGCCGTGCAGGCCGACCCCGTCCATCAGGCAGATCAAGGTCTCAGCCTCGGCCTGGACCTGTAAGTTCGCACGGAGCTGCGGCGCCAATCGGGTGAGCGCCGCGGCCATGCGAACGGTGAGTTCGCCATACTCCCGTGCGTGTTCTCGGGCGAGAGCCGGGCTGTCCGCCGCGGCGACGGCGAATGACAGCCAGATCTTCCACAGGTTGCGACGCGGCCCGTCGACCGGAAGGATTTCGCCGATCAGGGCGTGCAGATCCGCCGGTCGGCGTAGGGGTACGCTGTCGAAGGCCTCGCGAATCTCGGCGCCCACCGTCTCCAGGATCAGGCGTAGTAGAGCGTCTTTGTTGGGAAAGTAGTGGGTGAGCACGCCCAGCGTGGCGCCCAGTTCGGCGGCGATGGCCCGCATCGAGGCCCGCTCCAGACCCTCGCGGGCGATCACCCTCAGCGCGGCTTGGGCCACGTCCTGGCGGCGTTCCGACTGCTTTTCCGCGGGGCGTCCCATGTCGCTTCCTCCGCCCCAAACATAGAGACCGGGAGAAAAAAGCACAACAGATGTTATTTAATTTGTGTTCCGGATCGTCCTTCGCCACCCTTCGGTGACCGAGGAGACGACAGCCATGACTGAGGTGAACGCTAGGCGACTGACGCCGGCCGACTATGTGGACCCCGACATCTTCATCGCGGAGCGCGACGGGCTGTTGTCCCGGGGCTGGATCGCGGTGTGCCGGTCAGACCAGCTCGAGGGCCCCGGCTCTCAACGCGCTGTCGAGGTCGCGGGGCGCTCCGTGCTGGTCCTGCGCGATCTGGACGGCGGGGTAAGCGCCCTGAGCAATGTCTGTCGCCATCGCGGCGCCTTGCTGGTGGTCGGCGAGGCTTGCGCCAAGACCGTCCAGTGCCCCTACCATCTCTGGACCTACGCCCTGGACGGTCGGCTGACGGCCGCGCCGTTCATGGACGGCGTGGATCACGCGGGGCTGGACCTGCCGCGCTATGGCGCGGCGGAATGGTGCGGCTGGGTGCTGGTTAATCTCAGCGGCGACGCACCGCCGGTAGCGGAGCGCCTGGCGCCGCTAACCCCGCGGTTCGCGGCCCGGGACCTGGGCGCCTGGAAGATCGGTTGGGAGTTGGACTTCGACTCGCCCTGGAACTGGAAGGTGATGGTCGAGAATTTCGCGGAGTCCTACCACCACATTGGGCCGCATGCGCAGTCTCTGCAGCCCTTCTGGCCCGGCGGGCGCAGCGACCCGTCCGCCAGCGGCGACGACTGGATCGAGCTCGCCCATTCGCACCATCCCCTGGCCGGGACCTTCACCGTCTACGTCGTGTTCCCGATGCTGATGTTCGCGGTCTCCGAACCTGACGACATGGTCGTCTGGTACCGCATGACCCCCACCGCCGCCGACCGATTTCACCTCACCATCACCGGCCTGTTCCCGGCCGGAGCGGACGCGGCGGCCATCGAGACCTACCGCGCCCAACTGCAAGCGATCCACCTGGAAGACATCCCGATATGCGAACGCGTGCAAGCCGGCCTGAGCAGCCAAGGCGCACGACTTGGGCCGCTATCGCCGTTGGAGGAGGGGATCGCCCGGTTCCAGGCCTTCGTGGCGGCGAACCGCTAGCCGGCCAGCCTCACCAGCATCTTGCCCGAGTTCTTGCCCTCCATCAGCCCGATCAGGGCGTTCGGCGCGTTGGCGATGCCGTCCAGGATGGTCTCCTGATACTTCACCTTGCCGTCCTTCAGCCAGCCGGCCATGTCGCGCTGGAAGTCGCCGTAGAGGTGCATGAAGTCGGTGCCGACGAAGCCGCGCAGCATCACCCGCGAATAGATGATGTTCGACAGGTTCGAGACACTGGAGTGCCCGGAATTGTAGCCCGAGATGAAGCCGCAGACCGGGATCCGGCCCAGGGTGTTCATGCGGCGCAGGGCGGCCTCCAGGTGGTCGCCTCCGACATTGTCGAAATAGACGTCGATCCCCTTGGGCGTGGCGTCTTCCAGCGCCTGGCGGATCGGGGTCTCCTTGTAGTTGATGACCGCGTCCAGGCCCACCTCGTCGCGCAGCCAGGCCGCCTTGTCGGCGGCCCCGGTGGAGCCCACCACATAGCAGCCCTTGATCTTGGCGATCTGGGCGGCGACCGAACCCACGGCGCCGGCGGCGGTGGAGACGAACACCTGCTCGCCGTCCTTTAGCGCCCCGATGTGCAGCAGACCGCCATAGGCGGTGAAGCCGGTCATCCCAAGCGCATGCATGTGGACGGTGAGCGACAGGTCTGGATCGGCCAGAAGCTTGGTCAGGCCCTTGCCATCGGAGACGAAGAACTCCCGGAAGCCCAGGCGGTTGGACACGAGGTCGCCGACCGCGAAGTCCGGATGCTTCGATTGCACCACCTTGCCCAGGGCGCCGCCCAACATGGCGACGTCGAGGTCCTGGCCGGCGGTCAGCCGCGGGCGCATGGCCGGATCGACCGACATATAGAGGTTCTCGACCAGCACCTGGCCGTCGGCGGTGTCGGGCACGGTGGTTTCGATGACGGCGAAGTCGTCCTGGGCAGGCATGCCCTTCGGACGGGACACAAGGTGGATTTCGCGACTCTTGGGCATATGGGCCTCCCTGGGAATTTTATGACGCGGCCCGAAATACAATGGGGCTCAGAGGCCGTTGTCGCGCGGCGACGCGCGTTCGGCCAGTGAATTCAAACGTGCGTTCGAACTATTCCGCGCCGGGTAGGACGTCGCCCCAGCCCAGCCGCCGCGCCACGGCGTAGGCGGGCTTGTCCCGGCGGGCGACGAAACGGGGCTCGACCGCCCCCTCGAGGGTGCAGAGCTTCAAGGTGATGCCCGGTTTGGCGGCGTGTGGAGGGGCTAGGATGCGAGCCTCGCGACGGCCGACGCCGGACCGCGAGGCGACCAGGTAGATGAACGTCTCGTCCTCGAAGGGCGCCTCACCCCCCTTGGCCAGCCGGTGGTCGCGCGACCGCGGCAGGCGCTGGACGAAATGGCACCAGTCGGGCGCGACCAGCGGGCAGGCGGCGTGGTGCGGGCAGGGGGCCAGGATCGCCGCGCCGGCCTCGATCAGTCTGTCGCGGGCCGTGAGAACGCGACCATAGCCGTCGGGTGTTCCCGGTTCGATCAACACCAGCAGGCCCAGGGTCGAGGCCCAAAGCGCCGCGAGCGTCTCCGCCTGGCGGGCAGGCGCGATCTCGGCGAGGGCATAGCTGGCGATCACGAGGTCGGCGGCGGGCCAGTCCTTCGGCGCGGTCAGGTCGCCGCGCAGGCGCTGGGCGTCGCGCAGCGCCGCCGGGCCGGAGGCGGCCAGGGTCCGGGCCATGTCCAGGAAGGCGGCGTTGGAGTCCAGCAGGGCGGCGGCCGCGATGCCGGGCCAGGTCTCCAGCGCCGCCCAGCTCGCCCCGCCCGGCCCCGCGCCCGCGTCGAACAGGGTCTTGGGCGCGAAATCCGGCGCGATCCGGGCGGCCTCCGCCAGCACATGAGCGCCCGCCGCATAGGTGGCCGGCAGGCGGGTCAGGACATAGGCCGTGGCGTCGGCGGCCGATCCGACGACGGCCGCGGAGCCCTTGCCCGAGCGGTACTGCGCCGAGATCCTCGCCGACTGTTCGGCCAGGCCCTTGCGCGACACGCCATCCAGCAGCCGGTCCGCGGCCTGGCGCAGGGCGGGGGGCAGGTCCGGGGTCATGAAGACCTCAGGCCTCGCGGTTCTTCACCAGGTCGTCGACCACCGAGGGGTCGGCCAGGGTCGAGATGTCGCCCAGGTTGCTCAGGTCGTTCTCGGCGATCTTGCGCAGGATGCGGCGCATGATCTTGCCCGAGCGTGTCTTGGGCAGGCCGGGCGCGAATTGCACCACGTCCGGCGCGGCGAAGGGTCCGATCTCGCGGCGGACCCAGCCCTTCAGCTCGGCCTGCAGGATGTCGGTGGGCGTCACGTCGGCCTTCAGCGTCACGAAGCAGTAGATGCCCTGACCCTTCACATCGTGCGGGAAGCCGACCACAGCGGCCTCGGCCACGTTCTCATTGCTGACCAGGGCGCTCTCGATCTCGGCGGTGCCCAGGCGATGGCCCGAGACGTTGATGACGTCGTCAACCCGGCCGGTGATCCAGTAGTAGCCGTCCTCGTCGCGGCGGCAGCCGTCGCCGGTGAAGTACTTGCCGGCGTAGGTCGAGAAGTAGGTGTCGAAGAACCTCTGGTGGTCGCCATAGACCGTGCGCATCTGGCCGGGCCATGAGTCGGTGATCTCCAGATTGCCGCTCACGGCGCCGTGTAGGACCTGGCCCTCGGCGTCCACCAGCTCGAACTTCACGCCGGGCAGGGGCTTGGCGCAGGAGCCGGGCTTGGCGGCGTGGGCGCCGGGCAGCGGGGTGGCCAGGCAGGCGCCGGTCTCGGTCTGCCAATAGGTGTCTACGATGGGGCAGCGGCTGTCGCCCACCACCCGGTGATACCAGAGCCAGGCCTCGGGATTGATCGGCTCGCCCACCGTGCCCAACAGGCGCAGCGACTTGCGGCTGGTCTTGGTCACCGGCTCGTCGCCGTCGCGCATCAGGGCGCGGATGGCGGTGGGGGCGGTGTAGAAGATCTCCACGTTGTGCTTGTCGATCACCTCCCAGAACCGGGAGTTGGTGGGGTAGTTGGGCACGCCCTCGAACATGACCGTGGTCGCGGCGTTGGCCAGCGGGCCGTAGACCACATAGCTGTGGCCGGTGACCCAGCCCACATCGGCGGTGCACCAGAAGACCTCGCCGGGCCGGTAGTCGAACACCAGCTCGTGGGTGTGGGCCGCCCAGGCGAGATAGCCGCCGGTGGTGTGCAGCACGCCCTTGGGCTTCCCCGTCGAGCCTGAGGTGTAGAGGATGAACAGCGGATCCTCGGCGTTCATCGGCTCCGGCTCGCAGACGTCGGAAACGTCCTGCTTGAGATCGGAAAAGTAGGCGTCGCGGCCCTCGACCATCGGCACGTCGGCCCGGGTGCGGCGGACCACGATCACGTCGGTGACGCCCGGGCACTGGGTCAGCGCCTCGTCGACGTTGCGCTTGAGCGGCACGACCTTGCCGCCGCGCATGCCCTCGTCGGCGGTTATGACGATCTTGGAATCGCAGTCCTGGATGCGGCCGGCGATGGAGTCGGGCGAGAAGCCGCCGAAGATCACCGAATGCACCGCCCCGATCCGGGCGCAGGCCAGCATGGACACCGCCACCTGCGGAATCATCGGCAGATAGATGGTGACGCGGTCGCCCTTCTTGACGCCCTTGGCCTTGAGCACATTGGCCATGCGACAGACTTCGGCGTGCAGCTCGCTGTAGGTCAGGCTGGACCAGGGGTGGCCCTCGTCGCTCTCCCAGATGATCGCGGTCTGGTCGCCACGGGTCGCCAGGTGCCGGTCCAGGCAGTTGACCGAGACGTTCAAGACGCCGTCGGCGTACCAGCGGATGTGGAAGGGGTGCTTGTGGAAGGAGGTGTCCTTGATCTGGGTCGGCGGCGTGATCCAGTCGAGGCGCCCGGCGACCTGGCGCCAATAGGCGTCGGGGTCGGCTTCGACTTGCGCCACCGCGGCCTCGTAGCCGGCGGCGTCCATATGCGCGCGATTGGCCCAGGTCTCGGGAACCGGAAAGATCTCGCCGTCGCTCACTTTGCGCACTCCTCGTACAGACTTGCGGGGAGTTATGCGGAGAGGGCGGCCGGGCGCAACAGGCGCAGGCCTAAAACACGCCGGTTTCCCCCTGGTCAGGCTTGGCGCGAGTGGCGAGTGGGCCGATCATGGAGAAAACGGGGGAAGCGCCATGTCTTGGGGATCTGCACGGGCCGGGTTCGGTCTGGCTCTTGCGGTCTTGTTGGTCGCACCGACCCAGGCCGCCGAATATGACGTTCGCATCCGTCGCGACGACTGGGGCGTGCCCCACATCCTGGGCAAGACCGACGCCGACGCGGCCTATGGCCTCGGCTACGCCCAGGCCGAAGACGACTTCGTCACCCTGCGGCTGGGTACGCTCACGGCGCGGGCGCTGCTGGCGAGCGAGCAGGGCCCCTCGGGCGTCGACAGCGACTACATGGTGGCGCTGCTGGACGTCTGGGGCGTGATCGCGCGGCGTTACGACAAGGACCTGCCGGCCGATGTCCGGGCCGTGCTCGACGCCTATGCCGCCGGCGTCAATGCCTACGTGGCCAAGCATCCGGACAAGACCAAGGCGGCCATGGCGCCCGTCACCGGCCGCGACCTGGTCGCCGGGATGATCTTCAACAGTCCCAACTTCTATGGGTTGGACGGGGTGTTCCGCCGGACCATGGCGCCGGCCAAGACGGCGGGCGCGGCGTCACCCCTCGTGACGGCGGAGCTTTCGAGCGAGGTCCTGCCGACGGGATCGAACGGAGTGGCCGTCGGCCCCTCGCGCTCGGCGGACGGCGCGACCCGGCTGCTGGTCAATTCGCATCAGCCGTTCACCGGGCCCTTCGCCTGGTATGAGGCCGTGGTGCAGAGCGGCGAGGGCTGGCACGTCACCGGCGGCTTCTTCCCCGGCTCACCCTTCATGCTGCACGGACACAACGCCCATCTGGGCTGGGCCAACACGGTCAACAATCCCGACCTGGCCGATGTCTACACATTGTCAATCAACCCAGCCAACGCCGACCAGTACCGCCTCGACGGCGCCTGGAAGGCGCTGGAGAAGCGCACCGTCCAGATCCAGGTCAAGCAACCCGACGGAACGCTGAAGGCGGTTGAGCGCGAGGTTCTGAGATCGGTTCACGGCCCGGCGGTCCGGACGGATCATGGGGTGTTCGCCTTCCGCTATTCCGGCCAGGACGAGGTGCGCCAGGCCCAGCAGTATTTCGCGCTGAACAAGGCCCGCTCGCTGGCGGAGTGGAAGAAGGCCATGGCGCTGCAGGCCCTGCCGTCGATCAACTACGTCTATGCCGATGCGAAGGGCAATGTCGGCTACGTCTACAACGGCAAGTTCCCGGTGCGGAAAGAGGGTGTCGACTGGTCGGGCGTCGTGGCGGGAGACCGCTCCGACCTGATCCCCAAGGCGCTGATCGCCTTCCCCAAGATTCCGCAACTGTGGAATCCGAAGTCGGGCCTGGTGTTCAACTCCAACAACACCCCGTTCCGCGCCTCGGACCCGGCCGACGACCTGAAGCCGGAAGCCTATTCCAAGACCCTCGGCGTCCAGTCCAACATGACCAATCGCGCCTGGCGGGTGCTGGAGACCTACGGCGCCGATCCCTCGATCACGGACGCCGAGTTCGACGCCTACAAGTACGACCTGACCTATAGCGTCCAGTCGGACGCCGCCAAGGCGGTCAAGGCCATCGCCGACCTGGATGTCGGCGCCGACACCGACCTCGCCGCGGCCAAGGCTCTCGTGGCCGGCTGGGACCGGCGGACCGACGTCGCCAATCGGGGCGCCGCGCTGAGCATGCTGAGCGCCATCGCCATCCAGGGCGGCGCCACGCCGCTGGCGGCCCTCAAGCAATCGATGGCTCAACTCAAGAGCTTCTATGGCCGTATCGATCCGCAGTGGGGCGAGGCCAGCCGCATCCGGCGCGGCGCGCTGGACATGCCGGTGGACGGCGGCCCCGACATCTTCCGGGCCATCTATGGCCGCCCCGGCCTGGACGGCCGGCTCGCCGCGGCTGGCGGCGACACCTATGTGATGTTCGTCGCCTGGGACAAGGCGGGCAAGCTGTCGTCGCGCAGCGTCCACCAGTTCGGCGCGGCGACCCAGGATCGGGCCTCGCCGCACTACGCCGACCAGACGCCGCTGTTCGTGGGCATGAGGACAAAGCCGGTCTTGTTCACGGAAGCGGACCTCGCCGGCCACATCAAGCGTGACTATAGGCCGGGCGAATGACGCCCAGGTAGCTTGTGCGGCGGCGGCGGATCGGCAAAGTCTGGCGGTTCTGTTCCGTCCGAAAGTCCTCCGCATGCGTCTCTCCCTCGTCCTTTGCGCCGCCCTGGTCGCGTCCCCCGTCCTGGCCGCCGCGCCGCCCACGGCGGAAGCGCGGTGGTGGGGTCACGTGGAGACCTTGGCCGGGCCGGAGTTCGAGGGGCGGCTGACCGGCAGCCCGGGCCACGCCAAGGCCGCGGCCTATGCGGCCGGGCGCTTCAAGGCCTATGGCTTGCAGCCTGCGGGCACGGACGGCTTCCTTCAGCCGGTGACCTTCGCCGTGCAGCGGATCGACGCCGCAAGGTCCAGCGTCGCGCTGGTCTCTGGATCGGAGACCACGCCCGTGGCGGTGGGTCCCGACATCATCCTGGGCGCGCGAATTCCGCAACTGCCCACTGTGGACGCGCCGCTGGTGTTCATCGGCTACGGCCTTCACCTGCCGGAGATCGGCGTCGACGACTTCGCCGGGCAGGACCTCAAGGGTAAGATCGCGGTCTACATCAATGGCGGGCCCCAGGAGATCTCGGCGGCGCTGAAATCGCATTCCCGGGGCACCCAGACCTGGCGCGCGGCCTCGGCCGCCGGCGCCATCGGCCTGATCGGGCTCTCCAGCCCCAAGACCGCCGAGATTCCCTGGGAAAGAACGATCGAGAACTCCATCCAGCCCGGCATGTACCCGGCCGACCCGACCTTGCAGGACGCCGGCGCGCCGAAGTTCTCGGCCACCTTCAACCCGGCGATGGCGGAGAAGCTGTTCGCCCGCTCCGGTCACAGCTTCGCGGAGGTCGTGGCGCTGGCGGACGCCGCCAAGCCCATGACCGGTTTCGATCTCAAGCTTGGACTCAAGGCGAACGTCGCCGCCTCGGTCTCGGCCGTGACCTCGCAGAACGTGGTGGCCAAGCTGCCGGGGTCCGATCCCAGGCTGGCGGCCGAGCATGTGGTGATCACCGCCCACATCGACCATCTGGGGCTCAACGAAACGGGCAAGGGCGCACCCTACTATCCCGGCGCCATGGACAACGCCTCGGGCGTCGCGACCGTCCTGGAGGTCGCCCGCCAGATGGCGGCGGCCAAGGTCAAGCCGAAGCGCTCGGTGTTGTTCGTCCTGGTCACCGCCGAGGAGAAGGGGCTGCTGGGCTCGAAATACTTCGCCGAGCGGCCCAGCGTGCCGAAGGGCTCGGTGGTCGCAGACCTCAACATGGACATGGCCCTTCCGCTCTGGCCGTTGACCTCCGTGATCGTCCTGGGCGTCGACGAGAGTACGCTGGGCGAAGCGGCTCGCGCCGCGGCGGCGAGCCGGGGTCTGGAGGTGGTCGCCGACCCCTATCCCGACCGCAATTCGTTCATCCGCTCGGATCAGTACAGCTTCATTCGCGTGGGCGTGCCGGCCCTCGCATTCAAGTTCGGGTTCAAGCCGGGGACGCCGGAAGCCGCAATCGAGAAGGCGTGGCGCTCCGACCGCTATCACGGCCTGGCCGACGACCTGTCGCAGCCGGTCGAGCGCGCCGAGGCGGTGAAGTTCAACGCCTACATGGCCGCCGTCGCGCTGCAGGTCGCCAATGCGCCCCAGCGCCCCGCCTGGAAGGATACGAGCTTCTTCAAGCGTTTCGCCGACTGAAGCGCCTCGACCCGCAAGCTGCTATGACGGCGCACCGCCGCGACCTTTGACCCAGGACCTCAGATGCTGCTCCACCTCTCCACCTGGCAAGAGATCGAAGCCTATCTCGAGCGCGCCAAGAGCGTGGTGATTCCGATCGGCTCCAACGAGCAACATGGTCCCACGGGCCTGCTGGGCACCGATTGGCTTTGCCCGGAGATCATCGCCCACGAGGCCCAGAAGACCTCCGATCTGCTGGTGGGCCCGACCTTCAGCATCGGCATGGCCCAGCATCATCTGGGCTTTCCGGGGACCATCTCGCTGCGGCCCTCGACTTTCATCGCCGCCATCGGCGACTGGGTCCGCTCGCTGCACGCCCACGGGTTCGAGAAGATCTATTTCCTCAATGGCCACGGCGGCAATGTCGCCACCATCGAGGCGGCGTTCTCGGAGCTGTACGCCGAGGCCAGCTTCGCCCGTGTCGAGCGCGGGTTCTCGTGCAAGCTCAAGAACTGGTGGGAGTTGAAGGGCGTGCTCGGCCTCGCCAACCGCCAGTTCCCCACCGGCCACGGCAGCCATGCCACCCCGTCGGAGATCGCGGTCACCCAGTGGGCCTATCCCGACCACATCAAGACCGCCGCCTACGCGCCGCAGATCGCGCCGACGGGCCCGATCCGCGAGGCCAAGGACTTCCGCGCCCGATATCCGGACGGCCGCATGGGCTCCGACCCGGGCCAGGCCACCCCGGAAAAGGGCGGCGAGCTGGTCGCCATGGCCGCCCAGGGTCTGATCGCCGACGTCGCGGAGTTCGCGGCCGAGCCGTTCCCCGCCCGAGGCTAGGCCCTATCGCGGGATGTCGCGGATCTTGGTGAGGGCCACCTGCCGGTAGACGGCGGTGATCTCGAAATATTGGCGGAAGACGGCGTGGAAGTGATCCACCGCCTGCTTCACGCCGGGCCCGCCGATCTCGCTGACGTCGTGCCAGTAGTCGTCCAGCACCATCATGCCGCCGATGTCGAGCAGCGCGGCGCAATAGGCCAGGTCGACCCCCACCGCCCAGGCGGTGTGCGAGCCGTCGATATAGATGAGGTCCAGCTTCTCGCCGGCCTCCAGCATCTTGGGCAGTTCGTAGGTGGAGAAACCCTTGCGGGCGGTCATCTTGTCGAAGTTGAGCTTGGCGACGTTGCGCTGGAAGCGCGGCTCGACGGCCAGGTATTTTTCTTCCGGGTTCAGTTCCTCGTCGAACCACGGGTCGATGACAGTCACGTCCAGCCGGGCCGGCAGCAGCCAGTCCATGAAGGCCAGGTTCTTGCCCTCGTAGGCCCCAATCTCGAGATAGCGGATCTGGCCCTTGTCCTTGGCGAACTCGCGCAGCAGCGGCGAGACGAAGCGGAAATTGTTGTCCGCCCAGGCCTCGGTGAACTCGAACCCCATCGCGTCGCAGTGGGCGGCGAAGGCGGCGGCTTCCTCGTCGGCGCGAGGGGTGGCCAGCATGGTCCTGGCGAACTGCGGTGCGAACCGCCCGTTGAAGGTCGCGAGCGCGCGAAGGGCGTCGGCCATGGAAGCCTCTCCTGAAAGACCCGCCACCGTTTAGCCGGCAGGCGTTAAGGAAGCTTCTCAGGCGGTGACGATCCGCCCATCGACCACCGCCACTGGCCATGGGCGCAGCCGCTCGTCGGCGCAGGGGCCGGCGACGCAGACCCCGTCCAGCGGGCGGAACAGGGCCGCGTGTCCGCCGCAGAGGATCAGGTCGCCTTCGCGTGTCAGATAACGGTCGTCCCAGGCGGCCAGGGGCCAGCCGGCGTGGGGGCAGCTATCCACGTAGCCGCGCACCTCCCCGCCGATCCGCACCACGAAGCCCGCGAACATCACGCGTTCCTCGCGGAAACGGAAACCCTTCGAGCCCGGATCGGCCAGATCGGCCAGGGCGCAGAGCTCGATTCCGGCTGGCGGACGCGCGGCGTTGTCGGGTCCGTCGCGGGTCAACCCAGCTTCCCGAGCGTGGGCTTGAAGGCGGTGATGTGGACGTGGTCGAACAGGCCGGCCTGCCGATAGGGATCGCCGGCGCTGAAGGCCTGGGCGGCGGCGAGGTCGTCGGCTTCTATGAAGATGATCGAGCCGGCCATGTCGCCCTTGTCGTCCAGCATGGGGCCGCCCAGGCGGAGCTGGTCGCGGAAGCCGCCCACATAGGCCAGGTGCGCCTCGCGGGTGGCCATGCGCAGCGGCAGGGCGTCGGGCTTGTCGATACAGAAGACGGCGAAGAGCGGCATTGCGGTTCCTATCGTTCGGTTCGGATCGGGCGCGACAGCAGGCCCGCTATGGCTTCGTCGACATCGGCCTCGCCCGCCAGGATCGCGGCGACGGCCTCGCAGATCGGCGTCTCGACCTTGAGCTTGGCGGCGAGCAAGCGGACCGCGGGCGCGGAAGCCACCCCCTCGGCCACCGAGACCTTGCCGGCCAAGGCTTCGCCCAGGGTTTGGCCGGCGCCCAGCGCCAGGCCGACGCTCATGTTGCGCGACTGCGGGCTGGAGCAGGTCAGCACCAGGTCGCCCAGGCCGCAGAGGCCGGCGACCGTCTCGGCTTCTCCGCCCAGGGCCACGGCCATGCGGCTCATTTCGGCGAAACCGCGGGTGATCAGGGCGGCGTGGGCGCTGCGCCCCAGGCCTCGGCCCTCGACGATGCCGCAGGCGATCGCCAGGACGTTCTTCACCGAGCCGCCGATCTCCGCGCCGATCATGTCGGCGGCCAGGTAGGGCCGGAAGGTCGGCGTCCCGATCGCCTCGGCCAGCGCTCGTCCTAGAACCTGATCGGGACAGGCCAGGGTGACGGCGGTGGGCAGGCCCCGGGCGACTTCGCCGGCGAAGCTCGGCCCCGACAGAACGGCGGGCGCGGCGTTGGGCAGGGTCTCGGCCAAGACCTCGGTCATCAGCTTCAAGGAAGCCTGCTCCACCCCCTTGGCGCAGAGCAGCATGGGGACGCCGGGGCGGGCATGGGGGGCGAAGGCCGCGAGGCTGCCGCGCAGGTGCTGGGCTGGCGTCACGTTGAGGATCAGGTCGGCCTCTGCCAGGTCGGCCATGTCGCCGGTCGCGCGCACGGCGGGATCGAGGGATATGCCGGGCAGGAAGATCGCGTTCTCATGGTCGTTGTTGATGCCTGCCACCACCTCGGTCTCGCGCGCCCAGAGGGTGACCGAGAGACCCGCGCGGCTACAGACCAGGGCGAGCGCCGTGCCCCACGCTCCGCCGCCGATGACCCCCGCGCTTCTCATGCCTTGGCGCCCTTTCGACCGTGGACGTGGATGGGGTTGGCCAGCGCCGCCGCCGCGTCCAGGGGCCAGCGGGGCCGGGCCGGGGCGTCCAGGGGATCGCTTATCCCCAGCGCCAAGCGCTCCGCGCCGGCCAGCGCGATCATGGCGGCGTTGTCTGTGCAGTAGGCCAGGGGCGGGGCGTCGAAGGAAAAGCCGCGCGACTCGGCCACGGTTTTCAGCTTCGTGCGGACGACCCCGTTGGCGGCCACGCCGCCGGCGACCACGAAGCGCAGGGGCTGGTCCCGGTGCTCCTCGGCGTAGGCGGCCATGGCGCGTTCCGTGCGCTCGCCGAGCTGGCGGGCGATGGCGGCCTGGACGGCGGCGGCGAGGTTCTGGCGTTCGATGTCGTTGGTCACGGTTTCCGCCAAACGCGCGGCGGCGGTCTTCAGGCCCGAGAAGGAGAAGTCGAATCCCTCGCGGCCCAATAGCGCGCGGGGCAGGGTGAAGGCCGAGGCGTCGCCGCCCTCCGCCAGCCGTTCCAGCGCCGGGCCGCCGGGATAGGGCAGGCCCAGGGTCTTGGCGATCTTGTCGAAGGCCTCGCCCGCCGCGTCGTCGATGGTGGTGCCCAGCCTGCGGCAGGCGCCGACGCCGGCGACCTCCAGCAACTGGCAGTGGCCGCCCGAGACCAGCAGCAGCAGGAAGGGGTAGGGAATCTCGGCGGCCAGGCGCGCCGAGACCGCGTGGCCCTCCAGGTGGTTGACCGCCACCAGCGGCAGGCCGCGCGCCAGGGCCACGGCCTTGCCGAAGGACAGTCCCACCATCACTCCGCCCACCAGGCCAGGCCCGGCGGTGGCCGCGACGCCTGTGATGTCGCCATAGCCGAGGCCGGCGACCTTCAGGGCCTCGGCCGCGATGGCGTCGATGGTCTCGACGTGAGCCCGCGCGGCGATCTCGGGCACCACGCCGCCATAGGGCGCGTGCGCGTCCACCTGGGTTCCGACGATCGACGACAGCACTTCCACCCGACCGTCGGCGTCAAGGCGCACCACCGCCGCGGCGGTCTCATCGCAACTGGTCTCCAGGCCAAGGACGGTGTGGGTCGAGGTCATTCGGTTGCGGCTTCCGGTCCCGTCCTGTAGCGGACGGGCTATCCATTCGTTCGCCGAGGTAGACCGCGCATCGTGCCCATGCAACCGCCCGTCCGGATCGGGGCCCGCGGCTCCAAGCTCTCCTTGGCCCAGGCCGGGATCATGCAGCGCAGGATCGCCGCCGCCCTGGGCGCCGATGCCACCGACGCCGAGGCCGTCGCCCGCGTCGCGCCGCTGATCGTCATCACCACATCCGGCGACCGAATCCAGGACCGCCGGCTGCTGGAGGTGGGCGGCAAGGGGCTGTTCACCAAGGAGATCGAGGAAGCCCTGATTGACGGGCGCATCGACTGCGCCATCCACTCCCTGAAGGATATGCCCGCCGCCCTCCCTAAGGGCCTCTGCATCGCCGCCATCCCCGAGCGCGAAGACCCCCGCGACGCCTTCCTGAGTCCCAAGGCTCAACGGCTGGACGACCTGCCTCAGGGCGCGGTCCTGGGCACGGCCTCGCTGCGTCGCCAGGCCCAGGCGCTGCATCGGCGGGCCGACCTCGACGTCCAGATGCTGCGTGGCAATGTCGATACCCGGCTGGCCAAGTTGGCGGCGGGCGACGCCGACGCGATCCTTCTGGCCGTGGCAGGCCTGAACCGCCTGGGCCTCGGCCACCTGCCGCAAAGCCTGCTCGATCCCGTGGAATGTCCGCCAGCGCCTGGCCAGGGCGCGCTCGCCATCGAGACGCGCCTGGCGGACATCGGCGCGCCTTGGCTCGAGGCGCTCCGCCATGCGCCGACGGCCGTGGCTGTCGCGGCCGAGCGCGGCGCGATGACCGCCCTGGAAGGGTCGTGCAAGACCGCCATCGGCGCTTATGCGCGCCTGCAGGGCGGCGGGTTGCACCTGATCGTCGAAGCTTTGTCCCAGGACGGCGTCCACCGGTTCCGGCATGAGGGCTCGGCGGAACTGTCCTCGGCGCGCGATCCGCAGGAGGCGGCCCGGGCCCTGGGCCTTTCACTGGGCGAGGCCGTGGCCGCCGAGGCGGGCGAATTGATTTTGCCGCCGCATTGATTCCGGCGGCGAGCCCGGTCAGGGTCTGCGCCCCGGTCAAGGTTGTTTTCCATCATGCGTAAGACCTCGCAACGGATCTGGATCACCCGCGCCCAGCCGGGCGCCGCGGCGACGGCGGCCCGGGTGCGCGAGATGGGTCACGAAGCCTTCGTCGCCCCGCTGCTGGAAGTGCGCAACGTTCCCGGCGCGCAGCTCGACCTATCCGGTGTCGGCGCGCTGGCCTTCACCAGCGCCAACGGCGTGCGGGCCTTCGCCGAGCTGACGGCCGACCGGTCGCTGCGGGTGTTCGCGGTCGGATCCGCTACGGCCCAGGCCGCCAAGGTCGCGGGCTTCAAGCGTGTGCTGTCGGCCGACGGCGACGTCGCCGCCCTGGCCGAGGGGATCGCCGTCCGCCGCGCCGAGCTGACGGGCGCGGTGCTGCATCCCGGCGCGGCCGAACTGGCGGGGGATCTGGCGGGCGTCCTGGCGCGCAACGCCATCGAGGCGCGGCAGGTCGTGCTCTACGACACCGTGGCGGCGACCTTGAGCGAGGACGAGATGGCGGCGCTGGGCGACCTCCGCGTCGTGCTGCTCCATTCGCCCAAGGCGGCCCAGGCGCTGGCGGCGCTGGCGCGAGCCCAACCCCTGCCGCAATTGCGGGTTCTGTGTCTGTCGAAGGCGGTGCTGATACCCCTCAACCGGGTCAAGTTCGCCGCCAAGGTTTTCTCGCCGTTCCCTCTCGAAGCCGCGCTGCTGAATCTGATAGATCGTTAGGCCATGAGCGTGCCGCCCGATCCCGTCGAGCTCTCCGCCCCCCGCGATCCGGGGTCTTACGGCCGCGCGCGGATCATGGGTCCGGCCTTCTGGGCCATGATCATCTTCGGGTTCGTCTGTATCGCGGCGGGCTACGCCCTGGCGGGGTTCGGACCTAAGCTATTGCCGGTGAAGGCGCGCCAGCCGGTCGAGACCCTGGGGCTGTCCGCCGCGCCGGCGCCCGCCCTGGCGGCTCCGATGGCCGCGCCAGCAAGCTTTCAGCCCATCGCGGACGGCGCCGCGCCGTCGGCCGAGGTGGCGCGTCTGGTCCAGCGGTTGGAAACCCTTGAAAGCCAGCAGGTCCGCGCCGCCCAGGCGGCCGCCGGCGCCT
>NZ_JANOCX010000150.1:0-11705 GCF_031412415.1 Phenylobacterium sp.
CCAGGTATCGACCCCCCGCCTGGGCCCCGCCCCCGTGGCTCGGGGCATTTTCGCGATCTATCTCGACCCGCCCGGGGGGGCGGGTCGGCTCTTCGCCCGGGCGCGCGCGCGCCAGGCCGGGGTTGTTCTGAGCCGCGGTCAGGAGAGGCTGGATCCACCGTTCGATATCGGCGTACTCGTTGCCGACCACGATCAGGTCGACGCCGCCTCCCCCGCCACCGCCGCCGCCGCCGCCGCCGCGCTGGAGGCCGCCGCGCACCGAGGCGATGGCCCGCACCGACGTGATCGACGAGAATTCCCGGTTCAACTGCGCGGCCAGCTCATTCGAGGTGATCCCGGCGTCGTCGGCGAGCGCCGCGTTGCCGCCGGCGGTGTTGAACGAGTTGTTGCCGAAACGCGGCGCCGACAGGATGTAGCGCTGAATGACGCCTTCCTCCAGCAAGCCCAGGAGGCGCGCCTCGACCTGCTTGGTGGCGACCTGGACATAGTCATAGCCTGCGCCTTCGGGGCCGTTGATGCTCAATTCGACCCGTCCTCGATCTTCGTCCGGAACCAGTTCGCGCGGCAAGACAGTGAAGAGCCCGAAAGCGCCCAGAGCCAGGATCAGCACGAGACCGCCCGTCGCGATCGAGGCGATGCGGCGACCGAGCAGCCATTCCAGCGAGGCGTGGTAGGAATTCCGCAGCCGGGTCATGCCGGCGTCCACGCGCTGGGCGACGAAGCCCTGGCCGTGGGCCGGCCGCAGGAGCTTGGACGCCAGCATTGGAGAGAGGCTGAGCGCCAGCACGGCTGAGAAGGCGACAGCCGCGGCGATAGCGACCGCCAATTCGACGAACAGCTTGCCGATGTAGCCGGGTAGGAACATCAGCGGCGCGAAGACGGAGATCAGCACGATCGTCGTGGCCACGACGGCGAAGAACACCTGCCGCGCGCCGCGTTGCGCCGCGACGATGGGTGGCTCCCCGTCGTCGATGCGTCGCTGGATGTTCTCCACCACCACGATGGCGTCATCGACCACCAGGCCGATGGCCAGAACCAGGGCCAGCAGGGTGAGCAGGTTGAGCGAGAAACCCAGCGGCGCCAGGACGATGAAGGTCGAGAGGATGCAGATGGGCGCCACGACCGACGGGATCAGGGCCGCGCGCCAGGTGCCGAGGAAGATGTAGTTCACCAGGGCCACCAGGACGAGCGAGATGCCCATGGTGATCCAGACTTCCTCGATGGCGTGCTTGGTGAAGACCGTGAAGTCCACGGCCACTTCCAGCTTCGTGCCCTTCGGCAGCGACTTGTTGATCTCTGGAAGTTCGGCTCGGACGCCTTCGGAGATCTCCAGGTCGTTGGCCTGGGACTGGCGAGTGATCGCGATGCCGACCTGCTCGCGGCCGTTCGAGCGGAACATGCGCCGCCGTTCGTCGGGGCCTTCCTCGACACGGGCGATGTCGCCCAGACGGGTGACGTACTCGGCGCCGGGCGCGGCGGTGACGGCGGCGTTCGCCGTGGCGCCCGTCGTCGCGGTGGCGGCGGCACGGGCCGAGGCCGAAGTGACCGGCAGGTCGGCGAACTGCGCGGGCGTCGAGTAGCCCCGGGCCACGCGGATGGTGAAGTCCTTGGAGGGCGCCTCCAGCGAACCGGCGGGAAGCTCCAGGTTCTGGGCGTTGAGCGCGGTCTCGACGTCGTCGACCGTGATGCCGCGGGCCGCCATGGCGTCGGCGTCGAGCCCGATGCGCATCGAGTAGAGCTGGCTGCCGCCCACTCCGACCGCCGCCACGCCGGGCACGGTGGAGAAGCGCTCGACCAGATAGCGGTTGGCGTAGTCGGATAACTGCAGGCGGTTCAGCGTCGTGGAGTTGAAGCTGATGAAGATGATTGGCTGGGCGTCGGCGTTGGCCTTGGCGATCTGCGGCGGATCGGCCTGCAGCGGTAGGTTGGCCGAGACGCGGCTGACCGCGTCGCGCACGTCGTTGGCTGCATCGTCCAGGTCGCGGTCCAGGCGGAACGAGATGTTGATCCGCGACTGGCCGTCCCGCGACGAGGAGTTGACGCGGTCGATCCCCTGAATGCCGGAAACCTGGCGCTCGATGACCTCGGTGATGCGCTCCTCGACCACCTCGGCCGACGCGCCGCGATAGGTTGTCTGGATGGACACCACCGGCGGATCGACGCTGGCAGTTCGCGCACGGTGAGCGAGGCGAACGACGCCAGGCCGATCACGCAGAGGATGATCGCGGCGACCGCCGCGAACACCGGCCTGCGGACGGAGATGTCCGAGAGCATCATGGCGCCGGCCGAGCGCCGGCCGCGCGCGCTCCGCCTTGGCCACCGGCGGGACGGGTCGCGTCAACAGCGCGAACGGCCTGGCCGGGTTGAAGCTTGTTCAGGCCGTCGGCCACCAGCCGGTCACCCGACGCCAGGCCGTCCAGGATCTCCACGAATCCGTCCTGACGGACGCCCGTGCGGACCGGCCGCTGCTCGGCGGTGGTGCGCTCGCCCTGTTTGGACACGACGTAGACGAAAGCTCCGTCGCCCTGGACCGAAAGCGCGGCTTCGGGAATGGCCAGGCCCTGGCGCTCGCCGCGCGCGATGGCGACGCGCATCATCATGCCGGGCTTCAGCCGGCGACCGGGGTTGGGAAACTCGGCGCGCGCGGTGATCGACCGCGTGCGTTCGTCGATGCGGGTGTCCAGCTTGGCGATGCGGCCCTGAATGGTCTCGCCCGGATAGGCGTCGGCCTTGGCGGAGATCGCCTGGCCCTCGCGCAGGGACGACAGGTAGCGATCAGGCACCTCGAAATCGACGCGGACGGCGCTGGTGTCATCCAGGGTGACGATGGGAGAGCCCGGGTTGATCAGCGCGCCGGGGGCCAGATCGGAGAGACCCACCACACCGGCGAAGGGCGCGCGGATGGTGCGGTCGGCGCGCCGGGCCTGTGCGGCCTGCACGTCGGCGCGGGCGGCAAGATAGGTGGCCTCGCGCTGATCGAGAGCGGTCTTGGAGGCGAAACCCTGGGCCGAGAGGGTCTTCCAGCGATCGTAGTCACGCTGCGCCTGAACCAGGCGGGCCTGGGCCTGGGCCAGCCCCGCGTTCTGCTCCGTGTCCTTGAGCTCGACCAGGACCGCGCCGCGCGCGACCGCCTGGCCGTCGGTGAACAGCACCCGCTCCACCAGTTGGGTGGCCGCCGCGGTCAGGGTGACGGACTGGCGGCCCTTGGCGACGCCGATCACATCGATGGAATCGACGAACACCTTGGATTGGACCACCGCCACGCTAACCGGGGCCGGTCCGCCCATGCCGCCAGGGCCGCCGCCGCCGCGTTTGCCCGCTGGACCGCCCTGCCCGCCGCCCTTCTGCGCCGCCATGGCCGCGCCGGGCGGACCGCCGGGGCCGGCCTTCTTTCCGAGGGTCAACTTCCATCCGCCGGCCACGACCATGAGGACGAGAACCACGATGGCGCCGACGAGGAAGAAGTGGCGTCTGATCAAGCTGCTAGAACTCCGAGCGCCCCGGAGTAGAGGCGGCGTGATTGGCGATAGCCGCCGGTCTTATGGCGTCCACATAGGCGCCGTCCAGTGACAGAACGATGGCTCTGCGTGTCGATGTTGAAATAGTGCGCGATGCTCCGTGCAACTACGTCAAGCACTGCGTTGCGGATGCCGACTTTTCTCGAAGACGCAAAGAAAATGGGCGCCCGATCGGGGCGCCCATCTCTCGGTTAGACTTGAGTTCGCGTCAGGCATCGTAGCCCGGCAGCGCGCGATCAAGCTGACGCAGGGCGCCGGGCCAGGCGAGCTTGCCGCCAAGGCCACGCGACATCTGCATCTGAACCTCGTCCTGGGCATGCTGCGGCGCGAACAGCACGTTCTCACGCCCGGCCGAAAGGGCTAGGACCTGCTGCTTGCAGGCGCGTTCCAGATAGAACATGCGAATCCAGCAATCGGCGGCGCTCTCGCCCACCGCCAAGGTGCCGTGATTGCGTAGCAGCATGACGTGCTTGTCGCCGATGTCGGCCACCAAGCGTTCGCGTTCGTCGAGGTTGAGCGCGATGCCCTCATAGTCGTGATAGGCCAGCATGGTCCGCACGATCAGTGCATGCTGCGCCAGCGGCAACAGGCCCTCGGACTGGGCCGAGACGGCCACGCCCTGATCGGTGTGCAGGTGCATGACGAAGTGGGCGTCCTCCCGAGCGGCGTGGATCGCCGAGTGGATCGTGAACCCCGCCGGATTGATGAAGTACGGGGTCTCCTGGAGGATGTTACCGTCCAGGTCGATCTTCACCAGCGACGAGGCCGTGATCTCGCCGAAGTACATGCCGTAGGGATTGATCAGGAAGTGGTGCTCAGGCCCCGGGATGCGGGCTGAGATGTGCGTGTAGATCGCATCGTCCCAACCGTGCAGGGCCACCAGGCGGTACAGGGCCGCGAGATCGACGCGAGCCTGCCACTCCTCGGCGCTGACCTTTCCCTTGAGCGAATTCACGCCCGCGAGCGAACCATCGGCCATGGTGGCCTCCCTTTGCGTCTGATCTATTTGCGCCAGGGTCGCGCCGCGGGGTCCTAGCGTCAAGGCGCCGCGTCAAACAGACGTTCGAATGGATCTGCTCGGCGAGCTACTCGCCGCCTTTGGCGCCCGTTTCGCGCCGCGCGCGCTCAAGCTCTGCGCCCTCTGGACCGTCGAGCGCCTCTTCGGCCTCCTTGGCCTTCTGCTCGACCGGACCGTTCCTGGCGAAGTCTTCCTGTTCCTTCCGGAACCGTCGGGCGGCGTCGTAGTCGCCCTCGCCCTGAATCTTGTCGTCGTCGGCCATGATCGCCTCCTGCCTCGTCTATCAGGAGAAAGTTCGGCGCGGCGGAACGGTTCCCCAGCCTCAGCCGGTCCGCACCCGCGCCACGGCGTCCAGCCACCGGGCATAGGCCTGCTCGCGGCCATGGCCGTCCAGTTTCGGTTCGAAGCGTTCGGTTTGCGCGCGCGCCGCGGTGGCCTCCTCGGCGTCGGCGTAGATGCCGGCCCCGATCCCCGCGAACAAGGCCGCGCCCAGCGCCGTCATCTCCTGGAAGGTCACCCGACCCACGGCGACGCCGGTCAGGTCGGCCAGACGCTGGCTGAACCACTTGCTGCGGGCCATGCCGCCGTCGATCCTCAATTCCACCTGAGCCCCGAACGCGCCGGGCGCATCGGCCCGCATGGCCTCGATCAGGTCGCGGGTCTGCAGGGCGCAGGCGTCGAAGGCGGCCTCGGCGATCTCGGCCACGCCGGTATCCCGCGTCAGGCCGAAGATCGCGCCACGTGCGCCCGCGTCCCACCACGGCGCCCCAAGCCCGGTGAAGGCCGGGACCATCACGACGCCGTGGTCTTCCTTCGCCGTCTGAGCGAGAGTTTCCACCCCAGAGCCGCCGCCTGCCACGCCGAGACCCTCGTTGACCCACTGCAGAGCCGCGCCGGCGATGAAGATCGAGCCTTCGAGGGCATAGGTCGCCCGGCCCTTCAGTCGCGCCGCCACCGTGGTGAGCAGGCGCGAGCGCGACGGCGCAAGGTGCTCGCCCGTATTGACGAGCATGAAACAGCCGGTTCCGTAGGTGGCTTTCATCTCGCCGGCCCGAATGCACCCCTGGCCCATCAGCGCGGCCTGCTGGTCGCCGGCCACGCCACGGATGGGAACCGCAGCCCCCAGCAGGTCGGGCGACGTCGTTCCATAGTCGTCGGCGCAGTCCAGCACCTTGGGCAACAGCACCGCCGGGACATCCAGCATGTCGAGCATGTCGCCGGACCAGTCCTGGGCCTTCAGGTCGAACAGGAGGGTCCGCGAGGCGTTGGTGGCGTCGGTGGCATGGACGGCGCCGCCGGTCAGCTTCCAGATCACCCAGGTGTCCATGGTGCCGACCAGCAGTTCGCCGGCCTGTGCGCGCGCCCGCGCGCCAGGGACCTCGCCCAGCAGCCAGGCGATCTTCGTGCCCGAGAAGTAGGGGTCCAGCAGCAGGCCGGTGATGCTGGTCACCTTGGGCTCCAGCCCCGCGGCCCGCAGGCGCTCGCAGGTCGGCGCGGTGCGCCGGTCCTGCCAGACGATGGCCTTGTGGATCGGCTTGCCGGTGACCTTGTCCCAGATCACCACGGTCTCGCGCTGGTTGGTCACCCCGATCGCCGTGACCTCGGCCATGGTCCTGCCGGCCTTCTCCACCGCCGCTCGCAGCACCTCGACACAGGTCTCGAAGATCTGCTCGGCGTCGTGCTCGACCCAGCCGTCCTGCGGGTAGAACTGCTCCAGCGGCCGGCCGGCGTCCGCCAGCGGCTGGCCCTTGGCGTCGAACAGGATCGCGCGGGTCGAGGTCGTGCCCTGGTCCAGGGCCAATATCAGCGGATCGGCCATCCTCGCCTCGCTCCCTTCGCGCCCGCGCCCCTCTGGGGCCTTCATGGTCAGCGCGTTCTAACCATGTTTTCATCGCTACCGAGCAGATTCGCCAGCTTGGGCGCCTGGAGTTCCGAATTTGAGCGTGGCCGCGAAAGCCGAAGAGATTCTGGGGCTGGCCCGCAGCCGGACCCCTGCTGACCGCGAACGCCTGTTGCTGGCCGTCGCCGACCTCTGCGACGCCAGCGAAGCTGGTCGCTCGGTTATGAAGTCCGGGCCGATCCAGGCTCTGCTCAACGCCATCTTCATGGACCTGGTCGTCGAGGCCGAGCGCGACATCCGTCTGCGCCTGGCCGACAAGTTGGCCGACGCCGACTGGGCGCCGCCGGCCCTGATCAATGTTCTGGCCCTCGACGACATCGAGATCGCCCGCCCGATCATCGCCGCCAGCCCGGTGCTGCGCGATCACGACCTGGTCCGCATCTTGGTCGAGGCCACCGTCGAGCATCAGATCGAGGTCGCGCGGCGTCCCAATCTCGGTCCGCCTGTGATCGCCGCGATCCTACAGCAGCAGGAGCCTGCCGTGCTTACCGCCCTGGCCGGCAACTTCACCGCCCAGGTCAACAGTCACGACATGGGCCGGATGGTCGCCGCGTCCGAGCGGATCGTCGCGCTGCGCTCGCCGCTCTCCCACCACCCTGCCCTGACCGACGACCTCGCCCGGCAGCTCTACATTTGGGTGGGCCAGGCCATGCGACAGGCCCTAGTCGGCCGTTTCCGCCTGGACGCCGCGGCCCTGGACGCCGCGCTCGGAGCCTCGGTCCGCGAGGCCCACGGCGGATTGTTGTCTGGGCCGGCCGCACCACGCGAGGCTGAACGCGAAGAGATGGAAGAGCAGTTGCTGTCAAAGCTGAAGGGAGCTGGCCAGCTCAGGCCCGGCTACCTGCTGCGCGCGCTTCGGGAGGGCAAGCTCTCGCTGTTCGTGGGCGGGTTGGCGACCTTGGGCGGCTTCGATCACGACCAGGTCCGCCGCGCGCTGGACTCCGAGCGGCCAGAACTGCTCGCCCTGGCCTGCGCCTCGGTGGATATCGACCGCAGCGTCTTCCCGACCATTCTCGATCTGGTGCGAGAGTTGAACGGCGGTCGCCCGGGCGGCGGGGCCGAGGCCGCCCGGCGCGCAGGCGGCGCCTTTGGCCCGTTCGGCCCGGCGGTGGCGGGCGCCGCTTTCCGCCAGGCGCTCTCGCCCGGTTGACGAAATCCGCGATCCAGGGGCTTTTGGCGCCCGATGTTCAAACCCGAGCCCTTCGTCACCCGCCTGGCCTTCACCGCCAGCGACCGGCCCGAGGCCCAGGAGGCGCGTGAGGCGCTGATCGCCCGTTATGGTCAGGCGGCCCCCGGTGAGGCTCAGACGATCGTGGCGCTGGGCGGCGACGGCTTCATGCTGGAAACCTTGCACGAGAACCTGTCCAGCCAGACGCCGATCTACGGCATGAACCGCGGCTCGGTCGGCTTCTTGATGAATGAGTATAGCGAGGACGACCTGCTGGAGCGGATCAACGCCGCCGAACGCGCCGTCATCCACCCGCTGACCATGGTGGCGGTGGACGCCGCCGGCCAGCGACACGAGGCGATCGCCATCAACGAGGTCAGCCTGCTGCGCCAGACCCGCCAGACCGCCAAGCTGCGTATCTCCATCGACGGCAAGCTTCGGCTCGGGGAGTTGTCCTGCGACGGCGCCCTTGTGGCGACCCCGGCGGGATCGACGGCCTACAACCTCTCGGCGCACGGACCGATCATCCCATTGGACGCGAGGGTGTTGGCCCTGACCCCGATCAGCGCCTTCCGGCCCCGTCGTTGGCGGGGCGCGCTTCTGGCCCACACAGCGCGTGTGACCTTCGAGATCATGGAGGCCGACAAGCGCCCGGTCAGCGCCGTCGCCGACAACTTCGAGGTGCGCGACGTGCTCGAAGTCCACATCGCGGAGGACCGCGATGTGGCGCTGCAGATGCTTTTCGACGCGGGACGCAGCCTGGAAGAACGCGTGCTGGCCGAACAGTTTTCTGTTTGACCCCCGTGGGTTGCCTACTCCATTCGTTGTTAACGGATGCGACCTAATCTGGGCGAGACTGTTTAGGAGGCCCCGTCGTGAGCCAGCAGAATTCGGGTCAGGTCATCCCTGTGTCCAACAACCTTCGTCTGAAGGTCGGCGGGCGCTTCGGCTCGATCGATCCCAGCGCCATCGCCAAGGCTGAAGCCGCGCTGAAGAGCCTTTCGGGGAACTTTGCGCAATGGCTCTCCGACGAAGTCGTCAAGCTGGACGCCGCCCGACAGAAGGTGCGCGCCGAGGGCGTCTCGCCCGAAACCATGGAAACGCTCTATCTCCGCGCGCACGATCTAAAGGGCCTGGGCACCACTTACGAGTTCCCGCTGATCACGCGGATCGGAGCCTCGCTGTGCCGGCTGATCGACGACAAGGACAAGCGCCTGACGGTGTCGATCACCTTGATCGACGCCCATATCGACGCGATCAAGGCCGCCGTGCGCGACGACATCAAGACCGATGAGCATCCGGTCGGCAAGATCCTGGTCGAAGAGCTCGAGCGCAAGGTCGCCCAAGCCGGCGCCTGATCACTCGGCGGCCAACCCGGCCGGGACCATGGCCGCGTAGGCCGCTCGGCAGTCTTCCTGCTCGCGGGCCTTCCAGGCCTGATGATTGGCGCTCTGCCCCGCATCCCCATAGGCGATGGCTGCTAGCTTCGCCTTGACGCACATATCCAACGCGCTTCCGCCGCGCCGCGCCGTCTCGTATGCGCTCAACGCCTCCTGGATGCGGCTGGCATGGGCGCGTTCGGCCTGGCCCGACGCCAGAGAACCGCACCCCGCCAGCAGAACCGTCGATGCGAACATCGCCGCGCGCATGTCACATCACGTTGGACAGGGGTTCGGCCACCACGCCATAGCCGGCGTCCGGCGGCAGGACCAAGACCTTGCCGCCCGGACCGTCCTGGATCTGCGGCTCGACGGTGACCAGGGCGCGGGCCTTGGCGCGGGCGATGCAGTCGCCAGCGGTGCTCGCCTCCGCCAGGAGCTGGACGTTCATGCGGGTCGGGAAGATCACCTTGCGCTCGCCAGCGGCGGCCAAGCGCAGCACCTCCCTTGGCTCGATCCACTCGGCGTCCACGGTCTCGCGCCCATCGCAGGCGGCAAGCTGGTCGGCGGGGGCGTCGGCCACGTAGAACCAGGTGTCGAACCGCTTGGGCGTCAGCGGCGGGGTTATCCAGCGCGCGAAAACCGTCAGGGCGTTGAGGTCGAGCCGAACGCCCAGGTCCTTCACGACGTCAAGGAAAGCGGTCTCGCCGAGGTCGACCGCGCGGCGCACGTCCATGGGACAGGCCTCGCCGCCGATCGGCGAGCCATCCAGCCGTTCTCCGAACAGGATGCCGGCCTCCTCGAACACCTCGCGGATCGCCGCGATCCGAAGAGCCCGCTGATCGGCGTCGAAATCGCTCCAGCCAAGAACGTGGTCGGCCCAGGCCGGATCTTGGTCGCCGGCGTGGCTCTTGCCGCCCGGGAATACCAGCGCGCCAGAGGCGAAGTCGATCTGGTGGTGGCGTTTGACCATCAGCACCTCGAACGTCGGTGCGTCGCGCAGCAGCAGGATGGTGGCGGCGGGCTTGATGTCGTCGGTCATGACGCCAGCTTGAAAGCCCCGGCGCCTGTAGGCAAGGCTAACCCTAGGTCACGCGCTCAGGCGCTCTGAGCTTCTCGGAACGACCTGCGGGTCTCGCTGGAGATGCGATCCATCTTCTCCATCAGATAGTCGACGTCCTCGCGGGCGGCGGCCGTCGGTTGGGTGAGGAAGCGTTGCAGCATCTTTTCCTGGAACCGCTCGCGGTCGCGGGCGCCGCCGTCGAACTCCATGGAGTGGAACGTGTCCACGCCGGATCGGAAGGCGGGATAGAGCCGGGCCGGTAGGCCTGCGCGTTCATAGATGGCGCGCAAGCCCAGCGGCCCCGCGTCGTGGATCATCAACCAGGTGCGGTGGTGCGGCACGCCGGCCAGTTCGGCCAGGCCCCACTCCAGGAAGGTCATATGGCCGTGCGCCATGCCCCGCAGCAGCAGCGAGGCGGTCAGGCGGTCATTCTTTCCCAAATGGGAGACGAAGGCCTTCATGTCGCTGGCGCGACCGGCCTGGTCGACCAGGTCGATGGTCGCGCGCTCCCTGGCGCCCATGGCGATCTGCAGCGCCAGTTCGGGCGAGACCGCGTGATGGTTCAGCAGGTGGTCGCGGACCGCCTCGCCGACCATGTCGATCAGCCGCTCGGTCACCGAGACCGGGAGAGCGTCGCGATAGGCCACGGCCGACAGGACCCGCTCGGACTGTTCGAATCGTTCGATCACCTTCTGCAGGGTCTGCTCGGCGAAGTCGGCGTTGTCGTTGGCGCAGGCGGCCTCGACGGCACGCTCCACCCCATGCTCGACGATGGCGGCCGTGACGGTCTGGGAGACGCGGGGCCGCTTGGCGATCACCACCTGGCGAACCGGTCCGCCGATACGCACGATCTCAGCCAGATCCTCGTCGGTGAAGACCGGCGATGCGCCCAGCATCGGCAGGGCCACGCTCTCCACGTCGCGGGCAAGTCGCAGGGCCACGTCACGCGGGACGACCGAGGAGTTCTTCAAGGTGACGGCCACGGCCCGACGCACCAGTTCGGCGGCGTCGGCGGCCATGACCCGCAGGATCTCGTGGGCTTGGGCACGGTCTTCGTCGGTCAAGGTCGAGGTGTCGATGGTCCGGCACAACCTGTGCGCGGCCACGGCCCGCTCATCGGGCGTCGCGCCCTTCACGAGCGTGCGAATATCGTCGTCCGTCAGTGCCGCGCGCGTGGTCGCCATGACCGCCTCACCCCAGTTCGGAACCGAAGGCTCCGACGTCCATCATCTCTGGTTAGGCTTAATGATCGGTTGCCCTGGAAGATGTGGATTAACGATCTCCCGTAACCCCTCGCCAACCCTGCTGCGCCTAGAGTCGGAGTTCGTCGCCGCGGAGCTCGATTTGATGATTGTCCCGACCGAGCAACCGCAGGCGCGCGGCGTCCACTCGGTGACCCAACAGGCGTTGGACGCTCAGACGGGGCTCCTCCCCTACGCGCTGGCGGTATTCTCGGTCAGCCTCCCAGCCTATGTCTGGGCGGGTTCGCACGCCCCCAACGCCGGCTGGATGAGCGGCACGTTCACGATCTTCGCGGTGGCCTGGGGACTATTCTACGCCGTCCTCAACTGGCTCAAGAACCCTGAGTTCAAAACCAATTTCGCCTTGCGCGGCAAGGTGCAGATCTTGAGCGGCCTGCTGTGGGCCGCGGGCGTCGCT
>NZ_JANOCX010000151.1:0-2745 GCF_031412415.1 Phenylobacterium sp.
GCGGACGCCGGCTCGGGCGGAGCGGTCGCGGCAGCCTCCGCCTTGGGGGCTTCAGCCTTCGGAGCTTCGACCTTCGGAGCCTCGGTCTTCGCCGTAGGCGGCGCGGAACCCGCATCCTCTCCAGAGAGCCTCGCGATGGGCGTGTTGACCTTCACCCCCTCGGAACCCTCGGCGACCAGGATGTCTTCGATGACTCCCTCGTCGACGGCCTCCACCTCCATGGTGGCCTTATCGGTCTCGATCTCGGCGATCACGTCTCCGGAAGAGACCTTGTCGCCCTTCTTCACGTGCCACTTGGCGAGCGTGCCCTCTTCCATGGTGGGAGACAGGGCGGGCATCAGGACATCGATGGACATGGCTTTTCTGAACTCGTCAGGAAGGTTCGAGCGACAGGTGGGCGAGCTGGTCGGCGTTGGCTTCCCAGTTCATTCCGTCGAAGGCGGTGAGGTCTAGCTGGACGGCCTTGTCCAGGCAGCGGGCGTTGACCGACCAGCCGTCCGGATTGGAGCGCGGCCGGTAGAAGCTCTTGATGCCGCACTCCGAACAGAACAGGTGTCGCGCCACTCCGCTGTTGAAGGTGTATTCCGCCAGCCGTTCCGCGCCCTTCGTCAGACGGAAACGGCTCTCGGAAACGATGACGTGGATGAAGCCCGTCTTGGCGCACATGGAGCAGTTGCAGCTCTGCGCCTCGACGACCTCAGGCAAGGCCACCTCGAACCGCACGCCGCCGCAATGGCAGCCGCCGGCATGCCAGGTGAACCCGTCGGTCATTTGTAGCAGACCGCCTTGGCCGCCTTGACGATGTCCTCCACCGACGGCAGCGACAGGGCCTCAAGATTGGCGGCGTAGGGCAGCGGCACGTCCTTCTGGCAGACCCGCGCGGGCGGGGCGTCCAGATAGTCGAAGCCGTGTTCGATCACCCGGGCGATCACCTCTGCGCCGACGCCCATCGGGCCCCAGCCTTCTTCGGCGGTGACCAGGCGGTTGGTCTTCTTGACGCTCTCGACGATGGTCTCGTGGTCGAGGGGCCGCAGCGTGCGCAGGTCGATGACCTCTGCGTCGATGCCTTCGGCCGCCAGTTCTTCGGCGGCCTTCAGCGCCAGACCGACCATCCGCGAATGGGCGGTGATGGTGACGTCCTTCCCCACCCGGCGAACCTTGGCCTTGCCGATAGGAACGATCCAGTCGCCTTCCGGAACGTCGAACTCCTGGCCGTACATCATCTCGTGTTCGAGGAAGACGACGGGGTTCGGGTCGCGGATGGCGGCCTTCATCAGGCCCTTGGCGTCGGCGGCGTCATAGGGCGCCACAACCTTCAGGCCTGGCACCTGGGCGTACCAGGAGGAATAGTCCTGGCTGTGCTGGGCGCCCACGCGGGAGGCCGCGCCATTGGGCCCGCGGAACACGACCGAGCATTTGATCTGGCCGCCAGACATATAGAGCGTCTTGGCCGCCGAGTTGATGATGTGGTCGATCGCCTGCATGGCGAAGTTCCAGGTCATGAACTCGATGATGGGCTTCAGGCCCGCCATGGCGGCGCCGACGCCGAGACCGGCGAAGCCGTGCTCGGTGATCGGGGTGTCGATGACGCGCTTGTCGCCGAACTCCTGCAGCAGGTCGCGGCTGACCTTATAGGCGCCCTGATACTGGGCGACTTCCTCGCCCATCAGGAACACCTTGTCGTCGGCCCGCATCTCCTCGGCCATGGCGTCGCGCAGGGCGTCGCGAATGGTGGTCTTGGTGAGCTTGACGCCCTCGGGGATCTCAGGATCGCGGAGCTCGACTTTCGGGACGACAGGCGCGGCGGGCGACGCGGCCTGGGCCGGTTGCGGCTGGGGCGCTTCAGCGACAGGTTCGGCCTTGGCCTCGCCACTGGCCTTCGTGGGCGCAGGCGCTGCGACGTCGCCACTGGACAGCCGCGCGATGGGCGTATTGACCTTCACCTCCTCGGTGCCCTCGGGAACCAGGATTTCCTCGATCACACCCTCGTCGACCGCCTCGACCTCCATGGTGGCCTTGTCGGTCTCGATCTCGGCGATCACGTCGCCGGAGCGTACAGTGTCGCCCTTCTTCACGTGCCATTTGGCCAGCGTGCCCTCCTCCATGGTCGGAGACAGGGCGGGCATCAGAACGTCGGTCACTGGGCGGCCTCCAGGTACACGTCCGTATAGAGCTCGGAGGGGTCCGGTTCGGGGCTGGTGCGGGCGAACTCGGCGGCGTCGGCGACGATACGCTTGACCTCCGCGTCGATGGCCTTCAGCGCCGCTTCATCGGCCCAACCGTGCTTGGCCAGCAGTTCCTGAGCGTGGTCGATGGGATCGCGGGTCTTGCGCACCTCATCAACCTCATCGCGCGTCCGGTACTTGGCCGGGTCACTCATGGAGTGGCCGCGATAGCGATAGGTCTTCATCTCCAGGATGTAGGGGCCCTTGCCGGACCGGGCGTGGGCGGCGGCCTTGCCGGCCGCGGCCTTGACCGCCAGCACGTCCATGCCGTCGACCTCTTCGCCGGGGATCAGGAACGAGGCGCCGCGCTTGTGCAGCCGCGTCTCGGCCGAGGACCGCTCGATGGACGTGCCCATAGCATACTGATTGTTCTCGATCACATAGACGACCGGCAGGTTCCAGAGTTGAGCCATGTTGAAGCTCTCATAGACTTGGCCCTGGTTCGCCGCCCCGTCGCCGAAGAAGGTGAAGCAGACCCGCCCGTTCTCCGCGTTACGGTTGGCAAGCGCGATGCCCGTGC
>NZ_JANOCX010000152.1:0-7150 GCF_031412415.1 Phenylobacterium sp.
CGCCTCCTACGCCCAGGGCTTCACAATGCCCGACGTCGGCCGGGTGCTGCGGGCGATCAACACGCCGAACCGCGACGTCGACACCTATCTGGACGTGACCCCGGTGGTCTCCGACAACACCGAGGTCGGCCTGGACTACAAGGCCGGCCCGCTGCAGGCCCAGGCCGCCTGGTTCCGCTCCACCTCCGACCGCGGATCGCTGCTCGTGCTGAACCCCGGCGGCAATTTCGAGGTCCAGCGCCAGCGCACCGAGGTCGAGGGGATCGAGATTTCCGCCAAGGTCGCCGCCACCGACTGGCTCACCGTCGGCGGCTCCTACGCCCATCTGGACGGCCTCACGGATTCCAACGGCGACGGCGCCGTCGACCGCGACCTCAACGGCGCCAACATCTCGCCCGACCGCCTCCTGCTCTATGTGGAGGCCGTTCGCGGCGACTGGTCCGGCCGCCTTCAGGCCCAGCAGTTCTACGGCCGCGGCTTCGTGGGCGAGGTCGCCGCCAATCGGTTCGAGGGCTACGGCCTGGTCGACGCCATGGTGTCCTGGAAGGCGCCGCTCGCGACCCTGACCCTGGGCGTCCAGAACCTGCTGGACAAGCAGTACATCAGCTACTTCAGCGACACCCAGGGCCCCACCGATAACGCCCGCTACTTCGCCGGCCGCGGCCGGACGGTGGCCTTCGGCGTGACCCGCGACTTCTGATGGGCTTGCTGCGAACGCTCCATGCCTGGGCGGGCGCGGTCCTGGCGCTCTTGCTGATCGTGCTGGGGCTATCGGGCTCACTGTTGGTGCTGAAGGACGACTGGCTGCGGGCGACGATGCCGGCCGCGCGCCAAGTCGTGACACCGACGCCTCAGACCCTGGGCCAGGCGGCCGAGGCGCTGGAGCAGGCCCACCCCGGTGAAATCCGGACGCTGGTGTTCGCCCGGCCCGACCTGGGCGTCCATCGGGTCTATCTGAAGGACGAGTCCAACGCCTATGCCGACACCGCCGGCGGCCTCGTCGCGACCTGGCGCGGCAACGCCCGCCTGGAGGCCTGGATATTCGACCTGCATCATCACCTGCTAGCTGGTGAGATCGGCGAGATTTTCGTGGGCGTCGCGGGCCTGGCCGGGGCGCTGCTGGTGCTGACCGGGCTGATCATCTGGCTTCCCTCCTGGCGAGCCTTCGCCTGGCGGCTCTGGCCCCGCTCCGCCCGGCGCAGGGATCTGGTTTCGGCCCATCGCGATACCGGCATGATCTTCCTGATCCCGACCTTCGTCCTTTGCCTGACCGGCGGGGCGATCATCTTCCACGACCAGAGCCAGGCCCTAATGACCGCAGCCTTCCCGGGCGGCGTCACACCGCCCAAGCCGCCAAAGGCCGGCCTGGGGGACATCGACTGGCCCGTGGCTCTGAGCGCGGCCCAGGCCCGGTTCCCCACCGCGACCCTGCGCATGGTTGGCTGGCCCGCGAAGGCCGGCGCGCCGGCGACCATCCGCATGCGTCAGGCCGGCGAATGGCATCCCAATGGCCGCACCGTCGTCTACATCGATCCAGCCACCAGCCAGGCCATCGGCGCCCTCGACAGCCGCGCGCTCGCGCCGGGGATGCGCGCCTACAACGCCTTCTACCCCCTGCACGCGGCCTCGGTCGGCGGCCGGACCTACGACATCGCGATCTTCGCCTCGGGCCTGGCGCTCGCCGGCCTGGGCGGGGTGGGATTGTGGTCGTTCCTGGTCAAGCCGCGACAACGCCGCGCGGCCCAAGCTTAAGCTATCGTCAACCTAAACCCGGCTCCATGGACCGGAATGTGGGCGAGGTTCGCCTGCGGGGGCGAGAACCATGGCCAGGACCCAACCAGCAGGCGCGGAGGCGCCGCCGCCCGTCGGCACGGCCGCCAAGCCTTGGGACCTGGCGCGCGCCCCGCGCATCGCGGTGGCCAAGCCCCGCCTGGTCGAACTGTCGGCCGCCTTGCCCTATCTGCGGTCCATCGACGCGACGCGGACCTATTCCAACTTCGGCCCGCTCAACAGCCAGTTCGAGACCCGCCTGGCCGCCCAGTTCGGCCTTGAGCCCGGCCACGTCGCCACCTGCAACAACGCCACCAGCGGCCTGACCATGGCGCTGCAGCGCGCCGCCGCCCGGGGCGGCCGCTACTGCCTGATGCCGGCCTGGACCTTCGCCGCCACGGCCCACGCCGCGCTCGCCGCGGGCCTGACGCCCTACCTGGTCGACGTCGACCCGCGAACCTGGGCCCTGACGCCGGAGATCGCCCTGGAGGCCCTGCCGCGCATCTCGCACGGCGTGGCCGCCATCGTGCCGGTGGCGCCCTTCGGCCTGCCGCTGGATGCGCAGGCCTGGGACGCGTTCCAGGCCCAGACAGGGGTCGAGGTCGTCCTCGACGCCGCCGCCGGCTTCGACGCCCTGACCGTCGGGCGCTCGGTCGCCGTGGTCAGCCTGCACGCCACCAAGATCCTCGGCATCGGCGAGGGCGGCTTCGTCATCAGCCGCGACCCCGACCTGATCGTCGACATCCGCCGCCGCTCGAACTTCGGCTTCGACGGTAGCCGCGACTCCAGCCTGATCGGCTGCAATGGCAAGATCAGCGAGTTCGCCGCCGCCTATGGGCTGGCGGCCCTCGACCACTGGAAGCTCCAGCGGGCCCAGTACCAGTCGGTGCTCGGCTACTACCGCGCGGCCCTGGCCGACCTGCCCGACCTCAGAATCGCGCCGGGCCTGGGCGACGACTGGATGGCCTCGACCTTCAACATCGAGGCGCCGGAGGCCGCCATCCTGGAGATCGAGGCGCGGCTGGGTGAGGCCGAGATCGCCACCCGCCGCTGGTGGGGCAAGGGCCTGCACGGCCACCAGGCCTTCCGCGACCTGCCCCGCGCGCCGTTGCCGGTGACGGAGCGTCTGGCCGCCACGACCCTGGGCCTGCCCTGCTGGCCGGGCCTGGACACCACGGCGATCGACGAGATCAGCGCAGTCGTGCGCCGCGTCCTGACGACCTGAGCGCCAGCCGCTTCGGCATCGGTTGGGCGAAGATGGTTTCAAGCGAGGTGGGGATGCGTGCGGAGAAGCGGCGGAAGGCGATCTGCGTCAAGACTTTCAGCTCACGGGCGAAGTTGTCCTGGTCCAGTCGCCGCGCCAGCAAGGTCTGCTGCTCGACCAGCCAGGCGGCCCGTAGCGCCCGATCATCCACCAGCGCGCCCAGCATCGCGAAGTAGCTCTCGGCGTCGCATGACAGGTGGCTCGACGGCACGAAGGCCCCCACGTCGCCGACGTCGCCGCGAGTGATCACCGCGGCCCCGGCGTCGATGGCCATGAGCGCGGTGTTGCCGCCGCCCGCCCGGAAGGGATTCGCGAAGATGTCGCAGACCGCCAGCAGGCTGGCCAGATCGTCGTCATAGGGAATGTGCGTGAACTGAGATCCCAGGACCGACTCGAAAGCCTCGACCCAGAACGCCTGCATACGGCCCACTAGGACCCAACGGATCTCGGGGTTGTCCCGCACCAGCGCGCCCATGCCGTCCACGAAGGCCTGATCCATGTCGACCCCCAGGCGATTGCCGACGGTGACGATGATCGTCTCCTCCGGTCTAAAGCCCAGTTCAGCGCGACCACGGTTTTGCTTCGCGACCGATCGGTTGAACGGCGCGCTCTCCAACTGGCGGTAATTGTCGGCGAACCCGTCGGGCGCACCCTTCCGCCTCCAGAGCTTGGCGATGTAGGCCGGGTCCTGACAGTACCAGTAGACGTCGGCGTACTGCACCGGCGCGGCGTCCCCGCAGGTGAACATCACGGTGGGGCCCACCAAGGCCGCCAGGCTGATGTGGATGATGAACGCCTGTTCGCACCAGAAGTGGAACGTTCGCGGACCGCTGCCAGCCGCCTGCGCCAGGAAGTTGGGGTCTGCGTCGATGGAGTGGAAGGTCACCTTGGCGAGGGAAGCCCCGAGCCGCGTGCGCGCATAGGCCTGCAGCGCCGGCGTCAGCGTTCCCGAGTAGAAGACGTCGACAGTGTGGTTGTCGGGGTCGGCGGCCAGGGCGTGGATGTAGTCGAACGCCCCCCGCGTAGGCGAATGGAGCACATCCAGTAGCAGGCCGGCGAACACGCAGTGCGCATGCTGCACGGCCGGATCAGCGCGCTCCATCTGGAACCCGATCGCGTGAGCTTCCTGGAAGTAGGTGCGACGCGCCAGGGCCGCGAGCGCGGCGCTTCCGTCGTCGCCCAGTTCGAGATCGCACCACCAATCCAGGCTCGAAAGGTCGCTGATCAACTGCAGCCTGTGACCCGATGCGAGGCTGGAGTGGCTGATCAGATCGATGACGTGCAGGACGAAGTCAGCCTTCGCAACGCCGTCGAACGCCGTCGGGTCCAACGCGTCCATAAAGCGCTGCAGGATTGTCCTGACCGAAGCGACATAGCCCGGCTGCGCGTCATTCAGTACTTCGTCCAGAACGCCCAAGCCCGCCCCCAAGTCGCATGGCTCGCTCAGAGGCGCGCCACCGGCAAGTCGACCTCCCCGGCCGCCATGGCGGCCCGCAGGCGACTCTCATGGTCAATAATATCTTGCCGCCGGTTACGAAGAAATTTAGCCGGCGCGCCGACGTAGATCCCCCAGGGATCCAGGCTGCGGATGATGATCGAACCGGCGCCGGTCGTCGTTCCGTCGCCGATCTCCACCTGCGGCAGGACGACGGAGCCTGCGCCTACGACCACATGCCGTCCAAGCCGCACAGGGCGGTCCGCCGTAGCGCTGGTGAATTGGGCGGGCACCGTCGGGCCGGTCAGGTGGCCACCGCTGAAATCGTCCGACCGCGAAAGGATTCGCGCGCCCGCCGCCACGCCCGCGAAGTCGGCCAGTTCGACCCCTGCCCCTGCCATGATCGCGCAGTGGGAACTCACATGAACGAAGTCGCCGACCCGCAGCCAGCCGCCCGCCGCGCTCAGCAGGGTGAAGGGATCAATCCGCACATTGCTGCCGAAGCGCATGTTCTCCATCGCCACCAGGACGCAGGTCTCGTGGACGGCGACATTCTCCCCGACCTCGGCCACCCCCAGGTCGCGAAGCTCGGCCTCGCGCATGAACCGGCCGCGATAGGTCTTCATGGGGCGCTCCCGACTCAGTCGATGGCCAGCCTACCGCTTGACGCCCGGCGCTCCACCCCGGAGCTTGGCGCCATGCTACGCACCCTCCTTGCCGCCGGCGCCGCCCTTTTCTGCGCTTCGTCTGTCCACGCTCAGTCGCGCCTCGGAGAGATCAAGGACCCGGAAACCCGCGCCTGGTGGGCGATCACCGAGGCGCTCTCCGGCGATGACATGGAGGGCCGCGACACCGGCGCGCCCGGCTATGACCGCGCCGCCAATCTGGTCGCCCAGCACTTCGCGAAGGCCGGGCTGAAGCCGGCCGGCGACAACGGGACCTGGTTCCAGGAGGTCGCCCTGCATGAGGTGGCCCTGGCCAAGGCCGGCACGAGCTTCACCCTTGTCCACGACGGCGGCGGCGAGGTCCCGCTGCGGTTCCTGCACGACATCTCGTTCCGCCCCGCCGACGACACGCCCGCAAGATTAGATGCGCCGCTGACTTTCCGCGGCTACTGCGCGCCCGACGCCCTGGACGGCGCGGCTGGCAAGATCGTGATCTGCTTCAACACCCGCCGCCAGGGGCTGACCACAGGGGCGCAGCGGGTCCGCGCGGTCCAGGCGGCCGGGGCGGCGGGGATCGTCCAGGTCGACGACCCCGGCTTCACCATCGAGCCATTCCGCTGGCCCCAGGCCTATGCCCGCTCCGTGGGTTTCGCCGACGCCAAGCCGGCGGGGCCAACCCTGCCGGCCATGAGCTTGAGCGCCGCGGCCTTCGAGACGCTGCTGGCCGGAACGGGCCGCGACGCCAAGGCGATATTGGCGCAAGGCGGCGCCAAGCAGCCGCTGGAGAGCTTCGACATCCCCGCGCGCCTGCGCGCCACGCTCTCGGTGACCACGCGCGACTATCGTTCCAGCAACGTCCTTGCCCTGCTTTCCGGGACCGATCCCAAGCTGGGCGCCGAACACGTCGTCCTGACCGCCCACCTCGACGGATACGGCTACGGCGAGCCCGTTGGCGGCGACAGCCTCTACAACGGAACCCTGGACGACGCGGCCTATGTCGCCCTGCTGGTCCGGGTCGCCGAGCAGCGGGCCGGCAAGGGCCATCGGCGCGGCGTGCTTTTCGCCGTGGTGACCGGCGAGGAAAAGGGCCTGCTGGGCTCCAACTGGTACGTGAAGCATCCCACCCTGCCGCTGAAGGACGCCGTGGCGGTGCTCAATCTCGATCAGCTTCGCCCGCTCTATCCGCTGAAGATCCTCACCACCCTGGCCGTGGACGACACCAGCCTGGGCGCCACGGCCCGCAAGCTCGCCGCGCCCATGGGCGTCGAGGTCCGCCCCGACCTGGAACCCGAGCGCGGCCTGCTCAGCCGCACCGACCACTGGCCCTTCATGCAGGCCGGCGTGCCCGCCATCAGCTTCATCTTCGGCTTCGACCCGGGCACGGAGGCCGAGGCCCGCTACCGCGAATGGTACCAGACCCGCTACCACCGCCCCCAGGACGACATCGGCCAGCCGATGGACTTCCAGGCCGCCCGCGATTTCAACGCCTTCTACGCCAGGCTGGTCGCCAAGGTCGCCAACGCGCCGGAACGTCCCACCTGGAACCCCGCCAGCCCGTTCAAGCCGAAGGCGCCATAGAAAAAGGCCCGGAGTCGCCTCCGGGCCTTCCGGTGTCCAGGCTGAAGTCCGCGCCTAGTTCCGCGCGGTGTCGACCAGCTTGTTCTTGGTGATCCAGGGCATCATGGCGCGCAGGCGGGCGCCGACTTCCTCGATCTGGTGTTCCGAACCGCGCCGGCGGGTGGCCTTGAAGCTGGGTTGGCCCGCCTGGTTCTCGGCCATGAAGTCGCGCACGAAGCGGCCCGACTGGATGTCTTCCAGCACCTTCTTCATCTCGGCCTTGGTCTCGGCGGTGATGATGCGCGGGCCGGTGACGTACTCGCCGTACTCGGCGGTGTTGCTGATCGAGTAGTTCATGTTGGCGATGCCGCCTTCATAGATCAGGTCGACGATCAGCTTCACCTCGTGCAGGCATTCGAAGTAGGCCATTTCCGGCGCGTAGCCGGCCTCGGTCAGGGT
>NZ_JANOCX010000153.1:0-21727 GCF_031412415.1 Phenylobacterium sp.
GCGATGAGCGAGTGGGCGGGCGGGGTGCAACCCGCCTCGCCGACGCCCACGCCGATACGGCAGAGGACCAGGGTCGCGAAGCTGTTGGCCGCGCCGGAGAGTGCGGTGAAGCCGGACCAAACCATGACGGCGGTGCCGATAATCATCGGGCGGTTCTTACGCTCGGCCAGGCGCGCGATCGGGATGCCCAGCACGGTATAAAAGATCGCGAAGGCCAGGCCGCTCATCAAGCCGAGCTGCCAGTCGGCGAGGCCAAGATCGTTCTTGATCGGCTCGGCCAGGATGTTGATGACCGCGCGGTCGAGGAAATTGATGATGTAGATGCCGAGCAGCAGGAACATCGCATAGCGCGTGTAGGCCGGCGAAAACGGCGACGTACTGGCCCCGGCGGCGAGGGGCGACGCGATGGGTTCGACCGACGGTGCGGCAGTCTCGGTCATGAATGGGTTTCCTCAAAAATGTCGAACTGAAATTCTTATTGTTGAAACCACTGTAGCCGATGGCGCCCGGTCCAGGGCAATAGGCTGACCCAAGGAAAAGGAGCGCGCATGGAACTCGTGATCGGAACCAAGCGGTGGTCGACCTGGTCGCTGCGGCCCTGGCTGGTGCTGAGGAAGGCCGGCGCGCCGTTCACGGAGACGCTGATCGCCCTGCGCCAGGAGAACAATCAGACCGAGGCGGCGATCCTGCCTCACTCCCCCTCGGGCCTGGTGCCTGCGCTCAAGGACGGCGATCTGCTGATCTGGGATTCGCTGGCGATCTGCGAGTATCTGGGTGAGCGGTTCCCCGACGCCGGGCTGTGGCCGGCCGATGCCGGCCTGCGCGCCCTGGCCCGGGCGGCGGCCTGTGAAATGCACTCCGGCTTCCAGTCCCTGCGCGGGGAGTGCCCGATGATGCTGGAGGCCGAGCCCAAGGTCGCCGCGCTGTCGGAGGCCACCCAGAAGAACATCCGCAGGATCGTGGAGCTCTGGTCGCAGCTGCTGCGCGCCTCCGGCGGCCCGTACCTCGCCGGGACATGGGGGATCGTCGACGCCTTCTACACGCCGACAGCCACCCGGTTCCGAACCTATGGCGTGAACCTGTCCGACTACGGCGACGACGGCCGGTGCGGCGAATACCTGACCCGGTTGCTGGCCGACCCCGACTTCCTGGATTGGGAAGCCGCGGCCAAGGCCGAGCGATGACCTGTTCCTGCGCGTCCCGGCGCGGCGTGCTGGCCGGTCTCGCCAGCGGCATGCTGTTCGCCGGCTGCTCCGAAAACGCCGCCACCGGCCGCCAGCAGTTCGCGCCCGTGCCCGACGACCAGCTGGCCGCCATGGCCGACCAGGCCTGGGCGGAGCTTGCCGCCAAGACCCCGGTCTCGGCCGACCCGGTCCTGCAGGCGCGCCTGGAGAAGCTGGGTCAGACGCTGGCCAAGGCCAGCGGCCGGACGGATCTGGACTGGCGGTTCACCGTATTCGACCGCCCGGAGATCAATGCCTTCGTCCTGCCCAACGGCAAGGTGGGCGTGTTTCGCGGCCTGATGGACTTCGCCAAGGACGATGACGAGCTGGGGTCGGTGATCGGCCACGAGATCGGCCACATCATCGCGCGCCATCCCGCCGAGCGGGTCAGCCAGCAACTGGCGCTGGAGGTGGGGGTCGGCGTGATCCAGGCGGTGCTGGCCAATGGCGAGTACGGCGAGCATGCCGGCCAGATCGCCGGCGCGCTGGGCATGGGCGCCATGTATGGCGTGATCTTGCCCTATTCGCGCAAGCACGAGCTGGAGGCCGACAAGGTCGGGCTGGACCTGATGCGGGACGCGGGCCACGATCCCTCGGGCGCCCTGCGCTTCTTCGAGCGGATGGCGGCCACGAGCGCCAGTCGGCCTCAACCGCCGGAGGTCCTGTCGACCCATCCGGCCGACGACGCGCGCTTGGCGGCCTTGCGCGAGGCTCTCGCGGCGCTTCCGAAGGCGCGGCCGACGCAGGGTCAGCCTTCCTAGCAGGGCGTCGTCGGGTCTAGGGTCTCCACCAACAAAGGGAGAGAACACCATGGCTCAGGACACCCAACTTGTGGGCAAGACCGCCTTCGTCGCCGGCGGCTCCAGCGGGATCAATCTGGGGATCGCCAAGCGGTTCGCCGCGGCGGGCGCGAATGTTGTGCTGATCAGCCGCAGCCCCGAGAAGATCGAGGCCGCGGCCAAGGAAGTTTCCACCTTCGGCAAGCCGGCCATCGGCATCGCCGCCGACGTCCGCGACTACGCCGCCGTGGAGGCCGCGCTGAAACGCACCTTCGACGAGCACGGGCCCATCGACATCGTGCTGTCGGGCGCGGCGGGCAACTTCGTGGCTCCGGCGCTGGGCATGAGCGCCAACGGGTTTAAGACCGTGGTCGACATCGACCTGATCGGCACCTTCAACGTGCTGCGCGCCTCGTTCGAGTTCCTTCGGCGGCCCGGCGCGTCGCTGATCTCGATCACCGCGGGGCAGGCCGAGCGCGCCAGCCTGTTCCAGGCCCATGTCTGCGCCGCCAAGGCCGGGATCAACATGCTGACCAAGTGCCTGGCCCTGGAGTGGGGGCCGGCCGGGGTGCGGGTCAACGCCATCTCGCCTGGCCCCATCGCCGACACCGAGGGCATGGCGCGCCTGGCCTCGACGCCGGAGGCCGAGGAGCGGGTCAAGAGCCGCAACCCCATGCGCCGCTACGGGACGAAGGACGAGATCGCCGACATGGCGCTGTTCCTGTCCTCGGACCAGGCCGCCTACGTCAACGGCGCCATCGTGCCGGTGGACGGCGGCAGCGGGGCGGGAGATGCTTCAGGCAACGCGCTGGCGAATTACGCCTGAGGCGTGGGCGAATTTTCAGGGAAGGATTTGAAATGAAACTCTATTCCGGCGACTTGAGCCCGTATTCCGCCAAGGTGCGGATGCAGATCTACGCCAAGGGCGTCACCGATATCGAGATCGAACTGCCGCCCGGCTTCATGACCGGTGAGTTCTACAAGGTCTCGCCGCTCGCCCGCATCCCGGTGCTGGACCTGGGCGGCGACGTGATCCCCGAGTCCGAGGTGATCAGCGAGTATATCGAGGAGATCCACCCGACGCCGCGCCTGCTGGGCGGCTCGCCGCGGGAGACGGCGCAGATCCGCACGGTGTCGCGGATCGCCGACATCTATCTGATGAATAACATGTTCATGCTGGCCGGCCAGGGGCGGAAGTCCACTCGCGACCAGGCGGTGGTGGACCTGCTGAGCGGCCAGGTGATCCGCGGGATCAAGGCGCTGGAGCACTATATCGGCGTGGACGGATTCGCCGCGGCGGGTCGGTTGACCCTGGCCGACTGCACCCTGGTTCCGGCGCTGTTCCTGGTGGAGAACGTGCTGTCGACGGTCGAGGTTGAGAACCCCATCCCGAAGTCGCCGAAGGTGGCCGCCTATTGGGCCGCGATGCAGAAGAACGAGCACGCCGCGCGGACCCTAGTGGAGCTGCATCGCGGTCTTGAGGAACGTCGCGCCCTGATCGCCAAGATGGCGGCCAAGGCCAAGGCGGACGCCTAGCTAGGCGTTTCCGGCCATGCGTCGCCGGTGCGGAGGCTGGGCGAAGATGTGGATCGCCGCGGACTCCGCCTCGGGGCGCGTGGGCGCGAAGCCGCCGGCCACCAGCTCGCCGTCGACATTGAACACCCGCCAGCGCCAGTCGGTGTCGGCCTGGTCGATGGCGTAGGCCAGCGTCGTGTCGCCCATGATCCCCTCCGAAGCGTCGCGCGACCCCGTGCCATAACGGGAGCCGTGGAGGTCAGGCGAGCAAATGGCGGGCCGTCTCGCCTTGCCGCGGCGAGGCGGCTATAGGTCGAGGACGGCAAGCGGGCGTGGCGGAACTGGTAGACGCACCGGACTTAAAATCCGTAGGGCCGCAAGGCCCGTGCCGGTTCGACTCCGGCCGCCCGCACCAGGTTGACGTCGCAGCCGCGAGTCCCGGCAGGCGTGCGTTCTCTCGAGGCGGCGGTCGCCTAGATGACCAGGCTCATCATCCACTGTAGCGCGACCGCGGCGGCGGCGAGGGCGGCCAGGGCGCAACCGAAACAGACGGCGCCCTCGGCGAGTGTCTTTGAACCATGGTGATCGGGCTCGTGGAGCGCCATCGGTGGTTTCCTCCTCCGCGCCGACCCGCTCTCAAGGGCAGATCGTCCGCGAAGGTGGAGCATGCGCCAGCCAAGGCGGATTGGCTAGTCTGGAGCTACCGCTCGACGCAGGGCGCCGACAGGAGGTGTCGGATGACCGACTGGAGCACCCGGGCGATGGCCTCGCGGTCGGAGTCGGGATTGTTGACACCGCGCACGCTCATACCCTCGAACAGCATGCTCAAGACCTCGCCGCGCGCCTGGCTTTCCCGTTCGTCGCAGCCGACGGGCAGCACGTGTTTCAGCAGGTCCTGCTGCATCTGGCGCTCCTCGGCGTCGGCGTCGCGCAGGATCGCGGCGACCGTCGGATTGCGCGCGGCCTCGGCCACCACCTCGAGCATCAGGGCCGCGCGGTTCGGGTCGTAGAGGTCCGACACCGCGGTGGCGCACTTGGTCAGGATGGCGTCCAGGACCGGCTGGGGTCCGCCCTGCAGCTCCAGGAACTTGTCGCGCATCTCGCCGGTGTCGCGGGCAACGATGGCGGCGATGATCGCTTCCTTGTTGTCGAAGTAGCGATAGATCTGACCGACGCTCAGACCCGCGGCCTGGGCGATCTCGGCCATGCTGGCACCGTGGAATCCGGAGCGCCGCGCGCACGCCGAGGCGGCGTCGACGATCTGCTGGCGACGCGACTCCGCGTCCGACCGTTTGACGGTGGATTCGGTCATTCGATGACCGTTGTGCATTGCAGCAAAAAATCGACCTCCGCCGGTTGACTTAGGGTAACCGCCTCACTAGGTACGGCCTGAGAATGAACGTTCATTCTCATTCTCCATATAGGGGGCCGTGTCAAGGTTTACGACCGCGACCGCCCTGGCAGGTGCCCAGATGTCGAAACCCCTCCTGACCGCCGCCGCCGTCGCGCTGGCCTTCGTACTGTCCGCCTGCGGCGCCAAGCAGCAGGGAGGTCCCGACCCCAATGCGCCCGCGCCCGTGGGCGTGATCGTGGTGCGCACCGAGCCGGTGACCCTGACCACCGAACTCAGCGGCAGGACCTCGGCGTCGCTGGTCTCCGAGGTGCGTCCGCAGGTAAGCGGGGTCGTGAAGGCGCGACTGTTCCAGGAGGGTTCGAGCGTCCGGGCGGGTCAGTCGCTCTATCAGATCGACCCGTCCACCTATCGCGCCAGCCTCGACAGCGCGACAGCGGCGCTCGCCCAGGCGAGCGCGACGGCGACCTCGGCGAAGCTGAAGGCCGACCGATACAAGGAGTTGGTGGCGATCAACGCCGTCAGCCGCCAGGACAACGACGACGCCCAGGCCGCCGCCCAGGCCGCCGCGGCCAACGTTCAGGCCCAGCGCGCGGCGGTTCAGCAGGCCCAGATCAACCTCGGCTACACCCGTGTGCAATCTCCTATCTCCGGGCGGATCGGCAAGTCGTCGGTCACCCCGGGCGCCTTGGTCACCGCGGGCCAGGCCGCGCCGCTCGCCACGGTCCAGAACCTCGACAGGATCTATGTGGACGTCACCCAGTCGGCGTCGGACCTCCTGAAGCTGCGCCGCGACATGGCCGCCGGCACGGTGGGCGGGCCCAACTCGGCCCAGGTCCGGCTGATCCTCGAGGATGGCTCGACCTATCCGCAGCCGGGGACCCTGGCGTTCTCGGATGTCACCGTTGACGCCGGGACCGGCTCAGTCGGCCTGCGCGCCATCTTCCCCAATCCGAACGGGGCGCTGCTGCCGGGGCTCTATGTCCGGGCCCAACTCGTCCAAGGGGTGGCCACGGCGGGCATACTTGTGCCGCAGGCCGCCGTCAGCCGCGATCCGCGCGGTTCGGCCACCGTCTATCTGGTCGACGCCGCAGGCAAGGCGCAGCTGCGCCCCATCACCGCGGCCCGGACCGTCGGCGACAAGTGGCTGGTCACCGCGGGCCTCAAGCCCGGCGAGCGGGTCATTGTCGAGGGCCTGCAGAAGGTCCGGCCCGGCGCGGCGGTCAAGCCCGCGCCCATCGTCGCCGCCCGCTGAGGACCTGTCATGCTGTCACGCTTCTTCATCGACCGGCCGATCTTCGCCTGGGTCGCCGCCATCGTCGTGATGATGGCCGGCGCGCTGGCGATCCGCACCCTGCCCATCGCTCAGTACCCCGACATCGCGCTGCCGCAGGTGGCCATCCAGGCCGTCTATCCCGGCGCCTCGGCCAAGACGGTCGAGGACAGTGTCACCCAGGTCATCGAGCAAAAGATGAAGGGGCTGGACGGTCTGGAATACATCAACTCGGCCAGCGACGGCAGCGGGGCGGCGACGATCACCCTGACCTTCAAGGGCGGCACCGACATCGATATCGCCCAGGTGCAGGTCCAGAATAAGCTGCAGACGGCCACGGCCCTTCTGCCCCAGGAGGTGCAGCAGCAAGGCCTCAGCGTGGTCAAGTCCACGCGCAACTTCCTGATGGTGGTGGGTCTCTACGCCACTGACGGCAAGGCCTCGAACTCCGACCTCGCCGACTATCTCGCCGCCAACCTGCAGGACCCGATCAGCCGCGTGGACGGGGTCGGCGACGTGCAGCTGTTCGGCGCGCAGTACGCCATGCGCATCTGGTTGGATCCCAGCAAGCTCGCCGCCCGCAGCCTGACGCCGGCCGACGTGATCGCCGCCATCCGAGCGCAGAACGCCCAGGTCTCGGCCGGCCAGCTGGGCGGCACCCCCGCCATGCCTGGCACGATGCTCAACGCCACGATCAGCGCCCAGGCGCGACTCCAGACCCCCGCCCAGTTCGAGCAGATCATCCTGAAGGACACCGGCGGCGGCACGCACGTCTATCTGCGCGACGTGGCGCGGGTGGAGCTGGGCGCCGAGAACTACAATTCGCTGGCCAAGTTCAACGGCAAGTCGGCGGCCGGCCTCGCCATCAAGCTGGCCCCCGGCGGCAACGCGCTGGAGACGGCCGACGGCGTCAAGGCGCGGGTGGCGGAGCTGGCCAAGGCCTTCCCGCCCGGCATCGGCTACGTGATCCCGGTCGACTCCACGCCCTTTGTCGAACAATCGATCAAGGAGGTGGTCAAGACCTTGGCCGAGGCCGTCGTCCTGGTCTTCCTGGTGATGTTCCTGTTCCTGCAGAACTGGCGCGCCACCCTGATCCCGACCATCGCCGTGCCGGTGGTGCTGCTGGGCACCTTCGGGGTGCTGGCGGTTCTCGGCTATTCCATCAACACGCTGACCATGTTCGGCCTGGTGCTGGCCATCGGCCTGCTGGTCGATGACGCCATCGTCGTGGTCGAGAACGTCGAGCGGGTGATGGCCGAGGAGGGTCTCTCGCCCAAGGAAGCCACCCGAAAGTCCATGGACGAGATCACCGGCGCCCTGGTGGGCGTCGCCTTGGTGCTCGCCGCGGTGTTCGTGCCCATGGCGTTCTTCGGCGGCTCGCAGGGCGTGATCTACCGGCAGTTCTCCATCACCCTGGTCTCGGCGATGACGCTGTCGGTCCTGGTGGCCCTGGTGCTGACACCGGCGCTCTGCGCGACGCTGCTCAAGCCCGTGGACCATGAACGCGAGGCGACCAAGCGCGGCTTCTTCGGCTGGTTCAACCGCAACTTCGACCATGCCAGCGGCCGCTATCAGGGCCAGGTGCGTCGCATGCTGGGTAAGGGCGGCCGCTGGATGGCGGTCTATGGCGCCATCGTGCTGGTCATGGTCCTGCTGTTCGCGCGCCTGCCCAGCGCCTTCCTGCCGGAGGAAGACCAGGGGACGATCTACACCATCGTCCAACTGCCCCCCGGCGCCACCGAGGAACGCACCCAGGTGGTGCTGAAGCAGGTGGCCGACCACTTCCTGAAGGGCGAGGCCGAGTCCGTGGAGTCCGTCTTCACCGTCTCCGGCTTCAGCTTCGCCGGCGCCGGCCAGAACGCGGGCATCGCCTTCGTCCGCATGAAGGACTTCGAAGAGCGCAAGGCCGCCGACCGCAAGGTGAAGGCGGTGGCGGAACGGGCCATGGGCGCGTTCTCCCAGATCCGCGACGCCCAGGTGTTCGCCATCGTGCCGCCGGCGGTGCCGGAGCTGGGCAACTCCTCCGGCTTCGACCTGCAGCTGCAGGACGTCGGCGGCGTGGGCCACGAGGCCCTGATGGCCGCGCGCAACCAACTGCTGGATATGGCCGGCAAGGATCCGAACCTGGTGGGCGTGCGCCCGAACGGCCAGGACGACACGCCGCAGTTCGCCATAGATGTCGACCACGCCAAGGCCGGGGCCATGGGCCTGACCACGGCCGACATCAACGCCTCCCTGTCGACCGCGCTGGGCGGGTCCTACGTCAACGACTTCGTCGACCGGGGCCGGGTGAAGAAGGTGTTCGTCCAGGCCGATGCGCCGTTCCGCATGACACCCGAGGACCTGGAGCGGTGGTACGTCCGCAACGGGGCGGGCCAGATGGCGCCCTTCTCGTCCTTCGCCTCCAGCCACTGGACCATCGGTTCGCCCCGGCTGGAGCGCTACAACGGCCTGCCGGCGGTGAACGTCCAAGGCGCCCCCGCGCCGGGCCAGAGCTCGGGCCAGGCCATGGCGGTCATGGAGGAACTGGTCGCCAAGCTTCCCGCGGGCATCGGCTATGAGTGGACCGGTCTGTCGCTGCAGGAACGTGAGGCGGGCGCCCAGGCGCCGGCGCTGTACGCCATCTCGATCATCGTGGTCTTCCTGCTGCTGGCGGCGCTCTATGAGAGCTGGTCGATCCCGCTGGCCGTGATCCTGGTGATCCCGCTGGGCGTGGTCGGCGCGCTGTTGGCGACGTCGCTGCGCGGCCTGTCCAACGACATCTACTTCCAGGTGGGCCTGCTCACGACCATGGGGCTGGCGGCCAAGAACGCCATCCTTATCGTGGAGTTCGCCAAGCATCGCTTCGAGGCGGGGGTCACGCTGGTCGAGGCGACGCTGGAGGCGGTGCGGATCCGCCTGCGGCCGATCATCATGACATCGCTCGCCTTCATGTTCGGCGTCCTGCCCCTGGCGATCTCCAACGGTCCGGGCTCGGGCAGCCAGCACGCCATCGGCACGGGTGTGATCGGCGGCATGTTGTCGGCGGTGGCCCTGGCGATCTTCTTCGTCCCGCTCTTCTTCGTGCTGGTGCAGCGATACCTCGGCCGCAAGGCCGATCCGCAGGCGCAGTCGGCGCAACTCCCCCATGAGGCTGTCTGAGATGCGACCCTTCCTCCTGGCGCTGCTGGCGGCCACCGCGCTCAGCGGCTGCACCCTGGCGCCGCGCTACGAACGGCCCGAGCTGCCGGTGGGGCAGGCCTGGCCGGTCACCGCCGAAGCCGCGCCGTCCGCCGGCGTTCCGGCCGCCGACCTGGCCTGGCGGGATGTCTTCCAGGACGCCCGCCTGCAGTCGACCATCGCGCTGGCCCTGGAGCAGACCCGCGACCTGCGCGTGGCGGTGGCGAACATCGCCCGCGCAAGGGCCGAGTATCGAATTCAGCGCGCCGACCTGCTGCCGGCCATCAACGCCGTGGGGGCGGGCGAGCGGGCGCGAACGCCGGCCTCCGTGTCCCAGACCGGCCGCGCCGAAACGATCGAGCAGTTCAGCGTCAGCGCCGGCTTCGCGGCCTATGAGCTCGACCTGTTCGGCCGCGTGCAGAGCCTGAGCGCCGCGGCCCTGCAGTCCTATCTCGCCACCGAGGAGAACCGCCGCACCGTCCAGATCAGCCTGATCGCCGAGACCGCCAACGCCTATCTGACCCTGGCCGCCGACCGCGACCTGTTGAAGATCACCCAGGACACCCTGGCCAGCCGCGAGGCCGCCTACGACCTGAGCCGCAAGCGGTTCGAGGCCGGCGCGACGTCGGAACTGGACCTGCGCCAGGCCCAGACCCTGACCGAGCAGGCCCGCAGCGACGCGGCCGTCGCCACCGCCCAGGTGAACCGCGACCTCAACGCCCTGCGCCTGCTGGTCGGCGCCGAGGTTCCGGCCGAGCTGCTGCCGCAGGGCGGTCTGGCGACCATCGCCGTGCGCCCCGACATCGCGGCGGGTCTGCCCTCCGACGTGCTGGTGGCTCGCCCCGACGTGCTCTCCGCCGAGCGTGCCTTGCGGGCCCAGAACGCCAATATCGGCGCCGCGCGGGCGGCCTTCTTTCCGCGCATCAGCCTGACCGGCTCGACCGGGACCATCAGCCCTGAGCTGGGCGATCTGTTCGGCGCGGGCGCACGGAGCTGGAGCTTCGCGCCGCAGATCGTGCTGCCGATCTTCTCCGGCGGCGCCAACATCGCAAACCTGCGTGGGGCGGAGGCGTCACGCGACGCGGCGCTGGCGCAGTACGAGAAGGCGATCCAGACGGCGTTCCGGGAGGTCTCGGACGCCCTGGCGGTTCGCGCCACCATCACGGAGCGGGTCTCCGCCCAGGGGCGGCTGGTCGAGGCGGCCACGGCGACCCAGCGGCTCACCCAGGCGCGCTACGACAGCGGCGTCGACGGATACCTGGCCCTGCTGGACGCCCAGCGGACCCTCTACGCCGCGCGCCAGTCCTTGCTGGCGTCGCAGCTCGCTGAGGCCGCCAATCGGGTGGAATTGTATCGCGCGCTGGGCGGCGGAGGATAGGCCGCCGCGTCGTTCAGGCCGTGAAGGCGCTGTAGATCCAGGCGGCGACGCCCGCCAGGGTCAGACCGGTCAGCAGGCCGCGGAAGAAGGCGCCGTTGCGCTCCCACCAGACCCGTTGCGAACGCACGCGCTGCGCCCGGTCAATTCTTCGCTTCTGGAACGCCATGCACGTCGTCTCGCCGATCCCGAGGAGCAAGGCAAGCCAGACCGTCGGCTCGCGACATTTCGTCGTGGACGCTTTGCACGGGCCCGCGAAGCGGTGTCCAATTCGGCGAGGCATCCTGGGGAGGGGCGAGTGGTGGCCAACAGTCTGTTCGCGCGGGCAGCGCTGTTCGCCGCCCTGATCGCGGGGGTCAGCTACATGGCCTCGTGGGACCTGCCGCTGTCGCAGGCGCAGAGCCTGGCCTGGAAGGGTGCGGGGGTCGGACTGTTGGCGTTGTACGCCGCGCTCGTCGCCCGGGATTCCGACGGCTGGCGGCTGTGCGCGGTAATGGCCTTTGGGGCGGCGGGCGACGTGCTGCTGGGCGCGGCGGGGCTGGTGGTGGGGGCGGTGGCCTTCCTGATCGGCCACCTGATCGCCATCTGGCTCTATCTGCGAAATCGGCGCATCGAGACGACACGCAGCCAGAAGCTGCTGGCGCTGGTGCTGATTCCGACGACCGTGCTGATCGCCTTCTTCCTGCCCAGCGATCGCGCGGGCGCGCCCGGGGTGGCCGTCTACGCCCTGGGCCTGGCGGTGATGGCCGCCTGCGCCTGGATCAGCCGGTTCCCCCGCCGGACGGTGGGGAGCGGGGCGATGATGTTCGTGGTCTCCGACCTGCTGATCTTCGCGCGCGAAGGGCCGCTGGCCGGGCAGGCCTGGGTCGGCTTCGGCATCTGGGGGCTCTACTTCCTGGGCCAGACCCTGATCTGCGTGGGCGTCACCAGGACCTTGGCTGCGGGTCGCCCGGCCTAGTTCAGGCCAATTTGCCGCACCGGGCCTTATCTATCCGCTCACCCAAGGCGCGCCTCATGAAGCCGACGCAATCTGGAGGCGCGCTAGGTGAGGACGGTCGACCACAGGGGGCTCGATGCGCCGCGCGGCCGCACAGGTGCGCGGGAGCAGGGCCCGCGCAGGCCAAGCCTGGCCTTTCGACTGGACGAGGCGGCCGTCGCGATTCATCCGATAACGCCGGTCAAGGCGGCCCTGAACCTGTTGGGCGCGCTGATGGGATCGATGATCCTGCCATGGCAGGTGTGTGTCGGCTGGGCGGCTTTTGGGCTGGCGATAGAGGCCTGGGGTTGGTTTGCGACCCGCGCGCAGTTTCGTGGCCGAGCCGTCGATTGGCGCGCGCGCGCGAACTTCGCGGCGCACTACGTCACGGTCAATCTCTGGTGGCTGCTGCTGGGCGTTCTGTTCTGGCGCTCCGGCACGATGGAGGGCCAGGCGAGCGCGGCCATACTGTTCGTGGCCCTGGGCTCGGTGTTCGTCCTGCTCTTTTACAACACGCCCACAGTGTTCCTGGTGGCCGGCGCCGCGCCGGCGGTCGCGGCTTTGAGCGTTGTCACCCTCGCCGACGGGCGAGATTGGCGTCAGATTCTGCCGATCTGGATCGCCCTGGGTCTCACGGCGGCGTTCAACCTGGGTCGAGCGCTGGACACCCCTTCGGCCCAAGCGCAGCAGCGGCGTCTCAATGAGAGCCTCGATCGCTACCGGATCCTGGCCGAGAACGTGACCGACGTCATCATCCGCGCCGATCTGGCCGGCAGCCTGCAATACGTGTCGCCCGCGTCGCTGGCCGTCGTGGGTTACCGCCCCGACGAACTGCTCGGCCAGCAGCGCAGCACTTTCATCCATCCGGAAAGCCTGGCGGTCATGGAGACGGCCTATAGGCAGATGCTCGGCGATCCCGATCGGCCCGTCGAGGTGATCACGCGTGTCCGATGCAAAGACGGCCGATGGGTGTGGCTGCATACCAGCGCCAAAATGGTTCTGGAGCATGGCGTGCCGGTCGGCGTCATCGATGTCAGCCGCGACATCACCGAGCGGGTGGCGGCCGACGACGCTCTGCGCGAGGCCAAGGCGGAGGCCGAGTCCGCCAGCCGGGCCAAGGCGGAATTCCTGGCCAATGTCAGTCATGAGATCCGCACGCCGATGAACGGGGTCTTGGGCGCGCTGCACCTGCTGGAGCGCGAAAACATCTCTGTCGAGGGCCGCGAGCTGATGCGGCAGGCCAGCGATTGCGGGCGAATGCTGTCGCAGCTTCTCAACGACGTCCTCGACTTTTCCAAGATCGAGGCCGGCCAACTGGACCTCGCGCCCGAACCGATGGACGTGGGCGAGGCGCTGACCTCGGTCACCGCCCTGCTGGAGGGCCAGGCGCGGGCCAAGGGTGTGGCGCTGACCTGCGAGATCGCCGGGGAGGCGCTGTGGATCGACGCCGACCCGGTCAGGCTGCGCCAGGCGATGTTCAACCTGATCGGAAACGCGGTGAAGTTCACGACGGAAGGCCGGGTGACGGCGAGGCTGGCCGTCACCGCCCGCGAAGGCGGTCGCCGTCATGTCCGCCTGGAGGTGCAGGACACCGGGATCGGTATGACGGCGGAGGCGCAAAGTCATCTGTTCGAGCGGTTTCGTCAGGCCGAGAACGACACCGCGCGCCGGTTTGGCGGAACAGGCTTGGGACTGTCCATCACCAGAGCCCTGGCCCACATGATGGGCGGGGAGATCACCTTCGACAGCCTCGAGGGCCAGGGCTCGACCTTCCGGCTGGCCTTCGAGGCGCCAGGGGCCTCGCCCGCGGTGGTCGAGGCTGTGGAAGAGGGGCTGCTGGACGGCGTCAACATCCTGCTGGTCGAGGACAATCCGACCAACCGCCTGGTGGCGCGCACGATGCTGGCGCGGCTGGGCGCCCGGATCGAGGAAGCCGAGGACGGCGTCGCGGGGCTGGAAGCGGCGCGGCGGGGCAGTTTCCACCTGATCCTCATGGACATCCAGATGCCGCACATGGACGGGGTGGAGACCACGCGCGCCATTCGAGGCTTGGTGGGCGCGGCCGCCGAGGTCCCGATCATCGGCCTGACGGCCAATGTCATGGTCCACCAGCGCGTCACGTACCTGGCCGCCGGGATGAACGGGGTGGTCGCCAAGCCGATTTCCGCCGCCGCCCTGCTGGGCGAGATCGCCCGGCTACTGGCCGAACCGGAGACGGCGCTGGCGAGCTAGGCGCCCTGCAGCACCTCCCGCACGCCGCGATCCGGATCGTCGACCACCTTGCTGTCCAGATCGAAGATCATCGTGGCCCGGCGGGCGGCGTCGTAGGCCGGCCAGGCAGGCAGGGCGGGGGTATTTGGATCGCCGGTGCGGGCGAAGGCCAGCCAGGCGGCGGACATCTGGTCGGCCACGCGCTGAGGCTCCTCGCCGCGACCCACGAAGTTGCGGGCGCGCTCGACATTGTCGAACACCAGCGGGATTTCCAGGGCGTGCGGGCAGCGCAGTCGGCCGCGGGAGACCGGGGTCTCCCAGGTCAGCATGTACATCCAGACCGGCGCGGCCTGGGCGGCCTTGCGTTCGGCCAGGGTGATGGAGCCGCCCCACATGCCGGTGGCGGTGCCGACGGCGCAGGCCAGGTGGGTCGGCGAGTAGTCGGGGTGCGCCTCACGCAGGGCGCTGACCAGGGCGTCGGCCTTCCGTCCCGCGCCGGTCGCGGCGTGCTTGGCCAGGTCCTCCTCGGTGAACTCGCCGAACTTCGGATGGCCGATCATGAAGAGGGTGTTTTCGTCCTTGTTGGTGCCGATCAGGACGGGGATGTCGGCGCAGAGCGGCGAGGCGTCCGGGGTGAACGGATCGCGGGGCAGGGCGATGCCGTCGACGACAGGCGTGTAGAGGCGCATGGCCTCGCCCGGGATCGCCACGCTGGCGTGGGACAATACCTCGGTCGGGATCTCGGCCAGGGCCTCGGCGCTGTCGACGCCCAGGGCGGAGAGCAGGGCGCGGGCGGTCTGGTCGGCCTCGGCCACGGGCTTGCCACTGAGGCCGGGGCCGCTCTGGATCACCGCCTTGTGGAACAGGCCCTTGGCCGACGGCATTGCCATGAGCAGCGAGACCTTCCAGCCGCCGCCGCTCTCGCCGAAGATCGTGACATTGGCCGGATCGCCGCCGAAGGCCGCGGCGTTGTCGCGGACCCATTCCAAGGCCTGGACGATGTCGAGCATGCCGGCCATGCCCGACTGGGCGTAGTCGGGACCGAACACTTCGCCCAGGTGCAGATAGCCGAAGGCGTTGAGGCGGTGGTTGACGGTGATGGTGACCACGTCGCCTTTGCGGGCCAGCGACCCGCCGTCATACATGGCCGCCCCGCCCGAGCCATTGGCGAAGCCGCCGCCGTGCAGCCACACCATCACCGGCCGCGCCGCGCGGTCCAGGCCAGGGGTCCAGACATTGAGGAACAGGCAGTCTTCGGAAGAGGCCGGTTCGTCCGGCGCCGGCGGATCGCCGGGGGAGACGCGTCGCTCGCCGGGGCCGAGACCCGACTGAATGGCCGGGGCGCCGTAGGCGGTCGTGTCGGCGGGCTCATGCCAGGGCGCCGGGCGCTGGGGTGGCTTGAAGCGCAGGGGGCCGACGGGGGCCGCGCCATAGCGCACGCCCTTGAAGACCTGCAGACCGTCCTCGAGGTAGCCGCGTACCGGGCCGTCGCCGGTGGGGACGATATCGGTGTGCGTCAGGGGCGCGGGCGCCAGGTCGTCGGCCATGTCGAAATCCTCCACCTCGCGCCTCTTGCGGGCGCCGAGCCCATGAGGCCCTAGGCGAGGGCGGGGCGCAAGGCCATACTGATACGTAGAATTGACTTGTGTCCTCAGACCACGGCGCCGAACAGTTTGCCGATACCGGCGGTGAGCCCCAGGGCGAACGCGCCCCAGAACGTCACGCGAAGAATGGACTTCAGGACCCCGGCGCCGCCCGCCCGCGCGCCGACTGCGCCAAGCACGGCGAGGCAAGCCAGTGCGGTGATGGCCACCGCGGCCGGCACCCATGCCGTCGGGACGGCCAACACGACCGCGAGAGGCACCGCGGCGCCCAGCGTGAACGTGCCGGCCGAGGTGAAGGCGGCCTGGATCGGACGAGCCGAGCTGATCTCGGAGATGCCCAGCTCGTCGCGGGCGTGCGCGGCGAGGGCGTCCTTGGCCATCAGTTGCTCGGCCACCTGCTTCGCCAGGGCGAGCTCGACCCCGCGCTCTTCGTAGATCGCCGCCAGCTCAGCGACCTCCGCGTCGCGATCGCCTGAGAGCTCGGCCGTTTCGCGCGCGAGGTCCGCCTTCTCCGTGTCGGACTGCGAGCTGACGGAGACATATTCGCCCGCCGCCATCGACATCGCGCCTGCGACAAGTCCGGCCGCGCCCGCCAGCAAGATGTCGGCCTTGAGCGCGTTTGCGGCGGCGACGCCGACGACCAAGCTCGCGGTCGAGACAATGCCATCGTTGGCGCCAAGCACGGCGGCGCGAAGCCAGCCAATCCGAGCCACGAGATGACGTTCCGAATGGATGTGGAGGCGGCTCATGAGGTCTCAACCTTCCAGGGACGTTGGCTGGGCGCTCGTCCTGACGAAGACATGAGGGGTTGGCGATGCTCACCGCATTGATCGCCATCAGGCGCCGGAGTGAGGTCACCATACCCAGCCCGACGCGGGGCGAACGAAAAAACGGCGTCCGCAAGGACTTGCATGGTCCCGCGCAAGCGAGACACTCGGCGGAACCGCACCCGACGAAGGATGGTCATGCGAGTTGTACTCAAGGCGGGGATCCTGGCGTTCTCGGTCGAGGACGACGAAGAGCTCGAGGCGTTCACAGTCTGGCGCGAGGCCCGGCTGGGCCACGTCTTCGGCCTGGAGAGCGCGACTGCGCGAGGCGGCTCGTTCCACGACCTGGGTCCGCGCGAAGACGCCTGCCGCGAGCCGATCAACATCGTCTCCGACATGGGCGAGGTCCGATGGCGGCCGATCGGCAACCTGGCGCTCACGCCCTTCGCGCTACGCGGCCGGTCGTACGCCAGCGTCGAAGGCTTCTGGCAGGGCTTGAAGTTCGCGACGGAGGAGGAGCGCCAGCGCGTCGCGGCCTTGTGGGGCATCTCGGCGAAGGCGGCCGGCCAAGGCCGGCCGGCCCGCCAGAGCTTCAGCTTCGACGGGTCGGTGTTCCAGACCGGCGGACCCGGTCACCACGCCCTGATGCTGGAGGCCTGCCAGGCGAAGTTCTCCCAGAACCTGGAGGCGCGCGAGGCGCTGCTGGCGACCGGCGATCGACCCCTGACCCACCGCGTGCGCCGCGATAGCGCGATCATTCCGGGGGTCCTGCTGGCGGACTACTGGATGCGGATCCGGCGATCCTTGCGATGATCGCGCGGGTCAGAACAGCCCCAACGACCGGAAGCTGGCCACGCCCTCGCGGCCGACCACCAAGTGGTCATGAACCGTGATGCGCAGGGGGCGGCCGGCGTCGACCACCTCACGGGTCATCTGGATGTCGGCGCCTGACGGGGTGGGGTCGCCCGAGGGGTGGTTGTGGACCAGGATCACGGCGCTGGCCGACAGCTCCAGCGCCCGGCGCATCACCTCGCGTGGATAGACCGGGGCGTGGTCGACCGTGCCGCGGTTCATCAGCTCGTCGGCGATGAGCTGGTTCTTCTTGTCGAGGAACAGCACGCGGAACTGCTCGCGGGGCTCATGGGCTAGGACCAGCTTCACATAGGCCAGGAGTTGGGACCACGAGGTGATCACGGTGCGCTTGCCCACCGCCTCGCGGCCGACGCGCAAGGCGGTCTGGTGCAGCAGTTTCAGGTCGCGGGCCACGGACTCGCCGACGCCGGAGACGGTCTTCAGCTCGGCCTGGGAGGCGGCCAGCACGGCGGCCAGCGAGCCGAACCGTGCGATCAGCGCCTTGGCCAGCGGCTTGACGTCGCCCCGCGGAATGGCCCTGAAGAGATGCAGCTCCAGCAGCTCGTAGTCGGGCAGGGCGTCCAGGGCCGCCGCCGCCCGGTCGCGCAGGCGGTCGCGGTGGCCGAGATAGTGCGGCTTCGGCGCCGGCGCGCGCGACGCTGCGGCCCAGAGGTCGGGTTGAGGACCTTCAGCGAGTTCGCGCGGCTCTGCCATGCCGGGTATCGTTCTTTATTTGTTCCGGCTTGGCAATAGGGTTCTTCAACCCGAAGCTGCGGTGGTGGCGTCTAGGCGCTGATGACAGGCGGCTTGAAGCCGTCCGAGCCGGTGAAGATCTCATAGCCGGTCTCGGTGACGCCGATGGAGTGCTCGCACTGGGCCGACAGGGACTTGTCGCGGGTGACCGCCGTCCAGCCGTCGGACAGCAGCTTCACCTGGTGCTTGCCCAGGTTCACCATCGGCTCGATCGTGAAGAACATGCCGGCGCGCAGGGTGTCGCCTGTGCCCTTCTGGCCGAAGTGCAGGATGTTGGGTGCGTCGTGGAACACCTTGCCCAGGCCGTGACCGCAAAAATCGCGGACCACCGAGCAGCGCATGGATTCCACGTAGGTCTGGATGGCGTGGCCGATGTCGCCGGTCTTGGCCCCGGGCTTCACCTGGTCGAGACCCTTCTGGATCGCCTCATAGGTGACGTCGATCAGCCGTTTGGCGCGCGGCGCGACGGGGCCGACACCATACATGCGACTGGTGTCGCCGTGCCAGCCGTCGACGATGACGGTGACGTCGATATTGACGATGTCGCCCTCGCGCAGGGCCCGCTCGCCGGGGATGCCGTGGCAGACCACATGGTTGGGCGAGATGCAGACCGTCTTGCCGTAGCCGCGATAGAACAGGCAGGCCGGGATCGCCCCGTGGTCGAGGATGAACTCGCGCGCCATGCGGTCCAGGTCGTCGGTGATCGCGCCGGGGACCACGTGGGGGGTCAGCATGTCCAGGCACTCGGCGGCCAGCTTGCCCGCGGCGCGCATGCCCGCGAAGCCCTCGGCGCCGTGGATGCGGATCTGGCCCGTGCGGTGTTCGGCTTCCAGGACGTCGTTCATGCTCTGCTCCGCCCTAGTGGACCGCGTCGCGCCACGGAATGGGCCGGGCGACGCGGATGGCTGTGGGGCTTATGTCGCAATCATAGCACAGGACTTCAACACCCGCCTTCGCCGCGCCGTTGAGGCCCGCGGCGTACTTCGGGTCCAGCTCGGCGCAGGCGGCGAAGAGGTCGCAGTCGGTGCGCTGGATGACGAACAGCATCACCGCGCGGTGGCCGGCCGCCACCATCTCGGTCAGGTCGCCCAGGTGCTTCAGCGAGCGGGCGGCGACGCAGTCGGGGAACTCCGCCAGGGTTCCGGCGCGGCGCAGGTGGCAGTTCTTGATTTCCAGCCAACACGGCGCGCGGCCGTCCTGTTCCAGCAGGAAGTCGACGCGGGAGTTCAGGCCATACTTCACCTCGCGGCGGTGGCTGGAGTAGCCGGTGAGCTCGGGGATGGCGTCGGCGGCCAGGGTCTCGGCCACCAGGCGGTTGGGGTGCATGGTGTTGACGCCCACCAGGCCGCCGTCGACCTCGACCAGCTCCAGGGTGCGGGCGAGCTTGCGCTTGGGGTCGTCGGACTTCGACAGCCAGACGGGCAGGCCCGGGGTGTTCAGGCCCAGCATGGCTCCGGGATTGGGGCAGTGGGCGGTGACCGGGGTCCCGTCGTCCAACACCACGTCGGCGAAGAACCGCTTGTAGCGGCTGACGAGCACGCCGCGGGCGAGCGGCTGGGGGAATTCCATGGACGGGACTCAGGCGGCGACGGGACGGCGCCTCACTTAGGAAGCCGGCGCGCCTGCCGCCACGCTGTGCTGGGGGTCAGAAGAAGAGGCTCTCGAACCTGTTCAAGTTGACGAGGAGGTGTTGGAGCTCTTCGGAATTGTAGTGGTAGTTGTACTCCGTGACGGGGCCCGGCCCGTAGGGGGTCGGAAGGGTCACTTGCGGCGTCCAGGACTGCCAAATGTCGAAGCCCTGGCCTGATAACCCGGCATTCGCGAGCTTGTTGGCCGCCCATTGACTGATTTCCATCAAGCCGCCGGTGCTGGTCGTCGGGATGGTGACGTTCCCGGTGTCGACGTCGACCTCGACGATACGTTGCCTGAGGTATGCGGTGGCCAGGTTGTTCTTGAGGATGACGTCGCTGGAGTCGGCGAGGGTGATGCGCGCGCCCATGCCGTCATAGCCCAGGACGGTATTGTTCTCGATGAGGACGCGGACATTGGAGCCGGCGGTGATGCCGTGCCAGAGCGAACCGACCACCATGTTGCCGGTAATGATGGTGTCGAGATAGGGCAGTTTCCCGCCGCTCTCGTCGCCCATGAAGACGCCCTGCATGGCCTTGCCGTCGCCACGCTCGATCAGGTTGTCGCTGATGACGATGTGATGGGCCGAGGTGGTGGTGGCCGTGGTCCAGAACTGGATCGCGTCGGGGTGGTCGGTGGCGATCGGGTAGAAGTTGGTGAAGTGGTTGTTGGAGATCGTGACGTAGGAGGATCCGCCGCCGCGAATGCCGTCCATCTGGATGTCGTGGATCTTGTTGCCGGTGAAGCTGATGTGATCGCTGTTGAGGTGGTTGACCCCGATCATCAGCTGCTGGAACTCGGAATTGGTCACGCTCACATCGGAGCTGTTGCGGATCGACATCCCAGACAGGTCGTTCTGGGGGTTGTTGTCCATCGAGCCGTGGACGCTGATCTGGTCGAAATGGATGTCGCGGCTGTCGTTGACCTGAAGGCCCCAGCCGCCCTTGGCGGCGTCGACGAAGACCTCGATGTTGGTGAAGTTGAGCCCCGAGCTGTTCTTGATCTGCAGATCGGTCATGATCGCCGGGTTGCCGGGATCCTTCGACGTGATCGTCACATCGTTGGCGAACGTCAGATTGAACAGCCGAAGGCTCGCGTACGACCCACCTTCAAGCGCAATCGTATCCCCAGCCTGAGCAACCTTGAGAGCTTGATAGAGCTGGGTCGCGTTCGCAGCGGTGATGGTCGACATGCCGTCTTTTCCCCGATCCAGCAACCCGGGAGAGACGTTCCGCCCCGGGTCTGCTGATGCAAAACTCAGGAACGGTAAGTAGACGGAACCATTTAGCTTGCCATTAAATGCATTGGTTAATTTGTGTTCACTAAACAACGCCTTTACGCGTTGCTTCATCGAGCAGTTAACAGAATCTCTACGGACAATCTCTACTATAGCTGGGCGCAGACAACTCTGATCGATGTGAACGCTAGGCCCACTGAGTACAAACAGACCTGCGCCAAGTGCTATCGCGATCATCACCACTGACAGCGCCAGCACTCGGGGATAGCGGGGTTTCATCTTGGCTCCCTGGACGCGTGGCTCACGAACGGCGCCGCGCCCTCAACCGCTATATCTGCAAGGGGCAGGCCAATCCATGGCGGGAGGATTGCGTCCCGGTCGGTGGGTAGCGACAGAATTGGCCCGCTTTGCGGCATGATGGGCTTCTGGGCGACCATCCCTCGCAAGCGCGCCGTTTCGCCACGCTCGCGTCAAGTTCAACGCGAAATAAGGATTTGTGCGAGTAGGTATGGCTCGCTGAGCTGCGGGCCGAGCCTGCCGGAGAATACAGGAGTTCTAGGGGATGACGGGCACGCCAGGGGCCGGCCGCCGTGAGCGGGTCATCACGATCAAGCCCTACGCCGCGCCCACTCAGGGATGGATGCGGCTGATGAAGCCCGTCGCCATGCTCGCGCTGGCGTTCTTCTGCTTGGTTTATGGCTTTTTCTACGCCCTGATGACGCCATACCTGTTCATGCTTTTCGCCGCGCCTCTGGGCGTCCTGGCGATGCTCGCGATCTGGGCCCTGCCCGATTTGCGCAACGCGCCGACGAAGACGATGGAGCGCTTCTACTTCGCGTTCATCGTCTGCCTTGTGCTATGGCCCAACTACTTGGCGATCGCCCTGCCCGGCCTGCCTTGGATCACGTTCCTGCGCCTCACGGGCATCCCCATGGCGCTGATGCTGCTGATCTCAATCTCGACCTCCAAAACCTTCAGGGCCGATCTGAGCAGGGTCTTGAGCGCTGCGCCTGTGGCCTGGAA
>NZ_JANOCX010000154.1:0-3107 GCF_031412415.1 Phenylobacterium sp.
ACTTCCGCCCGATCCGATCCCCGAAATGCCCGAAGAACGCCGCGCCCACCGGCCGCGCGAAGAAGGCCACCGCGAAGGTCGCGTAGCTCTGCAGCAGCTGGGCGCTGTCGGACGACTTGGGGAAGAACAGGCTGGGGAACACCAGCGAGGCGGCGGTGGCGTAGATGTAGAAGTCGTAGAACTCGACCGCCGTCCCCACCAGGCTAGCCGTCAACACGCGGCGGTTCGAGGCGCTGCCCGCGCCGGTGCTCATACCGTTCATGACCCCGCTTCGCGCCCGCAGGCGTTGCGGTCAAGCCGGATGGCGTTTTGGCCGATTAGCCACTACCTGCAGGCGATGACCGCGCAGATCGATCCCTTCTACGCCATCTCCGTCAGCGGCCTGGCCCATCGGCTGAAGGCCGAGGGCCGGTCGATCATCCACATGGAGTTCGGCCAGCCCTCGACCGGGGCGCCCAGGGCCGCCATCGCCGTGGCCCATCAAGTGCTGGACACGGATGGGATGGGCTATTGGGAGAGCGGCCCGCTGAAGCACCGGATCGCGCGGCACTATCTTGAGACGTACGGTGTCAAGATTTCCCCGGCTCAGCTGATCCTAACCTGCGGCGCTTCGCCGGCCTTGGTGCTGGCGCTGGCGGCGACCTTCAAGCCTGGCGATCGGGTGGTGACCGCTCGGCCAGGCTATGTGGCCTATCGCAATTCACTGAAGGCGCTGAACCTCGTTCCGGTAGAGGTGGCCTGCGGCCCAGAGGTCCGTTTCCAGATGACCGCCGCGGCGCTGGCGGCGGTGGAGCCCGCGCCGGCGGGGTTGATCCTGGCCAGCCCCGCCAATCCGACCGGCACGATCATCGCCGAGGCCGAGCTGGCGGCGATCGCCCAGGTCTGCCGCGAGCGCGGCATCCGCATCATCTCCGACGAGATCTACCACGGGCTCAGCTACGGCGAGCCCACCCGCTCGATGCTGGAGTTCGAACCCAACGCCATCATCATCAACAGCTTTTCGAAGTACTTCAGCATGGCCGCCTGGCGCCTGGGCTGGCTTCTGGTTCCGCGTGAGGAAGCCGAGCGGGCGCGGGCCTATATGGGCGCGCTGTTCCTCACGCCGCCATCGCTCAGTCAGCACGCGGCGCTGGCCGCCATGGACTGCCGCGAAGAGCTGGAAGGCCATATCGAGGTCTACCGCACCAACCGCTCGCTGTTGCTGCAGGCGCTGCCGGCCTTGGGCCTGGACGCCATCGCCCCGCCGGATGGCGCCTTCTATATCTATGCCCGCGTAGGCCACCTCACCGACGACAGCCTGGCCTTCTGCGAGGAGCTGCTGCGCGCCACCGGCGTCGCGACCGCGCCGGGCGTGGACTTCGATCCCGTCGAGGGGCGCAGGTTCATCCGTATGAGCTTCGCGGTCTCCACCTCCGAAATCGAGGAGGCCCTGCGTCGCCTGAAACCCTGGTTCCAGGCGCGCGCGGCCGAGCGGCGTGCGCTGGAGACGGTGACCTCCTAGCCGTCCATCAGACCAGATTTATCCAGGAAATTCAGCAGCGCGGCATTGAACGCGGCCGGCTGGTCGATATTGGCGGCGTGTCCGGCGCTCTCGATCACGACCTTCCGGGCGCCGGGGATCTTGCCGGCCATGTTGTCGCTGGCGGCCAGGAACGGCGCGTCGTCGGCGCCGACGACCACCAGGGACGGTACGGCGATGTTCGGCAAGCTCTCTATGACCTTGGCGTCGCGCTGGGTGAGCATGCCGCGGGCGGCGTGGGCCAGGCCCGTGGCGTCGCGGTGGCGCGCGGTCCGGGTTTCGGCGCCGCCGCGTTCGACCGGCCCCAGGCCATCGGTGTCGTAGCGCGCGGCGCTTTTCAGCGCGTTGGCGTTCCAACCGGCGCGGGCCTCGTGGTTCTTGTAGCCGGGCCCGGTGTCGATGATCAGCAAGGCCCGGGTGCGCTCGGGATGCGCCAGATGGAAGGCCAGGCTCATGTAGCCGCCCAACGACAGGCCGCCGATGATCGCGGTCCTTGCCCCGACGGCGTCGAGCAGCGCGGCCATGTCGGCGACTGTGGCGTCTTCGGAATAGGCGGCCGGGTCGGTGGGATAGTCAGACTGGCCGTGGCCGCGCATGTCCCAGGTGATCAGCTGGAAGTGAGGGGCGAGCGCGTCGATCTGGTCGGTCCACATCTGGGCGCTGGCCGAGAAGCCGTGGGTCAGGAGGAGGGGCGGGCCCTCGCCATGGACCTCGTAATAGATCTCGACACCGTCGCGGTTGAGCTTGGCCATCGCTGTCGTCCTATCGCGCCATGTTGATGACTTGCATCTGAGTGAACTCCGCCAGGCCTGCCTCGCCGAGTTCCGAGCCGATGCCCGAGGTCTTGGCTCCGCCGAAGGGGATGCCGGGATCGAGCTCGGCGTGCTTGTTGATCCAGACCGTGCCGCTTTCCATTCGGCCGGCCAGGTCGTAGGCGGCGTCTAAGTCGTCGGACCAGATCGAGCCGCCCAGGCCGTAGAGCGAGGCGTTGGCGCGGTTGAGCGCATCCTCGCCGTCGCGGATCTTGATCACGGGCAGGACCGGGCCGAACTGCTCCTCGTCCACCAGGCGCGTGCCGTCTTCGATGTCGCGCACGATGGTCGGGCGGATGAAGTAGCCCTTGCCCTCCATGGCGCCGCCGCCCGCGATGATCTTGCCGGTCTTGCGGGCGTCTTCGATGACGCCCAGCACCTTCTCGTACTGCATCTTGTTCTGCAGCGGCCCCATCTGCACGCCCTGCTGCAGGCCCTCGCCCACCACCGCGGCGTCGGCCAGCCGGGCCAGCTCGTCGCAGACCGCGTCATAGATGCTCTCGTGCACATAGGCCCGCTTGACGGCGATGCAGACCTGGCCCGAGTTCTGGAAGGCGGCGCTGAAGATCTTGCCCGCCGTCGCCTCTGGATTGACGTCGCGCAGCACGATGGCCGCGTCGTTGCCGCCCAGCTCCAGCGTGATGCGCTTCAGCGCGTCGGCTGCGCCGGCCATCACCTTCTTGCCGGTCTCGGTCGAGCCGGTGAAGGAGATCTTGTTGACGTCAGGATGGGCGGTCAGCGCCCCGCCCAGGTCGTTGGCGTCGGCGATCACGTTG
>NZ_JANOCX010000155.1:0-1627 GCF_031412415.1 Phenylobacterium sp.
CCTCGACGGCGGCGAATCCATGGTCCCGGCCCTGGAGCAGATCATCAAGCGCGGAGGCGCTCTGGGCGTCCGCGACATCGTCATCGGCATGCCCCACCGGGGCCGCCTGAACGTCCTGGCCGCGGTGATGGCCAAGCCCTATCACGTGATTTTCCACGAGTTCCAAGGCGGCACCAGCCTGCCCTCGGACGTCGAGGGTTCGGGCGACGTGAAGTACCACATGGGCGCGTCCTCGGACCGCGCCTTCGACGGCAACAGCGTCCACCTGTCGCTGACCGCCAACCCGTCCCACCTGGAGATCGTCAATCCGGTGGTGCTGGGCAAGGCGCGCGCCAAGCAGGCCTTCACCCTGCGCGAGAACCCTGACGCCGGCCGCGGCCATGTGATGCCGCTGCTGTTGCACGGCGACGCGGCCTTCGCCGGCCAGGGGGTGATCCCGGAGTGCTTCACTCTGTCGGGCGTGAAGGGCTATCGCACCGGCGGCACGGTCCACTTCATCGTCAACAACCAGATCGGCTTCACCACCGCGCCGAAGTACTCGCGCTCCTCGCCCTATCCGTCCGACGTGGCGCTGATGGTCGAGGCGCCGATCTTCCACGTGAATGGCGACGACCCCGAGGCCTGCGTCTACGCCGCCAAGGTGGCCACCGAGTTCCGCCAGCAGTTCGGCAAGGACGTGGTGATCGACATGTTCTGCTACCGGCGGTTCGGTCACAATGAGGGCGACGACCCCACGATGACCTCGCCCTTGATGTACGCCAAGATCAAGGACCACCCGTCGACCCGCGAGATCTACAGCCGCAAGCTGATCGGCCAGGGCGTGATCACCGAGGGCGAGCTCACCGGCTGGATCGCCGAGTTCGATGACTTCCTCGACAAGGAGTTCGACGCCGGCAAGGCCTACAAAGCCAATAAGGCCGACTGGCTGGACGGGGCCTGGTCGGGCCTGGCCCTGCCCGATGGCGACGACCGCCGCGGCGACACCAGCGTCAAGATGCAGAAGCTGCTGGACCTCGGCCATCAGCTGACCGCCATCCCCGAGCGCCTGGACGTGCACAAGAACGTGCGCCGGGTGATCGAGAACCGTCGCGCGGCGATCGACGCCGGCGAGGGTCTCGACTGGGCCACCGGCGAGCATCTGGCCATCGCCACCCTGCTGGACGACGGGTTCCCGGTGCGCTTCACCGGCCAGGATTCGGTGCGCGGGACCTTCACACAGCGCCACGCCGACATCATCGACCAGACGACGGAAGAGCACTACACGCCGCTCTCGAACCTGCGGCCCGGCCAGGCCCATTTCGAGATCATCGACAGTCCGCTGTCGGAAGAGGCGGTGCTGGGCTTCGAGTACGGCTTCTCCCTGGCCGACCCAAAGACCCTGACCCTTTGGGAAGCTCAGTTCGGCGACTTCGCCAACGGCGCCCAGGTGGTCATCGATCAGTTCATCTCGTCGGGCGAACGCAAATGGCTGCGGATGAGCGGTCTCGTCCTGCTGCTGCCGCATGGCTATGAGGGCCAGGGTCCGGAACACTCCTCCGCCCGCCTCGAACGCTTCCTGCAGCTCTGCGCGGAAGACAATCTTCAGGTCGTCAACTGCTCGACCCCCGCCAACTACTTCCACGCCCTG
>NZ_JANOCX010000156.1:0-4811 GCF_031412415.1 Phenylobacterium sp.
GTTCGTGGCCGCCCAGGCCGCCGTGGCGCACCTGCCCCAAGGCGGTCGGATCATCAATATCGGCAGTTGCTTGGCCGAGCGGGTGCCGCAGGCGGGCATCACGCTCTACTCGGCGTCGAAGTCGGCCCTGGTCAGCTTCACCAAGGGCCTGGCCCACGACCTCGGACCGCGCGGGATCACGGTGAACTCGGTCCATCCAGGCGCCACGGACACCGATATGAACCCCTCCGACGGCGCGGGCGCCGCTTCGCAACGGGCCCGAATGCCGATCCCGGAATACGGCAAGCCGGAGGACATCGCCGCCATGGTGGCCTGGTTGGCCAGTCCCCAAAGCCGCTTCGCCAACGGCGCAGCCTTCACCATTGACGGCGGCGCGAACGCTTAGCCTTCGTCGTCCTCGGTAAAGCCCATCATGTGGAAGCCTGCATCCACGTGGATCAGCTCACCGGTGGTCGAGCGGCCGAGGTCCGACAGCAGCCACAGGGCCGCGCCCGCGACGCCCTCCATGGACGTGTCCTGCTTCATGGCCGAGAGGTCACGGCCCTTGGCCAGCATGCCCTTGCCGCCGGAGATCCCGGCCAGCGAAAGAGTGCGCATGGCGCCCGGTGACAATGCGTTGACACGAATACCCTTGGGGCCCAGGTCGCGCGCCACATAGCGGCTCGCGGCCTCCAGGGCGGCCTTGGCCACGCCCATGGTGTTGTAGTTCGGGATGGCCCGTTCCGAGCCCATATAGGTCAGGCAGATGATCGAGCCGCCGTTGGGCATCAGCTTCTCGGCGCGTCGGGCGCAGTCGACGAAGCTGTAGGCCGAGATGTCCATGGCCTGCAGGAAGCCCTCGCGGGTGGCGTTGTCGACGAAGCTGCCCTTGATCTGGTCGCGGGGGGCGTAGGCGATGGCGTGGACGAAGAAGTCGATGGTCCCAAAGGCCGCCTCGACGGCCGCGAACGCCGCGTCCATCTGGTCGTCCTGGGTCACATCCACCGGCACGATGGTCTTGACCCCGATGCTCTCGCCTAGCGGCTGGACGCGGCGCTCCATGCCCGGCAGATGGAACAGGGCCATCTCGGCGCCTTGGGCGGCCAGCTGCGAGGCGATGCCCCAGGCGATGGAGTCATGATTGGCCACGCCGATCACGACGCCCTTCTTGCCCTTCATCAGCTCGCCCGTGGGCAAGTCCCAGCCATCCTTCGCCATGCGCGTCTCCCTCGCGTTTTTTCGAGCAGGTTTGTGAACGGGGCGGGCAAGCGGCGCAAGCCGCGTTCGCGTGAGCGTCCTTTAGACCCTGGCCATCACCAGGCAGCCGTTGGTGCCGCCGAAGCCGAAGCTGTTGGACATCACGGTCTGCAGCTCGGTGTCCTTCCGCTCCAGAAGGATCGGCAGGTCGGCGAACTCGGGGTCGAGGTTCTCGATGTGGGCGCTCTTGGCCGCGAAGCCGTTGTTCAGCATCAGGATCGAATAGATCGCTTCCTGCGCCCCGGCCGCGCCCAGGCTGTGGCCGGTCAGCGACTTTGTGGACGAGATCAGCGGCACGTTGGATCCAAACACCTCGCGGACCGCGCCCATCTCCTTGGTGTCCCCCACCGGGGTCGAGGTGCCGTGCGGGTTCAAATAGTCGATCTTGCGACCGCCCAGGCCCTCCATGGCCAGTCGCATGCAGCGCACGGCGCCCTCGCCGGACGGCGCCACCATGTCGAAGCCGTCGGAATTGGCGGCATAGCCGACGATCTCGCCATAGATCTTGGCCCCGCGGGCCTTGGCGCGCTCGTACTCTTCCAGCACCACGATCCCGGCCCCGCCGGCGATCACGAAGCCGTCACGGGCCACGTCATAGGCGCGGCTGGCGGTGGACGGGTTGTCGTTGAAGTTGGAGCTCATGGCGCCCATGGCGTCGAACAGCACGCTCAGCGTCCAGTCCAGTTCCTCGGTCCCGCCGGCGAACACCACGTCCTGCTTGCCCATCAGAATCTGCTCGTAGCCCGAGCCGATGCAGTGGGTGGAGGTGGCGCAGGCCGAGGATATCGAGAAGTTCAGGCCCTTGATCTTGAACCAGGTTGCCAGCGTCGCCGAGGCGCCCGAGCTCATCGCCTTGGGCACGGCGAAGGGCCCGACCCGCTTGGGGCCGCGCTCCTTGGCGGTATGGGCCGCCTCGATGATCGCCTTGGTCGAGGGGCCGCCTGAGCCGACGATCAGACCGGTGCGTTCGTTCGACACGTCCGACTCTTCCAGGCCGGAATCGGCGATGGCCTGTTCCATGGCGATGTGGCCGAAGGCCGTGCCCTGGGCCAGGAAGCGGGCGGCACGGCGGTCGACCAGGCTCTCCCACTCCAGGTTGGGCTTGGCATGGACCTGCGAGCGGAAGCCCAGCTCGGCGTATTCCGGCGAGAAGCTGATCCCGGACTTGGCGTCCCGCAGGGAGGCCAGGACTTCGTTGGCGTTGTTCCCGATCGAGGAGACGATACCGATCCCGGTGACGACGACGCGGCGCATGCTGGGCTCCTTACCGCTGATAGAGGCCGACCCGGAGGTCCTGGGCCCAGTAGATGGGCTCGCCGTCGGCTTCCAGCACCCCGTCGCCGATCCCCATGACCAGGCGCCGATTGATGACCCGCTTCATCTCGATCTTGTAGGTGACCTTCTTGATGCCCGGCGTGACCTCGCCGCCAAACTTCACCTCGCCGCAGCCCAACGCGCGGCCGCGACCCTTGCCGCCGATCCAGCCGAGGTAGAAGCCCACCAGTTGCCAAAGGGCGTCCAGGCCGAGGCTGCCCGGCATGACGGGGTCGTTGATGAAGTGGCAGCCGAAGAACCAGAGGTCCGGGTTGATGTCGAACTCGGCCTCGATGCTGCCCTTGCCGTGGGCGCCGCCCTCGTCGGTGATCTTGGTGATGCGGTCGAACAACAGCATCGGCGGGGCCGGCAGCTGGGCGTTGCCCGCGCCGAACATCTCGCCGCGGGCGCAGGCCATCAGCTCCTCGAAGCTGTAGTGGTCCTTGGCCTTCACACCCTGGCTCATGGTCGGCTTTCTTCGCGGCGGCCCCGGAGGCCATGGGGAATCGTGACCGTCAGGCCCTAGCAGAGCCGGAGCCAAGGCTCAACGGGCGCGCGAGCCCTTGCATTGGAGGGTGTCGGACACGCCCCACAGCCCTTGGGCGGGGGTCCAGCCGGTCGCGCCGTCCAGCTTGACCTTGCACCAGCCCTTCTCACAGCGGAGCAACGCGGCCATCGACCTGGGGTTCAGATAGGCGGCGACCTCGGCCCCGGCCTTCGGTTTCTTGCGGATCGCCGCCGGCGAGCCCTGGGTGACCAGCACGTTGCGCCGTCCGTCGGTCAACCGCTTGTGAACCCAGGCGACCCCGCCGGAGGGGTCGCAGACCCGGCGCCACTCGCTGTTCTCGGCCACCACCTGCACCGGCAGACCCTTGACCCGATAGACCCAGAGCAGGCGATGATCCTCGCCGGGGCCGGCCCGGGCATAGACCTCGTCGAACTTCAGGGTGATGTAGCGCGGCACCGGATAGCCGGACGGGGTCGCCCGCTCCGCCGCTCGCGCCGGCAGGCACGAAAGGCCCAGCAACACGACCGCCGCCAGGAGAGGCGCTGTCCATGTGTTACGTTCGATCAGTCGAGGCTCGCCTTGGCCGTCCATGGGGGCTTTGCTAGAGGTTCCTGGTATCAACGCAATCCGCGCCTCTCGCAGTTAAAGATTCCTTTCAAAACGCCCATGGCCGCCCGCAAGCCGAAAGTCATCGTCACCCGCCGCCTCCCGGACTCCGTGGAGACCCGGATGCGCGAGTTGTTCGACACCGAGCTCAACCTCGATGACGCGCCCATGAGCCGCGCGGCCCTGGCCGACGCGCTCACCCGCGCCGACGCCCTGGTGCCCACCATCACCGACAAGATCGACGCCGACCTGCTGGCCGGCGCGGGCGAGCGCCTGAAGCTGATCGCCAACTTCGGCGCCGGGATCGATCACATCGACGTGGCGGCCGCCAACGCGCGCGGCGTCACGGTGACCAACACGCCCGGCGTACTGACCGAGGACACCGCCGACCTGACCATGGCCCTGATGATGACGGTCGCCCGCCGCATCGTGGAAGGCGCCAACCTGGCCCAGGACGGCGGCTTCACCGGCTGGACCCCCACCTGGATGATGGGCCGGCGGATCAACGGCAAACGGCTGGGGATCATCGGCATGGGCCGTATCGGCCAGGCCGTGGCGCGCCGCGCGCGGGCCTTTGGCATGCAGATCCACTACCACAACCGAAAACCCGTCAGTCACCTGATCGCCGAGGAGCTGGAGGCCACCTACTGGGAGAGCCTCGACCAGATGCTGGCCCGGATGGACATCATCTCGGTCAACTGCCCGCACACACCCGCCACCTACCACCTGCTCTCGGCGCGCCGCCTCAAGCTGCTGCCGCCCCAAGCCATCGTGGTCAACACCGCCCGCGGCGAGATCATCGACGAGGGCGCCCTGGCCGAATTGCTGACCACCGGCGCCATCGCCGGCGCGGGCCTGGACGTTTTCGAGTTCGAACCCGCGATCAATCCCAAGCTGCTGAAGCTGCCCAACGCCGTCCTCCTGCCCCACCTGGGCTCGGCCACGGTCGAGGCCCGCACCGACATGGGCGAGAAGGTGATCATCAACCTGAAGACCTGGATGGACGGCCACCGGCCGCCGGACCGGGTTATTCCGGCGATGCTGTAGGGCTACAGACCTCGCACTCCGGATCGGCTCCGATCCTCACCGTCCGTGTCTCGGCCGCCAGCGCGTCATAGATCAGCAGCCGGCCGGCCAGCGGCTCGCC
>NZ_JANOCX010000157.1:0-14664 GCF_031412415.1 Phenylobacterium sp.
CGAGGCGGGTGGCGCGGTCCTTCTGGCCATCGGCCACATAGGCCTCGGTGACGTAGGACATGCCGTAGATCTCGAGGTCGAGCGAGCCGCTCTCGCTGAAGCGCAGATAGGTCAGGCCACTGGCGTCCATCGCCTGGCCGGCAGGCAGGATCGCCTCGTCGTGGACACTGAAGGCCAGGACGCCCTTCGGCCCCAGGAATCCGTGCAGCTTGGCCAGCCAGCGCTGAAACAGGCCGTCCGGCAGGTGGGAGAACATCGAGCCGACGAAGATCAGGTCGTGGACGCCGCCATGCTTGAAGCCGTCTGGGTCAGGGGCGGAGTAGACGCCGGTGACGCCGAAGGTCTTTTCCTGCCACGCCACGGCGTCGTGATAGATGTCTCCGACGAAAATCTGGCGGGGCTTCAGTCTCTGCTCCAGCACGCGGGTGAGCCGCCCCCAGCCGGAGGCGAAGTCCAACACCGTGCCCAGCTTGGGAAAGCCGCCCAGCGCCCCGTCGACGATCTGGCGATAGGCGTCGAAGTGGCGGAGCGTCGACTCCACGAACTTGAAGGCGGAGATTGAGGCGTCGCCCTCGTAGTTCGGCAGGATCGCCTTGAAGAACATCTCGTCGTCGGCCGGCAGCGGCCGGCAGAACCGGTCGGCGTCCAGGCCGTGACGGGCGAGATAGTCGCGGATGAAGGCCAGGTAGCGCGGATCGATCGCGTCGAAGGCGAGATCGCGGCTCTGGCCGGCGTCCGTCACGGGCGTGCTCCACAGGTTCCCGACCCGATTCCGCGGGCCGGGGTGGACCTAACCCAATAGCCGAAGAGCGCCTAGTGCTGGCTCTCGGGCATGCGCACGACCAGGCCTTCCAGTTCGTCGGAGACCTTGATCTGGCACGACAGGCGGCTGTTGGGTTCGACGTTCTCGGCGAAGTCCAGCATCGAGTCCTCCATGGCCAACTTCGAGCCGGTCTTGGGGAGCCATTCGCCGTCCACATAGACGTGGCAGGTGGCGCAGGCGCAGGCCCCGCCGCAGTCGGCGTCGATGCCCGGGATGTTGTTCTTCACCGCGCCTTCCATCACCGTAAGGCCGGTCTTGACGTCGATGACGTGCTCGGTTCCGTCGTGTTCGACATAGGTGATCTTGGCCATTTACTCCCCTTCGCCGCGTTTTATGCGGCGACCTCTTTCATGGAAACGGATGGGTCCGCAAGCTTGTCGAGGTCGACGGGCTTGCGGTTTGCGATGAGCATCTTGCCCATCATGAACTCGGGCGGCGAGTTAATCGCCTCCACCGACTGGACCTGGTCGCCCTTCAGATGGAAGACCGCGAACTTGCCGCTGGCGGGATCGCCACGCAGCAGGATGCGGTCCACGTCGAAGGCGTAGCCGGCGATCTGGAGCTTGAGGTCGTACTGGTCCGACCACTGCCACGGCACCTCGCCCGCCGGCGGCGCGCGTCCGACGATGGCGGCGGCGGCCTGCTTGGCCTGCTCCAGGGCGTTGGGCACGCTCTCCATGCGGAACATGCGGTCGTAGATGGGCATGGGGCGATGGGCGACGTCGCCGATGGCGAAGATCGACTTGTCGGCGGTCCGCGCCTCCAGGTCGACGACGATCCCGCGCGCGGTGTCGAGGCCCGCGTCGCGGGCGATCTCGTCATTGGGCGTGGCGCCGACCCCGATCAGGGCGGCGTCGCACGCGATGACCCGGCCATCGGCCAGCTTGACCCCGGTGACATGGCCGTTCGCGCCCTCGAAGCCCGCCACCGTGGCGCCCAGTTCGAAGGTCACCTCATGTTTCTTGTGAACCTCCAGGAAGAAGGTCGAGAGCGCCTCGCAGGCGACGCGGGCCAGCAGGCGGGCCTCACGCTCGATCACCACGACCTCGGCGCCCAGCGCCCGGCCGGAGGCCGCGGCCTCCAGCCCGATATAGCCGCCGCCCACCACCGCCAGTCGCTTGCCCGGCCCGATGGTGGCCTTCAAGATCTCGGCGTCGGCCGCCGTGCGCAGTTCCAGCAGACCCGCCAGATGCGCGCCCTCGACCGGCAGCTTGATGGCCCGTGCGCCCGTGGCGATGATCAGGAAGTCATAGGCCACGACGTCGCCGCTCGACAGGGTGACCTGCTTGGCCTCGCGCGCCAGCTTCACCGCACGGGTGTTGGGACGGAAGTCGATGTCGTGCTCGGCGTAGAATTCCAGGGGCTTCAGGGCCAGGGAGTCGGCGTCGGCCTCGCCCTTCAGCCAGGCCTTGCTGAGCGGCGGCCGCTGATAGGGCGGGATCGGCTCCTCGCCCACCAGGGTGATGGGACCGGTGTGGCCGTACTGGCGCAGGAGGGCCGCGGCGGTGCCCCCCGCGTGACCGGCTCCCAGGATCACCACATGTGCGTCCAATTGGCTCATAGAAGCCCCATGCAGAAAAGTGACGGTGGCGTCAACTTCCCAAACACCGTTCGGATCGCCGAGCCGCGCCTAGAGAAGCCTCAGACCACGCGGTCGACCAGCATCTTCTTGATCTCGCCGATAGCCTTGGCGGGGTTCAGACCCTTGGGGCAGACCTGGGCGCAGTTCATGATCGTGTGGCAGCGATAGAGCTTGAAGGGGTCTTCCAGGTCGTCCAGCCGGTCGCCGGTCGCCTCGTCGCGGCTGTCGACCAGCCAGCGGTAGGATTGCAGCAGGGCGGCCGGGCCCAGGTACTTTTCGCCGTTCCACCAGTAGCTGGGGCACGAGGTCGAGCAGCAGGCGCAGAGGATGCACTCATAGAGGCCGTCGATCTTGGAACGGTCTTCCGGAGTCTGCAGCCACTCGGTCTGCGGCTCGGGCGTGGTGGTGTGCAGCCAGGGCTCGATCGAGGCGTACTGGGCGTAGAACATGGTCATGTCGGGGACCAGGTCCTTGATCACCGGCATGTGGGGCAACGGGCTGATCTGGCACTGAGCGCCGGCCTCGTCGGCGTGGCCGTGGGTGCAGGCGAGCGTGTTGCGGCCGCCGATGTTCATGGCGCACGAGCCGCAGACGCCTTCGCGGCAGGAGCGGCGGAAGGCCAGCGTCGGGTCGACGGTGTTCTTGATGTGGATCAGCACGTCCAGGACCATCGGCCCACAGGCGTCGACATCCACGTCATAGGTGTCCCAGCGCGGGTTCTCGGTCCCCTCGGGATCGTAGCGATAGACCTTGAAGGTCTTGACCTTGGTCGCGCCGGCCGGAGCCGGGTGATGTTGGCCACGCTGCACGCGCGAGTTCTTGGGAAGGCGGAGCTGGACCATCAGGCGCTGACCTTGAGCGGGGACGCGTGGATTGAGATGCGGAGGAAAGCCATCGCCAAGACCTAGTAGACCCGCGCCTTGGGCGGGATGTAGGCGATGTCGTTGGTCATGGTGAAGCTGTGGACCGGACGATAGTCGATGGCGACCTTGCCCGTGGCGTCGTCGAACCAGGTGAGCGTGTGCTTCATCCATTCCGTGTCGTTGCGGTCCGGGAAGTCCTCGTGGGCGTGGGCGCCGCGGCTCTCGGTGCGGTTATAGGCGCCGGCCACGGTGGTGATCGCCTGGCCGACCAGATTGTCGAACTCCAGGGTCTCGACCAGGTCGGTGTTCCAGATCAGGCCGCGGTCGGAGACCTTGAGGTCGGGCCGCTTGGCGTGGATCGCCTCCAGGCGCTTGACCCCCGAGGCCAGGCTGTCGGTGGTGCGGAACACCGCGGCGTCGTCCTGCATGGCCTTCTGCATCTCCAGCCGCAGGGCGGCGGTGGAGGTGTTTCCGGACGCGTTACGGAACTTGTCGAAGCGGGCCAGGTGGCCGTCGGTCATGGCGGGCTTCAGTTCGACCTGGGTCGCGCCGGCCTTGATGGTGTCGGCGCAGCGCAGGGCCGCCGAGCGGCCGAACACCACCAGGTCGATCAGCGAGTTTGAGCCCAGGCGGTTGGCGCCGTGGACCGAGACGCAGGCCGCCTCGCCCACCGCCATCAGGCCCGGAACCACCTTGTCGGGATCGTCGCCCAGCCGGGTGACCACCTCGGAATAGAAGTTCGTGGGGATGCCGCCCATGTTGTAGTGCACGGTCGGCAGGACGGGGATCGGCTGCTTGGTCACGTCGACCCCGGCGAAGATCTTGGCGCTCTCCGAGATGCCGGGCAGGCGCTCGTGCAGGATCTTCGGGTCCAGGTGATCCAGGTGCAGGAAAATGTGGTCCTTCTTCGGACCCACCCCGCGGCCTTCGCGGATCTCGATGGTCATGGCGCGGCTGACCATGTCGCGCGGCGCCAGGTCCTTCACGGTGGGCGCATAGCGCTCCATGAACCGCTCACCCTCGGAATTGGTCAGGTAGCCGCCCTCGCCCCGGGCGCCCTCGGTGATCAGGCAACCGGCGCCATAGATGCCGGTGGGGTGGAACTGCACGAACTCCATGTCCTGCAGGGGCAGGCCGGCGCGCAGCGCCATGCCGCCGCCGTCGCCGGTGCAGGTGTGGGCGCTGGTGGCCGAGAAATAGGCGCGGCCATAGCCGCCAGTGGCCAGGATCACCTGCTGAGCCTGGAACCTGTGCAAGGTGCCGTCGTCCAGCTTCCAGGCGGTGACGCCCCGGCAGACGCCCTCGTCCATGATCAGGTCCAGGGCGAAGTACTCGATGAAGAACTCGGTGTCCTTGGACAGGGCCTGTCCGTACATCGTGTGGAGCATGGCGTGACCGGTGCGGTCGGCCGCCGCGCAGGTGCGCTGGATCGGGGCCTCGCCATAGTTGCGGGTCATGCCGCCGAAAGCCCGTTGATAGATCTTGCCGTCGGCGGTGCGCGAGAACGGCACCCCCCAGTGTTCCAGCTCGTAGACCGCGGCGGGCGCGTTGCGGCAGAGGTATTCGATGGCGTCCTGGTCGCCCAGCCAGTCCGACCCCTTGACGGTGTCGTACATGTGCCAGCGCCAGTCATCCTCGCCCATGTTGCCCAGGCTGGCCGAGATGCCGCCCTGGGCGGCCACGGTGTGGCTCCGCGTCGGGAAGACCTTGGAGATGCAGGCCGTCTTCAGGCCCGCCGCGGCGCAGCCTAGTGCCGCGCGCAGGCCGGAGCCGCCGGCCCCCACGACGACGACGTCGAACTTGTGGTCGATGAACTGATAAGTCGCCATGGGATTACAGAGCGCCTCCCAGCGCGACCTTCAGGATGGAGAACACCGCCAGCGTGCCCGCCAGCGCGCAGACGAAGAGGTTGAGCAGCAGCAGGCCGGTCTTGGTCAGGGTCTTTTCGATGTAGTCCTCGATGACCACCCGCATGCCGCCGTGCATGTGCAGGAAGCTCACAGCCACCAGCAGGACCATCAGCGTCGGATTCAGCGGTGAGCCGGTGAGCCAGGCCACGGCGCCGTAATAGTCGGTGGCCGACAGCCGAAGGACGGCGAACACCGCCCAGATCGTCAGCGGGACCAAGGCCACGGCGGTGACCCGCTCGGAAATCCACTCGCCGACGCCGTGCTTGGCGGCGCCCAGGCCGCGGGCGCGGCCGAGGGGGGTGCGATAGCTGCTCATCAAAGCGCTCCCGTCATGGCGGCGATGCCCCAGATCGCCAGGGTCGCGGCGATGGAGAAGGCGATGGCGACCACCGCGCCCAGGCTGGCTGTCTGCGGCTTGTAGCCGAAGCCCACGTCCCAGATCAGATGCTGCACGCCCTTGGCCAGGTGGAAGAAGGCCGACAAGGTCAGGCCGAACAACGCGATCTTGCCCAGGATCGAGCCCATCAGCGCCTGGAAGGCGCCGTAGGTCTCGGGCCCCGAGGCCAGGCACACGGCCCAGGCCGCCAGGATCAGGCCGCCGCCATACAGCGCGCAGCCGCTGACCCGATGGGCGATGGAGGTCGCCATGGTGACATGCCACCGCCAGATGGATGTGTGGGGCGAGAGCGGGCGGGCGCGAGGCGCGTCTGTCATGAGGCCGATTTCCGAAGAGGAAGAAGCGGGTCCGCTTTTAAGCCGCCGCCCCGGGCTGTCAACGAAGGCCGGGCGCGGCGACGGTTCGAAGCGGCCGATCCTTCGCCAAATCCGAAGTCTCGACATATTTGGATACGGCGCAATACGTCTTTCCTGTAGGTTCCCTTCGCGGGAGACGAAGGATGCGGTTCGACCTCATCGATCTGAAGCTATTTTGCGAGGTGGTGGACGCGGGCTCCATCACCGGCGGCGCCGAACGCAGCGCGCTGGCCCTGGCGGCGGCCTCGACGCGGATCCGCAACATGGAGCAGACCCTGGGAGCGCCGCTGCTGTCGCGCTCGCGCCAAGGGGTGGCGCCGACGCCAGCCGGCCTCACCCTGCTGAAGCACGCCCGCACGATCCTGGCGCAGGGCGCCCTGCTGCGCGAGGACCTGGGCGCCTATGCCGGCGGCTTCTCCGGCGAGGTGCGGCTGCTGGCCAACACCAACGCCCTGACGGAATTCCTGCCCGAGGCGCTGAGCGCCTTCCTGGCCGGCCACCCCCAGGTCAGCGTCAATCTGGAGGAGCGGCTCAGCGACGAGATCGTCGGACTGATCGCCGAGGGCGTGGGCGATATCGGGATCGTGGCGGGCACGGTGGATGTGGGCCGGCTGGAGACCTTTCCGTTCCGCTCGGACCGCTTCGTGGTGGTGACCGGCGCCGACCACCCCTTCGCCACGCGGCCCCACGTCTCGTTCGCCGACGTCCTGGACTGCGACATCGTGGGGCTGGACCGGGCGAGCTCGCTGCAGCGGTTCCTGGCCGGCAAGGCCGCGCGCGAGGGCCGGCCATTGCGCCTGCGCGTCCAACTCCGCAGCTTCGACGCCGTCTGTCGGCTTGTGGAGTGCGGAGTGGGCGTCGGCATCGTGCCCCAGACCACGGCGGCGCGGGCGGTGCGCACCATGTCGCTGGGCGTCGTGGACCTGACCGACGACTGGGCGCTGCGGGAACTCACCATCTGCGTCCGCGGCATGGACGAACTGCGCCCCTTCGCCCGCGAACTGGTCGAGAGCCTCAGGGCGCCCTGAGATCCGGGAGGCCGGCTCCTCCGTTAGTCGTATTTTGCCGCTACACATCTCCAGTTTGAACAAGCGGCGCCTTGGCGCTCGCTTCCTTGCGTGGAGCAGCTCCATGTCGAATCGCGGCGAGCGCCTCCAGCAGGCCATAAGGTGGCGCAATCACCAGAAGATGCTCGGCCTGGCCCACGACCTGGACGTCGACGAGAGCGCCATCAGCCGGTGGAAGCGAGGCGGGCCCATGTCGCTCGACCACGCCAGCCGCCTGTGCCTGGTGCTGGACGTCTCGATGGACTGGCTGATCCTGGGTCGCGGCGAGATCGAAGGTCACAAGGACGCCGAGGCCAGCGATGCGGAACGACGGCTGATCGCCGGCCTGCGCAGCCTGCCGCCGGCGGCGACCGATCTGCTCACATCTCTGGTGGCCGTCGCGCAGGGCGTCGATGTCGCATCGGCCGGACCGACTTGAGCCCAGCGCAAAAATCCGACCTCAAGTTGCGTTGCGAGCAAGACATGCAACCTTGTCGAGCTTTTCCCGGCGGCGCTTCATAGGGGTGCAGAAAGTCAATCGCGGCTTCTGAATTCAGCATTCAGCGAGAACGTCCATGGCGACCTATACCGTGACTATCGATCTCAACGACCCGGATACCTTGGCGTTCCTGGTCGACAAGAGTCTTCGTGTCTACAAGAGCGTCGGGACCGGCTCGACCGGACTTCCCGTTGTCTGGTTCTCCGAGAACCAATTCTCCAACTCGCTGAGTTTCAGCTGGACCGAAGACTATGGCGGCTTCGTCCGCGATGGCGGCGCGCCGGTCCCCGGGGTCAATGTCAGTAACGTGTCCTCGGACGCCATGAACCTGGGCGACCGCCTGTCGGCGACCGATTCCGGCACGGTGAGCGTGGACCACAAAGGGGTCGGGGGCGCCATCACGGTGCACAACACCGGCAAACGCGACTGGATGTGCGGCATGGGCCAGATCATCCAAAGCAAGCTCTCGCCGATCTGCGCCTTCGATCTGGGCGGGATCGGCGAGTCGGTGACCATGATGCCCTACGAGAAGGTGCTGATGGTCTTCGAGTCCTCGCGTCAGGTCGACACGGGGACCGTGGTAGAGCGGGCGATCAGCGCCTCCTGCAGCGTGGAGCTGGACGGCAACAACCTCAGCCGCACGGTGACGTTCCGCAAGGACACCGGCTGGACCACCAACACCGCCGGCTGGGTCACCCTGAACGATGAGGACCTGGAGCTGGTGGACGCCCTCTTCGTGCCCCTGTCCTAGCGCGACCGGCGCACCCAGGCGGCTCCAACCGGGGCCGTCTGGGATCCGCCAGCGGACCCGAACGATGCCCACGCCGCAGACCCACCAGATCACGGTCAACCTGACGCCGGCCGCCCTGCAGACCCTGCTTGACGCCGGCGCCAGCCTCTATGCCCTGCCGATGTTCCAGACCTCCAACCGGACGGCCCGGCCGCTGGTGACCTACGCCAATGCGGCGTTGTCCCAGAGCCAGAACCTCGCCTGGACAGAGGTCTACCAGGCCTTTGTCTCGCGCACCGCCCTCGCCGCCGGGATCACCGATCCGGCCCAGCGGACGATCGTGGTCGGCGCCTCTGCGCCCACGCGCCTGGGCGACGTCATGACGGTGGGCGCTTCCCTGCAGTGCGTCGTGGCCGGCGGCGGCGGCGGCGGTGCGGTGTCCATCCAAAGCGCCATCACCGATCCGCTGAGCTGCGGCCTGAGCTATGACGGCCGTCCCGCCTGCGCCATGGGCCTGTCCAACGCGCTCCAGGTGACGGTCGCGCCGCTGCAATCCCTGTTGCTGATGTTCTCCACCTCGGTCTTCGACCTGGGCGCCTGGGTGGAGCAATGCGCCGGGCCGGGCCTGCTGGTGGACATGACCAACACAGCGACCCGGACGGTCACCTATGACCTGACCGCCGCCGATCCCTGGCTGGACGCCGACAAGGTCTGGGCCACCGCCATCGCCGACGGCGCGCCGCTGGCCGACCTGCTTCGCCAACCGCCGCCGCGCAACATGCCCCAGAGAAAATGACCCCCGACGTCGCGAAAGGAAGCCACATGCCGCCCCTTAGAACGCCCACCGTCATCACAGTGATAGCTGCTCTTTCCGGATGCGCCCCGGCCCCGCCGGAAGCGCCCGTCCGGCCCGCCCCGGGGCCGGTCGCCGAGGCCCTCGTTGGCGGCGTCGTCCCCGTCACCACCGGCGTGGTGATCCGCGGCCTGTCGATGCCGGGCATCCCCGCGCCCGGCCAGAAGACGGGCCGAACCTGCGACTTCAGCCGCGAGGACGTGGACCAGAACGGACGCATGACCGACGCCAGCGTGCAGTGCCAGCCGGGTGGAACGTATGCCAGCACCATCGGCGGGCTGGCCCCGCCCTTCACCGCCTATTGCATGATCGACGCCAAGCGATTGCCGGGCGGAGCCCGCCTCATTCCAGCGCCGGTCTCAGGCAACGCCAATCACTGCAGCCTCTCGGCGGTGAAGCCAAAGGACGCCACGGGGTTCTTCGGCGGCGCGACCTGGCGCTAGGGTTCAGTCGCGCTCGGCCAGCCAGTCGGCCGAGCGCATCTCCTGTAGACGCGAAGCCGTGCGCTCGAACTCGAAGGCGCCGTCGCCCTGAACATAGAGCGCCGCGGGATCCGCATCGGCCAGGACGATCAGCCGGGCGCGGGCTTCGTAGAGCGCGTCGATAAGGATCACGAACCGGCGCGCCTCCTCCCGACGGTTGGCGGTGAGGCGGGGGACATCCTGCAGGAACACAGTGTGGAAGCGCGCGGCGATGGCGATGTAGTCGTTCGGCCCCAGCGCGACCGAGCACAGGCTGGCGAAGGAGGCCCGGACCAGGCCGCCCGACGCGTGCGGCAGGTGCACCTTGCGGCCCAGGATCTCCAGGGTCTCGCCGATCTCGACCTCGCCGCCCAACATGTCGCGCCACAGGGCCATGAAGCTGCGTTCGTTGTCGGGGTCGTTGGGCGAGAACCAGGTCCCCGCCGCCCGCAGGCGGTCCAGGCGATAGTCGTGTGGTCCGGCGACGGAGACCACTTCGAGCCGTTCCTTCAGCAGGGCGATGAACGGCAGGAAGAGCTGCCGGTTGATGCCGTCCTTGTAGAGGTCGTCGGGCGCGCGGTTGGAGGTGGCGACCCAGGTGACGCCGCGCTCCGTGAGCGCCTCGAACAGTCGGCCCAGGATCATGGCGTCGGCGATGTCGGTGACCTGAAACTCGTCGAAGCACAGCAGGCGGGCCTCTGAGGCCACGACATCGGCGACCGGAGAGATCGGATCGTCACCCTTGCTCTGACCAAACCTCGCCTTGCGCGCGGCGGGATCGCCCTTGCGCCAAGCGTCGATCAGCCGGTGGACCTCGCCCATGAAGACGTGGAAGTGAGTTCGGCGCTTCTTCTCCACCGGCGCGGTCTCGAAGAACAGATCCATCAGCATGGACTTGCCGCGCCCGACCGGTCCCCAGAGATAGACTCCGCGCTGGCTCTCCGGCTTGCGGAAGAAGGCGGTCAGGCCGCTGGGCTGGGCGTCGACGAGAGCGGCCTCCAGCCGCGATAGAGCCGCGATCCCCGGCGCCTGGGCCGGATCGGGGCGGATGTCGCCCCTGGCCAGTCGGGCGTCGTATTCAGCGGAAAGCGCGGAGGGCATCAATTGGGCCTAGCCCGCCCGCGCGGTCGCCTCAAGGGGAACAGGCCCGGTGATTCAAGGGTTGAAGTCCCCGTACCCCCCAACAGGAGCCGACCATGCCCCAGGACCCCCGGAGCTATTCGCCCACCACGCCGGAAGCCAACCGCGCCCGCGAGCAGGGCGCCGGCGTCGGCCAGCGCGACCTCGAGGCGCAGCGCGACGCGAACCAAGTGGACGGCGAAGCCCGGTCGTTCGACGCCGGCTCGGCCAATGGCGACCTCTTCGACCTGGAGGATGGCCTCGCCGCCGACCGGCCACACAAGTCGCCGGTCGACCGCGAGCACGGCCCCAAGACCAGGGGCCGCAGCAAGCAGATCGTCTCGGGCAAGCCCTACGGCTGAACCGCGCCCAGTTCCTTGCGTACAAAGCGGTAGGTCTCGCGCTTCTCGCAGGCGCAGGCCTTCATCTTGCCGTCCGGCGTCCACCAGACCAGCAGCGGATAGGCGAAGGTGACGCCGTTCGCCTTCATCAGCGGGGCCAGGTCGTCGACGAACTTGCGCCCCGCCTCCACCACCGCGGTGCGGGCCATGTCGCCGTCGGCGGGAGGGATGCCGGGCGCCGTCCAGGCCTCGGCCGGCACGGACTCCCAGCGCTCCATCAGCGGCCAGGAGCGGTTGAGCCATAGTTCGGCGACGGTGGCACGCTCGGCCGGCGTGGACTTGGCGACCCCGTTCGCGTCGCGGCGGGCGATCTCGATCACCCGGGTGTCGACCTTGGCCGCCTGCAAGCCCGGGAACTCCTCTTCCTTGAAGCGGACGCAGTCGGGACAGGTGCGGAACGAGACCATATAAAGCTTCGGCCCTGTGTTTCCCGGCGACACCCAGCCGGCGCTTTCCAGCAACTTGGTGATCTCGGCCTGGTTCTTGGTGATGGTCTTGGGACGCCAGCGCAGGTCGAAATTCCACCAGGCGTACAGGCCGCCGCCCAGCACGACGGCGACGAGGAGCAGGGTCCCCCAAAGGCGAAAGCGCTGCATGTCCGGCTCCGAGGCGACTCTGACGATCAGGTTATGGGCGGAAGGCGGTCACGGCCAAGTTGTTCCGCGTTTCCGCCGATCAGGCCGGCGATGCGATCGGCGGCGGCCGATAGGGTCGGGGCGTCCAGGCTCGGCAGTTCGATGAGGTCGATTCGCGGTCTCGTTTCCTTGCGGGCCGAGCGGGCATAGGCCGGATCATAGTGCAGCTCCATCAGGGCCAGGGCCAGGTCAGCGAAGGCGCCGGCCTCGATCATGAAGCGCCATCCGGCCAGGCGCTTGGCGCTGGGATGGACCGGCAACCGGCTCAGGGCGTCTTCAAGTCGGGGGCGGTCGGCGACGATGTCTCCATAGGCGGCCACCAGATAGTCTGCCCGGGCGACCGGCGGCGCGGCGATTTCGATCCTTGGCGCCGCGGCCATGGCCTTCCACAGCAGGGGCGGCGTCATCCGGTCGCCGATCTTGCTGGACTCGGCCTCAACCACAATCGGCCGCGTCGGATCGAGGCCGTCGAGCGCCGCGAGCAACCGGCTCTCGAACATTTTCTGGCTGGGCTGAGGCTGGCCGGCGATGGCGCCGAACAACGAGCCGCGGTGCCCGGCCAGGGCCTCCAGGTCCAGGACCTGTATTCCCCGCCGGGCCAGCAGCCCCAGGATCTCGGTCTTGGCCGAGCCGGTTGGGCCGTCCAGTAGGATGAGGTTCAGCGCCGCCGCGCCGTCATAGAGCCGCGCCTGGACCGCGCGGCGGTAGGTTCGATACCCACCCGCCAACAGGGTCGTGCGCCAGCCGACCTGGGACAGAATGGTGGCCATGGCTGTCGACCGCTGCCCGCCACGCCAGCAATAGACCAGGGGCGCGAAGTCTCCCGTCCGGTCGGCGAGCACACCCTCCAAGTGCCGGGCGATGTTGCGCGCCACATGGGCCGCGCCGATCCGACGGGCCAGGAATCGCGACTGCTGTACATAGATCGTCCCGACCTCCGCGCGCTCGGCGTCGGTCAGGACCGGCAGGTTGATCGCGCCGGGAACGTGGTCCTCGGCGAACTCGCCGGGGCTGCGGACGTCGATGATGGTGTCGAATCGCGCAAGTTGCGCAGCGGTGACATCGGAGGTGACGCCGATGGTCGCCGCCCCCTGTCCGCCAGACGCCACGGGCGTTTCGTCCTGCGCCATCGCCTCTTTCCGCCGCCTGCTGTAACCCGTCCATCTCGCCTCTTGGCCAAAGGACCGCAAGCGCCATGACCGATCCTATCCGCCTGACCTCACTGGCCCACGGCGGCGGCTGCGGCTGCAAGCTGGCGCCGGGCGTGCTGAAGGACATCCTGTCGGGGATGCCGGCCACGGCGATCTTCCCCCAGCTCATGGTCGGGACCGAGACCTCGGACGACGCGGCGGTCTGGCGGCTGAACGACAGCCAGGCCCTGGTGGCGACCACCGACTTCTTCATGCCGGTGGTGGACGACCCCTTCGAGTTCGGGCGCATCGCGGCGACCAACGCGCTCTCGGACGTCTACGCCATGGGGGCCACCCCGATCTTCGCCCTGGCCATCGTCGGCATGCCGGTCGACAAGCTCGCCCCCGCCACCATCCGGGCCATCCTGGAGGGTGGCGCCTCGGTCTGCGCCGCGGCGGGCGTTCCCGTGGCCGGCGGCCATTCCATCGACAGCGTCGAGCCGATCTACGGCCTGGTGGCGCTCGGCCTGGTTCATCCCGACAAGCTGCTGAAGAACGCCGCGGCGCGAGCCGGCGACGTGTTGATCCTGACCAAGGGCCTGGGCGTCGGGATTCTCAGCGCCGCGTTCAAGCAGGAGAAGCTGGACGCCGAGGGCTACGCCGCCCTGATCGCCTCGACCACCCAGCTCAACGTCGTGGGCGCCGAACTGGCGGGCATGGCGGGGGTCAGCGCGCTCACCGACGTCACCGGCTTCGGCCTGCTGGGCCATGCCCTGGAGATGTGCCGGGGAGCGGGACTCGCCGCCGAGCTCGACGCCCATGCGCCCGTCCTGCTCCCGGGCGTCGAGGCGCTGGCGCGCGAGGGCGTGCGGACCGGCGCCTCGGGCCGCAATTGGGTCAGCTACGGCGACGATGTGCGCCTGCCGGGCGACCTGCCCGACTGGCGGCGCGACATCCTGTGCGATCCCCAGACCAGCGGCGGCCTGCTGATCGCCGTCGCGCCCGAGGTCGCCGAGGCGGTGCTGGACCTGGTTCGCGCCCGAGGCTTCGACCGCGCCGTCGTGGTCGGCCGCCTGAAGGCGGGATCGCCGCAGGTGACTGTCGTCGGTTGATGCGCTTGCGGTAAGCGCGCGGCGGAGGGCACAATTCCCCCATGACGGTCGCGACCACCTCCGACGCCGTGCCGGTCGCAGCCGACCGTCACGACCACATCATCGACACCCTGATCGCCGAACGCGCGCCCAGGCTGTCGGGAGGCCCCGCCTGGCCCTTGGCGCGGCCGCTGCTCTACGCCCTATTGGACTACGCCAAGGCCCGCCAGATGGCCGAAGCCATCGCGCCCCTGCCCGGCCGCGCCGCGCTGGACTATGTGTCGGACCTGTTGGACGTGCGGGTGACGACGCGCGGTCTGGCCCATGTCCCCGCCAAGGGCCGAGTGATCCTGATCTGCAACCATCCCACCGGAATCGCCGATGGGATCGCGGTGTTCGACGCGCTGAAGGGCGTGCGGCCCGACATCTGCTTCTACGCCAATTCCGACGCTCATCGCGTGGCGCCCAACTTCGACGAGGTGCTGATCCCCGTGGAGTGGGTGGAGGCCAAGCGCACTCGCGAACGCACCCGCGTCACCCTGCAGATGACCCGCGACGCCATGGAGGCGGAGCGCGCCCTGGTGATCTTCCCGGCCGGACGGCTGGCGCGGCGCGGTCCCGACGGAAAGCTGTCGGACCCCGAGTGGATGACCAGCGCCCTGTCCCTGGCGCGCAAGTACGAGGCGCCGGTGGCGCCGATGAGCCTGACGGGGCCGTCCTCCACCCTGTTCCATCTGTTCAATCGCTTCAGCGGCGAGCTGCGCGACA
>NZ_JANOCX010000158.1:0-22673 GCF_031412415.1 Phenylobacterium sp.
GTTCGCCGGCAGCGCCTCGGCTCCGCAGATCTTCGACCCCTGCTCGGCCTTCACCACGGCTTGGAAAGCTTCCGGCACCGGCGCCGGCACCCTGCGCGGCCTTTGCGCGGCCCAGGGCGTTGGCCCGGCCGGCGCGACCACCGCGCCCGGTTCGCAGGCCAACATCTTCCTGTCGGGCAACATCGACCTCGATCCGGAACAAGCCGACACCTACACCGCCGGTCTCGTTCTGTCCTCGCCTTGGGACGGTCAGTGGACGAGCCGTCTGCGCGGTTCGATCGACTACTACAACATCGAGATCTCCGACCCGATCCTGACCTTCGACACCAACACGGCCATCGCGGCCTGCTTCAACTACTTCGGCACCAACAGCACCTACTCGAACACCAACATCTACTGCGCGGGCATCACCCGTACGGGCGGCAACCTGACCAACGCCACGATCAACAACCCGGGCGACCCGGCGAATGGTGAATGGCCGACGGTCAACGGCGGTCTGATCAAGACCTCCGGCCTCGACTTCCAAATCGAGTACGGCTTCGATTGGGAATGGCTGGGCGCTCCGGAGTGGATGGGTTCGGTCCAGGCCAACCTGCTGCTGACCCACGTGCTCGAGTACAAGCAAGCTGACCGTTCCGATCTGCCCCCGGTCGACTTCACCGGCACGATCTCCTACTTCGGCGCCGGCCTCGGCACGAGCTTCCCGGAATGGAAGGCGACCTTCAACACCCGGTTCAACCTCGGTAAGGTCGGGATGATGGGCTACGAAACCGAAGCCCTCAGCTTCGGCGCTCGTATCCGCTACCTCGACGCCATGGAAAACCGCCAGTTCCGCCAGTATCCCGGCGAAACCTTCCTCGGCACCGCCGGTGTCTCCTCCAACGTTCCGGCGACCTACTACATCGACCTGGACGCCAGCTGGGGCATCACCGACAACGTCGAGCTGAAGATCGGCGTCAACAACGTGGCCGACCAGCAGCCGCGCCTCTATGCCCCGAACGTTCAGTCGGGCACCGATCCGTCGAGCTATGACGTCGTCGGCCGCCGCTTGTTCGGTCAACTGAAGCTCCGCTTCTAAGAAGCCGGGTTACAAGTCTGAAGGGGGCGGCGGAGAAATCCGCCGCCCCTTTTTGTTTGTCGCGACGCATGTCATGCCTTCGGCCGGGGAGGCGGCGTGAGTGGTCGTCATGTGGAATCGCAGGCGCGCGGCGACGGTGATCGCCTCCAGTATGGTCGTGGCCGGATGCGCCGTTCGCGAGCCGCGCAAGGGCCCGCCCATTCTGGTGAACCTGGCCAACCAGGCGCCCGGACCGGCCGACACCGCCGAGCTGAGTTCGTCGGCCGATGCGGCCAAGCGCGTGACGGCGCCGGTGATGATCAACGATCAAGGCCCTTTCGACTTCGTGGTCGATACGGGCGCCAATCGCACGGTGATCTCCACGGAGCTGGCCGCGGCCTTGTCGCTGCCGTCGGCGGGCCGGGCTCAGATCAACGGCATCGCCGGTGTCGAGTCGTCGGGGACCGCCCTGATCAACAAGCTGGACGTCGGCCGGGTGACCTCCCGACGCCTGCGCGCGCCGACCCTGCAGCGGGCGCGTCTGGGCGCGGACGGACTGATGGGGGTGGATGTTCTCAAGAACCGGCGCGTGGCCATCGACTTCCGGCGCAACGTTCTGACGGTCAGTAAGGCTGACGATGGCGAGACGCGAGTGCAGCAGAACGTCGCCGACGGGCGTCTGCGCGATGCGCGCGCCGACCTCGCGGCCGAGAGCAATGTCGTCATTGTCCCGGCGCGCTATCGTTTTGGCCAATTGATCATCATCGACGCCGACCTGGGCGGCGTGCCGGTGACGGCGTTCCTGGATTCCGGGTCCCAGAACACCGTCGGCAACCTGAGACTTCAATCGCAGCTTCGGTCGGCGCTCGGACTGTCGACGCAGGTCTCGGTCGTCGAACTGATCAGCGCCACCGGCCAGCGGGCGCGCGGCGAGTTCTCCTCGGTGCCGTCCCTGCGCATGGGCGGTCTCAGCATCGGCAATCTTTCGGCAGTGTTCGCCGATCTGCACATCTTCAAGCTCTGGGAGCTGAACGACCGCCCCGCCCTATTGGTGGGGATCGACGTCATGCGTCACTTCGAGGCGATCGAACTCGACTTCGCCAATCGCCGCGTGCTCTTCCGAACGCCCGCGCGGACGCTTCGTCGTCCAGGCTAGTTCACCGGCGTCGGCGCCAGGACCATGGCGCCGGAGCCGCGTAGACGCTCCGCGGCCATCTCGTCCATCAGCCCCTTGGCGCGGGGGTCGCCCAGGATCCAGGCGGCGGCGGCCAGGGTGCGGACCGAAGTGGCCGAGACGCCGAGCGCGCTCTCCAGCGCCTCGAAGGCCGACACGGTCGTGGTCATGCGCTTCAGCCGCACCTCGCCCTTCAAGCCGGCCAAGCCCTTGGCCTTATCCACCGCCTGATAGAAGCCGCCGATCTCGTCGACGAGGCCCAGGTCGCGCGCCTGGGCGCCTGTCCAGACCCGGCCCTTGGCGAGCTCTCCGGCCCGTTCCGGGGACAGGTTCCGGCCTTCGGCGACCCGCGCGATGAAGTTGGCGTAGATGCGGTCCATCCAACCGGCGAAGGCGGCGCGCTGAGCCGGTGTGAATTCCGAACCCATGCCGAAGGCCCCGGCATACTCTCCGCCGACCCCGACCTGCCGGACGTCGACGCCGAAGCGGCTCAGCGCCTCGGCCAGCGCGAACTTGCCGCCGAACACGCCGATGGACCCCGTGAGCGTCGTGGGCTGGGCGACGATGGCCGAGGCCTGGCTGGAGACCCAGTAACCGCCCGAGGCCGCGTAGGTGCCCATGGAGACCACCACCGGCTTCTTGGCCGCCTTGGCCGCCCGCACCGCGGCGAGAATCTGTTCCGAGGCGGTGTCGGACCCGCCGGGTGAGGAAACGCGGAAGACGATCGCCTTGACGTCCTTGTCCTCGATGGCGTCGTACAGCGCCTCGGAGATGTCGTCGGAGTGCATCGACGAGCCCCCCGCGAACGGATTTGCCGCGCCATCGTGACCGGTGACGATGGCGCCCTCGCCCTCGATCACGGCGATGACCGGCCCGGTCCCGGGCTCCTGGTCGTTGCCGCGCATATACTTCTCGAAGGCGACCAGCTCGGCGCCCTTGCCCGCCTTGGCGAGTGCTGCGATCTCGGCTTCCTTGACCTGGCCCACCTTGTCGATCAGGCGCAGCTTGACGGCGTCTTCGGCGAGGTAAGGACCGGCCTCGATGGAGCGGCGCAGGAGGCCTGGCTCGACCTTGCGATCGGCCGCGGCGGTGGCGAGTCCAGTGGAATAGACCGAGCCCATCCAGGACAGGGTGCTCTCCCGGTGCGGCGCGGTGTAATCGCTGTAGAGGTAGGGATTGACGGCGTTCTTGTACTCGTGGCGCTGCTCGTACTGGGGCTTGATCCCGTACTTCTCGAACGCCCGCTTGAAGAAGATGTCCTCGCCGGCCAGGCCCACCACCTGGAACGAAGCTCCGGGCTGCATCCACAGTTCGTCGGCGGACGATCCCAGCATGTAGGTCGAGGAGACCACGCCGGAGGGGTAGAGGCCCTGGCTGTGGGCGATCACCGACTTGCCGGTGGCGCGGAACTTCTTGATCGCCAAGCGGATCTCGTCGGCGGCGGCCGGCTCCATGCCGCCCTCCGGCAGGCGGACCAATACGCCCTTCACCTTGCCGTCCTTGCCCGCGCGATCGAGGGTCTCGATCACCGACATGACCGACATCGAGCGACGCCCAAAGGTGGCGAACGGATTGACTGGATCCTGATCGGTCATGGGATCGCGCAGGTCGAGCTGCAGCACCGCATGGGAGGGGATCGGCGCCGGCTGGGCCGCGCCCATGGCCATCACGATCAGCAGGAAGGGAACCCCGACAAGGAAGAGCACCAGGCCCGCGAACACACCGGCCGTGGTGATGAGGAATTGCTTCATGTGATCCCGCGCAATGGACGTCCGTCACCACGCTATATCGGCGCGTCGGGCGGTCAAATGAAGGGCTTATCGTTCGCGGGTGGTTTTCGGCTTCCCTGGCGTGCTGGGATCGCGGCCCTGGCGGCGGAGCCGGGCGACGAAATGCCTCAGGGCCTGTTGGCCGGCTCGGTAACCAGGATCGGGTCTCATCGCTCCATGCGCGGGCGGTCAGAGGAAGTGATGAGCGACACCGAAGGGGCGCGGCTGCAGGCGCTCCGATCCTACGGGATTCTGGACACTGCGCCGGAGGAGGCCTTCGATCGGCTGACCGGCCTGGCCGCCGAGCTCCTCGACGCGCCCATGGCTCTGATCTCGCTGCTGGACGACCGGCGCCAATGGTTCAAGTCCCGCCTCGGAGTCAGCGACCCCGAGACGCCCCGGGCATGGGCCTTCTGCAGCCAGGCCATGGAGATGGGTCCCCGCGCGACCCTGGTGGTCGAAGACGCCACCGCCGACGCCCGCTTCGTCGCCAACCCGTTGGTGCGCGGCGGACCCGAGATCCGCTTCTACGCCGGGGCGACCCTCGTCACGCCGGGCGGCCTTTGCCTGGGCACCCTCTGCGTCCTCGATACGAAGCCACGCGAGCGTCCATCTGACGCCGATCTCGGACGGCTTCGTACGCTGGCCGACATCGTGGTCGACCAGTTGGAGCTGCGCCTGGCCCGCGAGCGGCAATCGGTGGTGGAAGCGGCCCTCGCGCAGAGCGAGTTGCGCTATCGCCGGCTGGCGGACAACGCGCCGGACATCATCGCTGAGACGCTGCTGGACGGCACGATCACCTACATGTCGCCCGCCGCCTTGGCCGTCACCGGCGTGTCGCCCGAGGCGATGGTCGGCCGGACGTCCTACGACCTCATGCACCCCGAGGACGGGCCGAAGCTGCGGTCCATGTGCGAGGCGGTTATCGCCTCGCGTGGCGCGATCACGCCCTGGCCGGTGGAGTACCGCTCCCGCCGGGCCGATGGAACGAAGATCTGGCTGGAGTCCAAGCCGGGTCTCGTGATCGATCCGGCAACCGGTGAGATGATCGGCATGACCGACATCATCCGGGACATCACCGTCCGCAAGGTGCTGGAAACCGAGCTACAGGCCGCGCGCCTGGAGGCCGAGGCGGCGGCGGCGGTGAAGTCGGAATTCATGGCCAATATGAGCCACGAGCTGCGCACCCCGCTGACCAGTATCGTCGGGTTCACCCAACTGGCCGCCGAGCAGGCGGACCTGACCGATCTGACCCGGACCTATATCGACCGGGTGGGCGACGCGAGCCGCGCGCTGCTATGCACGGTGAACGACATCCTGGACTTCTCGAAGCTGGAAGCCGGACAGGTGAGCATTCAACCCGAGCCGGTTTCCCTGCTCAAGCTCAGCCGCGGCGCCCTGGATCTGTTCACGCCTCAGGCCGGCGCCAAGGACATCGGTCTGGAGTTGGCGTGCGACGCCCCCGCCGACCTCATGCTGATGCTCGATCCCGACCGGGTGCGGCAGGTGTTGCTGAACCTGGTTGGCAACGCCGTGAAGTTCACTCAGTCCGGACAGGTGACCTTGCGCGCCCGGTTCGACGCCGCGGCCGAGCGCTTGATGGTCGATGTCATCGACACCGGCGCTGGGGTGGCGCCCGAGAAGCTCACCCTGCTGTTCCAGCGGTTCTCGCAGGTCGACGGCTCCCTGACCCGCGCCCATGGCGGCACGGGTCTGGGCTTGGCGATCTGCAAGGGTCTCGTGGAAGCCATGGGCGGCGAAATCTCGGTGAGCAGCCAGGTCGGCAAGGGAAGTTGCTTCTCGTTCTACATCCCCTCCGCGCGGGCGACCGGCGCGGTGTCGCAGACCGAGGCCGAGGTGCGCGAGCGACTGAGCTTCCTGGGAGTGCGGGTGCTGGTGGCCGACGATCATCCAGCCAACCGCGAGCTGGCGCGCCTGTTCCTGGCGGGGGTCGGCGCGGAGGTGACCGAGGCCCAGAATGGCGCGGAGGCCGCCGAACTTGCCGCGCGACGCCCCTATGACGTGATCCTGATGGACATGCGGATGCCTGAACTGGACGGACCCGGCGCCGTGCGGCGCATCCGCCAGGGCGGCGGTCCGAACCGGTCCACGCCGATCCTGGCCTTCACCGCCGACGTCGAGGACATGAGCGACGCGCAAATGGAGGTGCTGGGCTTCCAGGGCCTGGTCGGCAAGCCGATCGATCCGTCGGCGATGATCGGCGCCATCGCCGCGGCGACGGTGTCGACCTTCGCGTATCTCGACGACGACTCCGCTCGGGCGGTCTAGGCGAGTCGCGCTCGCCGAACGCCGTCTCGGTTCGAGACGACCTGGGGTTGAGATCGTCCGATCAACACTGAGCCGCAGGGACACAGCGACGCGAAACTCGGTCGAAATTCGCGCCCCGGGGTTTCTGAACGCCGATAAGTATGGATTCAATTCGTCGTCGGACCGTAGTTGGGGGTTCGAGGGGCGGCTCTGGGCGAAATTCACCCGACACCGCCGAGCGTGGCGGGGTCGAGCTTGAGCTTAATGGGACGTGGCCGGCGCACGGCTGGCTTGTGGATCGCGGCCGGACTGGCGGCCCTGGCGAGCGGGGCTTCCGCCGCCGAGTCACGGGCGACAGCGATCGTTGGCGCCACCGTTTTCGACGCCACGGGCGCCGCGCCCCGTCCGGCCAATGTCATCATTCGCGACGGCCGCATCGTCGCGGTCGGCCCCAAGGCCCGCGTTCCCAAGGGCGCGAAGGTGATAGACGCCAGGGGCAAGGCCCTGCTGCCCGGCTTCTTCGACGTCCATACCCATTGGACCCCCGGCGGCGAGCCGAAGGTCACGCCGGCCATCGCCAACGCCTACATCGCCGCCGGCGTCACGACCGTGAACGACTTCCATCAGCAGCCTGAGTCCTTCGCGCCCCGCCGTCGCTGGCTGGGAACCCTGGCCGCGCCGCACGTGAACTTCGTGGCGCGGATGAGCACGCCGGGCGGCCACGGCGCCGACTGGGCCGATGAGGCGACCACCAAGTGGCTGAGCAGTCCGCAGGACGCGCGCACCGAGGTGAAGGCGCTAGTCCCCTACAAGCCTGATTTCATCAAGGCGTTCACGGACGGCTGGCGCTACGGAGTCTCGGCCGACAACACCAGCATGGACCAGGGCACGCTCTCGGCCCTGGTGGACGAGGCCCACAAGAACGACATCAAGGTCCTGACCCACACGGTCACCATCGAGCGCGGCCGGATCGCGGCGCGCGCCAAGGTCGACATCATCGCCCACAGCCTGCAGGACCAGCCGATCGACGCCGAGACCGTGGCGATGCTCAAGGCGGCCGGCACGGCCTACGCGCCGACGCTGGCGGTCTACGATCCCGACAAGACCGGTCGCGCGCAGCCCGACACCCCCGCCCGGCGCCAGTCGATCGCTAAGTTCGCCTTCGCGCTCACCAACGTGAAGGCGTTGAGCGACGCGGGCGTCAATGTGGTGCTGGGCACTGACGCGGGCATGCCCGGCACGCCGCATGGCGTCTCGACCCTGCGCGAGATGGAGTTACTGGTGCAGGCGGGCCTGACGCCCACCCAGGCGCTGATGGCCGGCACGTCCAACGCCGCCCGCGCCCTAGGCGAAATCTCCGACCGCGGCACCATCGAGGCCGGCAAGCGCGCCGACCTGGTGCTGGTGTCCGGCGCGCCCTGGACCGACATCGCCGACGTGCGCAAGACCGACGCGGTGTTCGTCGATGGCGCCCTGGTCCACGGCCGGGGCTTCAAGGCGCCGGCCGCCAACAGCCAGACGGCCATGCCCGCGATCAAGGTCGCCGCCCTGATCGACGACTTCGAGCGCGCCGACGGCCGCTCCAGCCTCGACACCCTGCGGCTGAACGACATGGACGGCGGCATCGACCGCACGGTGCAGGTGGCCCAGGTCATCCAGCGGGCCGGCGGCGGCGGCGCGCTCAGCCTGGCCGCGCGGATGGCCGCCAAGGACGATCCCTCAGCCGGCGTGATCATCCCGCTCACCCGCGGGTCGGTGGAGCCCGTGGACGCGCGGGCCTTCAAGGGCGTGCGGTTCGAGCTGCGCGGCGCCGGGGCCTACGACTTCGACATCAACACCACCAATGGCGCCTGGCGGACCGAGGTCTCGGCCGGCGACGACTGGCGGACGCTCGAGATTCCGTTCAGCGCGTTGAAGCGTGCGGCAGGCCGCGGGGCGGGTACCGGCCCCTGGCGCGGTGACGATCTGCTTGAGGTCGAGTTCGCCGGCAGCCGCGCCCCTGGCCAGAAGCTCTGGTTGGAAATCGACAACGTGACTTTTTACTGAGCCGAGGTCGGACGCCTGGCGTCCGGGGGCTGAACTTCTAGTGGGGATTGAAATCATGAAATCTGTCGTCTCATGGCGTCGCGCCATGCTCGCCACCACGGCGTTGGCCGCCGTCGCGTTCGCCGGCCAGGCCTGGGCCCAGACCGCCGATGAGAGCGAAGTCGAGGAGCTGGTGGTGGTCGGCTCGCAGATCGCCGGGGCGAAGGTGACCGCCGCGGTTCCGGTGACGGTGGTTGGCGCAGAACAGCTCGACGCCATCGCCGCGACTTCGGGCGACGACCTGTTCCGCTCGATCCCCCAGATGGGCGACGTCAGCTTCAACTCCAGCTATTTGCCGAATTCCAGCAACAGCGCCCGGGGCGATGTGGGCTCGGTCAACCTGCGCAATCTGGGCGTCGGCAACACCCTGGTGCTGCTCAACGGCCGCCGCGTGGTCGCCCACCCCTCCAGCCGCGCCGACGAGAACCTGGTCCCGGTGCTGACCTACAACACCAACGCCATCCCGGTGAGCGGGCTGAAGCGGCTGGAAGTCCTGCGCGACGGCGCCGCGGCGCTCTATGGTTCGGACGCCGTGGCCGGCGTGGTCAACACCGTGCTGCAGGACGACTTTGACGGGATCACGGTGGACGCCCAGTACGGCGCGGCCGAGGGCACCAAGCTGCGCGAGTTCGAGTTCAACGCCCAACTCGGCCAAAACTTCCAGGACGGTCGAGGCAATGTCAGCCTGTTCCTGAACTACACCGATCGCACGGCGCTGAACGCCGCCGACCAGGACTACACCGCATCGTCCGACAAGCGGCCGCTGTTCGCCGGAACCCGCTTCGCGACGGCCTCCGTGCCCGACGGCCGACTGACCGCCTTGCCCTGGGCCTCGCTGCAGACACCGGCCTCGTTCGGCACGGTCCGCCAAGGCACGACAGCGATCACGACCGCGGCCGGCGCGTTCCACCCGCAACCGACGTCGTTCGCGGGCTGCCAGGTTCCTTTCGGCGCCGGCTACTGCCTGGACGACGGCACGCCCGCGACCGCCGCGGCGGATCGCGAACTGCGCTACGATCCGGCGCGCAGCAACAACACCACGGTCATGCCCGAACTGGAACGGATCAACGTCTTCCTGACCGGGCGCTATGACTTGACCGAGAACCTCAAGGCGTTTGGGGAGGTCGGCTACTACACAGCCACGACCAAGAGCCTCCAGGCGCCGACCGGCACACTGGCCGCGACCCCGGTCACCGCGCCGGCGTCCAGCTACTACAACCCCTTCGGCCCGACGGTCTTCGCCAATGGCCAGATCAATCCGAACCGCCTGCCGAATCTGAACGTGCCGGCCGCCGGTCTGCCGGTCACCATCCGCACCTACCTGTTCGCCGATGTCGGCGCCAACCAGGTCGACGTGGAGAACTCGCAGCTGCGCCTGCTGGGCGGGCTGAAGGGCGAGGTCATGGGCTTCCGCTGGGAGAGCGCGTTGCTCTATTCCCGGGCCGAGGTCGAGGACGTCTCCGACGGCATCAGCGCCACCCTGCTGCAGCGCCAGCTCGGCCTGTCCACGCCGGACGCATACAACCCCTTCAACGGCGGCAGTCTGACCAACCCCAGCATCGGCGACGACACGCCCAGCAGCCAGGCCGCGCGCGACGCCATCCGCATCAAGACGGTGCGCAAGAACACCAGCTCACTGTCCCTGGCCGACTTCAAGGTTTCCAAGGTCGACCTGTTCGCCCTGCCGGGTGGGGATGTCGGCTTCGCCGCGGGCGTCGAGTACCGCCGCGAGACCCAGAAGGATGACCGCGACGGTCGCGTCGACGGCACGATCAACTTCACCGACTCGGTGACGGGCCAGGCCTATGTCGGCGACCTGATCGGCTCCAGTCCGTCGCCCGACACCAAGGGCTCGCGCAATGTCATGTCGGCCTACGCCGAGCTGGCCGTGCCGCTGGTCTCGCCCGAGATGGAAATCCCGCTGGTGCGGAACCTCGAGATGCAGCTCGCGGGTCGCTATGAGGACTTCAGTGACGCCGGCGACGTTGCCAAACCCAAGGTCGCCGTCGCCTGGGACCTGATCGACGGCCTGCGCCTGCGCGCATCCTGGGCTCAGGGCTTCAAGGCTCCGAACCTGGAGCAGGTGAATGCCACCCTGGTGACCCGTTCCAACACGCGCACCGACTGGATTCGCTGCGAAGCCGACCTTCGCGCCGGCCGTATCGCCAGCTTCTCGGCCTGCTCGCGTTCCGGCACGACCAGCGCCCAGCGCGCCGGCAACCCGGACCTGAAGCCGGAAGAATCGGAGACCTGGGGCGGCGGCGTGGTCTTCCAGCCGAAGTTCGTCCCCGTCGAGTACGGTGACTTCACCTTCACCGTCGACGCCTGGCGTGTGAAGCAGGAGGGCATCGTCGGCCTGTTCGGCGAAGGCAACGGCCTGACCGCCGACTACCTGGCGCGTCTCAGCGGCGGGACCAATCCCGACGTGATCCGTGCCGCGCCGACCGCCGATGACATCGCGGCCTTCGCCGGCACCGGCCTGGCTCCGGTCGGCGCCGTCCTGTTCGTGAAGGACCAGTACCGCAACCTGCTGCCGCAGGAAGCGCGAGGCGTCGACATCGGGGTGATCTGGGACCTGCGTACCGAAAGCTGGGGTAACTTCAACGTCAACTTCAACGCCGCCAAGCTGGTGAAGTTCTACCGCTCGCCGTCGCCCGAGATCGCCGCCCTGCTGGCGGCGCGGGCCGCCGGTCAGATCAACGCCGGCACCACCATCACCGGGGGTGGCGACCTGATTCGCCAGAACGGCCGTCCGGAGTGGAAGTGGTCGGCCTCGGCGACATGGCGCTACGAACAGATCCAGATCGGGGCCTTCACCCAGTACATCGGCGATGTGCAGGACACCGCCCTGATCGACGCCACGGGCGATCCCTGGGTGGTCGAGAGCCAGCTCACCGCCAACCTCTACGGCCAGTATGAGTTCACTCAAGGGTTGGCGGAAAACACCCGCCTGCGCATCGGCGTGCGCAACCTGACCAATGAGAAGCCGCCACTGGAAACCGACGGCTTCCTGGGCGAACTCTACCAGCCCTATAGCCGCTACTGGTACGTGAGCGTCCGGAAGACGTTCTAGACCTCAGTCGGAGGCGCGCGACCGGCGCGCGCGCCTCCGACTCTCGTTTCATCGCGCCGGGCATTCGGGAGATGGGCTGATGGGTCGGCATGCGATGGGTATTGGCTTGGTCCTGGCCCTGGTCGGTGGGCTGGCCCACGCCGCGGAGCTGACGCCGGCCGAGCGGACCGCCATCCTCGGTTCGGTGGACAAGAGCGCGCCGCGCACCGCCCAGGTGGCCCATCAGATCTGGGACTTCGCCGAGGTCGGCTACCAGGAGACCAAGAGCTCGACCCTGCTGCAGGGCGAGTTGAAGAAAGCGGGCTTCACGGTCGAGGCCGGCGTCGCCGGCATGCCCACCGCCTTCGTCGCCAGCTTCAAGACCGGGCCGGGTCCCGTCATCGCCATCCTGGCCGAGTTCGACGCCCTGCCGGGCCTGGCCCAGACCGCCGAGCCCATGCAGTCGCCCATAGCGGGGCAGGCGGCCGGCCATGCCTGCGGCCACCACCTGTTCGGCGCGGCCTCGGTGGCCGCCGCCCAGACGCTCAAGGAGTGGATGGTCGCCAATAAGATCTCGGGCGAAATCCGCGTCTACGGCGCGCCGGCCGAGGAGGGCGGCTCGGGCAAGGTCTACATGGTCCGCGCCGGGCTGTTCAAGGACGTCACCGCCACCCTGCACTGGCACCCCTCCAGCGAGAACAGCGCCTCTCAGAGCGTTTCGCTGGCCAATGTCAGCGGCAAGTTCCGCTTCACCGGCGCCTCGGCCCACGCCTCGGCGGCGCCCTGGCGCGGTCGCTCGGCCCTTGATGGCGTCGAGGTCATGAACGTCGCGGTCAACATGCTGCGCGAGCATGTTCCCGACGGGACCCGCATCCACTACGTCGTCACCGACGGCGGCAAGGCCCCCAACGTCGTGCCGGACAAGGCCGAGGTCTACTACTACGTCCGTCACACCGATCCGCAGATCGTGCGTGACGTGGTGGGCCGCATCCAGAAGGCCGCCGAAGGCGCGGCGCTGGCCACCGACACAAAGGTCGCCTTCGAGCAGACCGGCGGGGTCTACAATATGCTGCCCAACGACACCCTGGGCCGGGTGATGGACAGCGCCTTGCGCCAGGTCGGCGGCATCACCTGGGACGCCAAGGAGACGGCGTTCGGCGAGGCCATGGCAAAGCAGCTTCCAGCCAACAAGGCTAAGCTGAGCAGCGTTGGCGAGATCCAGCCCTACAGCATCGGCGGCGGCGGCGGCGGCTCGACCGATGTGGCCGACGTGAGCTGGGTGACGCCGACCGCGGGCATGGGGGCCGCGACCTGGGTGCCGGGCACCCCGGCCCATAGCTGGCAGGCTGTGGCGGCCGGCGGCACAAGCATCGGCAGCAAGGGCGCGGTGGTGGCCGCCAAGACCCTGGCCCTGGCCGGCGCGACCCTGTTCCGCTCGCCGGAATTGCTGACCAAGGCCCATGCGGAGCTTGAGGAAAAGCGCGGCCCCGACTTCGCCTACAAGGCCATGGTCGGCGATCGTCCTCCGCCGCTGGATTACCGCCGCAATCCCTCCGGCGCGGAGTAAGGGGGCCAAGCGGTGGTCGGCGAGGCCTGGCGCGGCGAGTTGATTGTCGGCGATCGCTGGGCGCGCTGGCGAGGTGGGGTCGGCGACAACGCCGCCCATCGCCACCTCGCAGCCCAGGCGGTTCTCGCCGAGTCGGATATCGAGATCGAGGATGGGCAGGGGCGGGTTTTCAGGGGTCGGCGGATTCTCATAGATCCCCTGGTGGAACACCGGCTGGGCGCCGCGCCGCACGCCGATGTCCTGCTGATCGAATCGACCAGGCTGGGCCAGGATGCGCGGGCTGAGATCGCGGCGCTCGACCTTGAACTATCTAGCGTGGTGCTCCTGGAAGCCGCGCGCCCCTCGATGCGTTTCTGGCGTTGGCTCTTGACAGGAGGTGTCGCGCCCCTGGCCGCGCCCGGCGAGGCCATCACCCGATCGCTGCGTCGGATCGATCAGGATCTCGCCGTGGGCCCGGTGCGGATCCAAGGCGCGGCGGACGCCGCGGGGCTGTCGACGGAGCGCTACCGCCACGTCTTCGTCGCGGACATGGGACTGCCGTTTCGGCGCTATGTGCTCTGGCGGCGGTTGATGCGCGCCTTCACGGCGATGGCCGCCGGCGAGGCCGCGACCTCGGCGGCGCACACCGCGGGCTTCGCCGACAGCGCCCACATGGCGCGGACCGTGCGCGCCATGCTCGGCGTAACGGCGCGGCAGATCGTCAGCTAGTCCGCTTTCCGGCGAAGCGGACATCGGTTCATCGCCAGATGGCGCGGCAAGGACCCAGGGCGCGGCTACGGACCTGCCGAAGCCGATCACGCTCTAGCCGCTACGTTCAAGCGTCGCGCGCTCGGCCCCCGCATGCTGAGGCATGGATGACAAGCAGCACCGCTGGCGCCCCCCTGCCAAGCGCCGCACACCGGAACGCCTCGCGGCCTATCATCGCGAGGCCGAGCTTGCGCGCGAAGCCATTGATCGCCGTGACGCTGACGCGGCGATGCATCATTTGGAGCGCGCCCACATCCTGGGCCAGCCCTGGCCCGGGGCGCATAGCTGGACCCACTGGATGATGCTGCGCCTCGGCCTATCCGTCGGCGACTGGCGCGAAGTGGCCGGTCAGGTGTTGCGGCTCGCCGCCGGCGGCCTGTTCTCGATCGCGGGCTGGCTACCCGACGGCAACACTGGCCGGGCGCGGGTTTCCTCGATCAAGTCCATGGAGCCACCGGCGGACCTCGTGGCTTTGTGCGGCGGCGACAAGACACCCTAAGATCGTTCAGGTCGCCACGCTGGCCGGGGCGGCGATGGGGCTGGAGCCGTGGATCGTGGCGTCGAGCCGCGCGGCGAGATCCTGGCCGGCCGAGCTGAGCTCGACCGCGGTGATGGAGCCCATCTTCCAGCGTCCGACCCGGACGAGCCCCAGGGTCGTGAGGGCTTGGACGTTGCGCCAGGCCTGGACCGCGCTAGTGGCGGTGCGCCGTTGCAGGTCGATCATGGGGACCGACTCGTCCTCGTCGGCGACGTGCAGGAAGGTGATGATCTGGGCGAGGCTGAGGGTCGGCGCGGCTTCGCGCATTAACTCCAGGCCCTCCAGAGTCGCGCTTCGACGACGCACATCGTACTCCTTCCAGATCGCCCACCATTGCACCGGTTCCGACGCGGGCGGCGTGCGATCTAGGGATGCAAAAATCCGCGAGGCCGCGTCGGACGGCCGCGGAACGCGCCAAAAATGCATGCGGCGCCGACTACAATTTGCATCCACCGCGCAATGGCATTGGAGGATTTCGTGAAGCTCTGGGGACAGATCTCGGTCGAGCTGAACGTCGAGGATTTCGTCGAGGCCGCCGACCATCAGAAGAAGCTTGAGGACATGCTGAAGCTGGTCCGCGCCTCCTATCCTGAGGCCACCCTGGCCATGCGCGAGCGCCGGCAGCGTCGTCCGACACCGGTGGTCCGCGCCCGTCCGCCCGGCCTGGGCACAGGGCGCCTGAACGACTACGCCGAGCGCTGAGACCGTGCGTCCGCGCGACTCCCTGCTCGAGGCCCTGTCGCTGTTCAAGACGCTCAACCCGACCATCACGGTCAATGAGATCGTCAGCTTCCTCTACACCTGCGAGAACGAGGGCCTGAGCGTCCAGGAGCTGGCCTATGTCAGCCGGATGACCGAGCCGACGGCCTCGCGCAGCATCCGCTCCTTCGGACCGCCCGACTCGGAGTGGGCGCGGCCGCCGGCCTGCGGCCTGGTCGAGGCCTTCCTAAATCCAAACGACGGACGCGGCCGGGTCCTGCACCTGACGGCCGAGGGCCGGGCCATGCGCGCCCGGCTGGATGAGATCATCAGCCAGGCCATCGCCATCGCGCGCTAGGCGCGCTGCCACTTCACGCTTCGCCCGCGCCGCGCATAATCCGCCTCATGTAATTGCACACATGAAATCAATATTACTATAATGTTCAAAACAACAGAATGTTGCAAACTCGCGACAAAGATAAGTATATCGACCAACATGACTCCGCGACTGTTGACCCATTTTTGCCTTACCGCGTAACTCACCCGTAACCGGACATACCTGTGTTCGGCAATTTTTGCGGGGTGCGGCTTTCGCTTTCGACCTTCTTGGGACGGGCGAGCCGCTGGAGGATTCAGACTTGAAAACCAAATCCATGCGGGAGCGCTTGCTGGCGTCTTCCATGATCTGTGGCGCGGCGTTCGCGGCGTTCGCGTCAACCGCGGCCTACGCGCAGGACGAGGAAATCGCCGAGGTCGTGGTCACCGGTTCGCGTATCGTCCGCCAGGACTTCGTGGCCGCCAGCCCGATCACGACGGTGACCGGCGAGCAGGCGACGGCCAATGCCGACATCACCCTCGACACCTACTTGAACACCCTGCCGCAGGTGAGCCCCGCGGGAACGACCACCTCCAACAACCCCGGCAACGCCGGACAGGCCAACGTCGACCTGCGCGGCCTGGGCTCCAACCGTAACCTGGTCCTGGTGGACGGCCGCCGGCCGATGATCTCGGCCAACACGGTCACGGTGGACATCAACACCATTCCTCAGGCGATGATCGGCAGCATCGAGGTCATCTCCGGCGGCGCGGGCGCGACCTACGGCGCCGACGCCGTGGCCGGCGTGGTGAACCTGAAGCTCAAGTCGAACTTCGAGGGCCTGGACTTCCGGGCGGGCTACACCGACTCCACCGACTATCAGGACGCCAAGGAATTCCAGTTCTCGGCGGTGCTCGGCGGCAACTTCGCCGACGGCAAGGGCAATGCGATCTTCGGCTTCGACCGCAGCTACCGCGAGCCGGTGACCAAGGGCCAGCGCCCGTTCGCCGCCCTCGCCACCTCCACCACCGGCACCCCGCCGGCCGGCGTCGTTCGATATAATGGCGGCAACGCCATTCCGCTGTCGGCGGTCCAGGCGCTGTTCGCCACCTACGGCGTGGCGCCGAGCGCCGTGAGCAACGGCTCGGGCTCGCTGGGCTTCAACCTGGACGGCACGCTGTTCTACGGCGGGGTGGGTAACAACCCGACCCTCAACGTCCAGAACTTCAAGTACCCGGTCGACGTCAACGTCAACACCCGGTTCTTCCCGGACTTCTACAGCTACAACTTCGATGCTCCGAACCTGTTGACGCTCCCCCTGGATCGCTACTCGTTCATGACGAAGCTGAACTACGAGTTCGAGAACGGCGTCGAGGTCTTCGCCCAGGCCGGCTGGACCGAGTACACCGCCAACCAGGCCCTGGCCCCGACGCCGGTTCCCACCGTCGCCACCTCGGCCATCGGCACGGCCACGAACCTGCAAGTCGCCTCGGCCCTGGTGACGCCGGGCCAGACAATCGGCCAGAACCTCGTGGTGCCGGTCACCAACCCGTTCATTCCCAATGATCTGCGCACCCTGCTGAACGCGCGGACGGGCGACGATCCGCTGCTGGTGGGCTCGGGCGCCAACGAGCCCTTCCTATTCGCCTTCCGGCCGCTTGGCTTCGGCGCGCGGATCTCGCAGTTCCAGAACACCGTCGTCCAGTACATGGGCGGGGTGAAGTTCCCGATCGGCGAAAACTGGAAAGGCGAGGCCTATATCAGCCAAGGCCGGACCGAGATCGACCGCACCCAGTTCGGCAACATCAACACTCAGTTGCTGACGGATATCCTGGCGCATCCCACCCAGAACCCCACGGGCTCGAACGGCGCCTGCGCCAATCAGAACTTCTTCGGCGATCGTCCCCTGGCCAGCGCCTGCCGCACTCTGTTGGACTCTCCCGTCACCCGGCGCGAGCAGTACGAGCAGACCATCGGTCAGTTCTTCATCAGCGGCGATCTCTTCGAGCTTCCGGCCGGCGCGGTTCCGCTCGTGCTCGGCGTGGAGCATCGCGGTCTGGAGTACAGCCTGCGCTTCCTGTCCAACCCGGGTCCCTTCTCGGGCTTCACGGTCGGCCTGCCCGAGTCCGGCAGCAGCGCGTTCAACGACCTGTTCGGCGAGACGATCATCCCGCTGGTCAAGGACATGCCGTACATCGAGAGCCTCGAGGTCGGCCTGGGCTTCCGGTACTCCTGGGCGCAGTTCGAAGACCTGCTTACCGGCCGCCGCAGCGAGTCGCGGGGTTCGGCCACCTACAAGGCCGAACTGAACTGGAAGGCCAACGATTGGGCGCGCATCCGCGCCTCCTATCAGCGCGCCGTTCGGGAGCCGAACTTCCAGGAACTGTTCGTCGGCACCGCCTCGGCCCCGCAGATCTTCGACCCCTGCTCGGCGTTCACGAATGCCTGGAAGGCCTCCGGAACCGGCCCCGGGACCCTGCGCGGCCTCTGCGCCGCCCAGGGCGTTCCCGCCGCCGGAGCCACCACCGCGCCGGGCTCGCAGGCCAATATCAACATCTCGGGCAGCCTAGATCTCGACCCGGAAAAAGCTGACACCTACACCGTCGGCCTGGCGCTTTCCTCGCCGTGGGAAGGCCAGTGGACGAGCCGCCTGCGCGGTTCGATCGACTACTACAACATCGAGATTTCCGACCCGATCATCATCTTCGACACCAACACGGCGATTTCGTCCTGCTTCAACTACAACGGCGCGAACCCGACCTACTCCAACACCAACCTCTACTGCGCGGGCATCAACCGCACGGGCGGGAACCTCACCAACTCGACCATCCGTAACCCGGCCGCGCTCACGGTGCCCAACACGCCGTGGCCATTCGAGAACGGCGGGATCATCAAGACCTCCGGCCTCGACTTCCAGATCGACTACGGCTTCGACTGGGAATGGATCGGCGCCCCGGAATGGATGGGTTCGTTCCAGACCAACCTGCTGCTGACCCACGTGCTGGAGTACAAGCAGGCCGACCGCACCGGTCTCCCGCCTGTCGACTTCACCGGCACGATCTCCTACTTCGGCTCCGGCCTGGGCACGAGCTTCCCCGAGTGGAAGGCCACCTTCAACGCCCGTTGGGACCTCGGTGAGGTCGGCATGATGGGCTACTCGACCGACGCGCTCAGCTTCGGCGCTCGGGTCCGCTACATCGACGCGATGGAGAACCGCCAGTTCCGGCAGTACGAGGGGGAAACCTTCCTCGGCACCGCCGGCGTCGCGGCCAACGTCCCGGCGACCTACTACATCGACCTGGACGCGACCTGGGGCATCACCGACAACGTGGAGATCAAGCTGGGCGTCAACAACGTGGCCGACCAGCAGCCGCGCCTGTACGCCCCGAACGTCCAGTCCGGCACCGACCCGTCCACCTATGACGTGATCGGCCGTCGCGCCTTCGGGCAGATCAAGCTCCGCTTCTAGACAAGCGGCGACATCACGGGAGGGGCGGCGAGGTCACTCGCCGCCCTTTTCGCGTGCCTGGTAGATTACAAAAAAGCAAGGAAACGTCACAGGCGTAACAGAATTCACGCAACTAGAACTATGTATCCCCCGCGTTACGCGAGTAACGGGCGAAACCTTTCGAGGATTTAATTGGCGAACAGGCGTCGAAGCGGGTCACCTACCAACGTTCAGGAAGCGCGTAGGGATGGCCATGACAATCGCCTTGGCGACGATGCTGAAGCCGGTCATGGCGCGGAGCGTTGGATGACGCCGCATCTCGATAGGCTGGATCTTCAGATCCTGTCCGAACTTCAGGACTCCAATCAGATGACAGCCCACGATCTGGCCGATCGGGTGCCGCTGTCGCCGTCTGCGATCCAGCGGCGTATCCGCAACTACCGCAACAGCGGGGTGATCACGGCCGACGTCTCGGTGGTCAACCCGAAGGTGGCGGGCGAGCAGCTCTCCGTGGTGCTGCTGATCCAGCTCGCCCAGCAGAAACCGCAGGCGGTGGCGGAGTTCCGCGCCTTCCTGGGCAAGTCGCCTCAGGTGCAGGTGATCATGGAGATCGCCGGAACCTATGAGCTGATGTGCATCGGCATGTTCGACGGCATCGACAGCTTCAACGCTTTCGCCGACACCCATGTTGGCGACCACCCCTCGGTCAGCCGCTACGAGACGATCTTCGTCCGCCGACGCGTCAAGTTCGGCACGAAGATCCCGCTGTAGCGCGCCGCCAAGCTAAAGTCTTTTTGTTCTGTTTTTGTTCTTGACTGCTAACGGCGGTAGGTGCCGAGATGAGTCCATCTCGGTTTGGCTATGGGAGAGGCAGTTGGATCGATTGGGGCGTGAAGAGCCGTTTCCAGGCGAAATGCAGGGGAGATGGGTGGAAGCGGATGATCCCACGCTGGAAGTCGTCGTGACCGGTGGCGAGATCACCTGGCGCGGCGAATGCGTGGACTACGAAGCCAAGCTCGTGGCCGAGGGCGAAGACGGCGCCGTGGAGGGACGTCGACCCCGATGACCCTGTTGTCACCACCCTGATGGCATGGCCCGAGGGAGACATGCACGCCTACAGCGTTCATGGCGTCGCGCGTTTCGTGCGGGCCAGCGACTGACCGGGCTCAGGTCGCCGCAGGCCTAGCGGCTCACAGCATTGATCTGCGCGCGGACCACCGAGGCCGGCACGACTGGGATCTCGTGGTCTTCGAGCGGAGCCAGCCAGGTTTTGCGGGCCATGGCCGCGGCGATGTAGGGCGCGAGCTCCTCGGCCTTGCGGCCCTCGCGCTCGGCGACCTGCGCCTTGAAGTCGCCCATCACCTCGGCGGCGAACAGCTCCAGGGACTCACAGATGTGGTCGTGCCGATTGCGGCCGGCCTGCTGCATGAAGATCACCTGGTCGACGCCGGCGTCCTGGAAGGCCGTGATGTGCTCGCGGATATCGTCAGGCGTGCCGATGCCGTTGGCGTTGCGCTCGGCCATGCTCCGGGCGGCGATGATCTCGTCGTCGCTGTTGGCGCGGGATTTCTGGAAGTCCGCGAACAGGGACGAGCGACCCGGTATGGCGTCGTGGGCCACCAGGGCGTTCACCGCATAGCCGAAGAACTCAAATCCCTCCTGGCCCCGCCGGATGGCCTCGGCGCGGTCGTGATGGACGGAGAAGTTGGAGACCATGGCGATGTTGGCGTTCACGCTGTGGCCGATGGGGACGCACTGATCGGACTTGATGATGCCGTAGTAGATCTCGGCCCAGGCCCGGGCTTCGTCCGGGTCGATGAAGGAAAAGGCCAGCGCCCCCAGGCCCTTGGAGGCGGCGACCTTGATGGTGTCGCGGTTGGTGCAGGCCATCCACATGGGCGGGTGCGGCTTCTGCATCGGCTTGGGCACCACGTTGCGGCACGGGAAGGAGAAGCCCTTGCCCTCGAACCCGGGATAGGGGGCCATCACCATCATGTTCGCGATCTGCTCAGCGGCCTCCAGGGCCAGCGCCCGCTTCTCCTTGGCCGGGATGCCGAAGCCGCCCAGCTCCAGCCGCGTGGCGCCCTCGCCGACGCCGAAGTCCAGCCGCCCGCTGGAGATGATGTCCAGGGTGGCCAGGCCCTCGGCCGTGCGGGCGGGGTGGTTGTAGTTGGGGATCACCTGACGGATGCCATGGCCGACCCGGATGGTCTTGGTCAGCGCCGCGCAGGCGGCCAGGAACACCTCGGGCGCCGAGGAGTGAGAATACTCCTCCAGGAAGTGATGCTCGACCTCCCAGGCGTAGTCGAAGCCCAGCTTGTCGGCCAACACCACCTGCTCCAGCGCCTGGTGGAACAGCCGCGCCTCATCGCCCTCGTTCCAGGGCTTGGGAAGCTGATGCTCATAGAAGACGCCGAACCGCATCGTGGGTCCCTCCCCAGGGTCGCGGCGCCGCGCGCCGTCGTTGGCCCTACACTCGGCTCCTGGCGGGGTTTGGCAAGAGGTGACGTCCGCACATGCGTCTCGTGGCGGTCGTAAGTGGCGCGATCCCAGGGGTTGTGAATTGGAGGATACACAACGAGAGATAGGCCATTGAAGGAAGAATAGTTCGTGGTTTGTTCTTTACAATCTAAACGGTATGTAGTACGCTAGCGCGCTGGAAAGATGTGGGCTTTCAGCCCAGGCGCATCAGCAACTAAGCGGAAGGATGGCCATTCGGTCGGGGCCAGGACATGGGCGAGAGCATTGCGGACTACATGAAGCGGCGAACAAAAGCCGTTGCTCAGCTTGGCCGGGAGGCTGAAGCCGCTGCGCACCAAGCCTTTGGGTCGGCGATCCGCGCCGGACATGATCTGAAGCTGAGGTCACCTGACGATGTCATGCGACATGGCGGCAGAATCTTGCAGGAAAGGGCAGATCGCGTTGTGGAAGCGGTGTCCAACGCGGCTCGGCGGGCTAGGAGCGAGGCCGACAAGGTTCTGCAGCATGCGGGTCAGAACCCGGTCGTGAGATCCAAGGCCGTGAATGCTGCACGCGTGGCGGGAAATGTCGCGGGTGTCGTGAGGGGAGGTGTCCACGCGGTCGAAGGTCTGGCGGATGGAGCGGTCTTCGCTGCACGGCTGCTCAACCCACTTGACCGAGCGATGAGTCCGCGAGGCCAATCTGCAGAGGAGAAGCTCGGTCGAGCCGTCGAGAACGCCGCCCGAACCGGCGCCGAATACGTGAGGAAGGGATTCGATGATCCTGAAGCCGTCATGGAAGACTTCAGGGAGGCGGGACACAAGTGGAACCGCGACCTCAATCCGGATGCGACGCCCGTCGCTCCAACCTTCGCGGGCGAGCTTCGCCGCAACTTCGACATCGGCCAGAACCAGGGCGAGGTTTTGTTCGATGTGGGTTCGCTGGTCGTGGGCGGCCCGGTGGCCAAGGGCGTCAAAGGACTGTCGCGCGCAGCTAACGTCGGTAACGACGCCAAGTATATGGCGCAGGGGTTCGGCCCGAAGGCCGCCGCCTACCTCGCCGAACCGTATCCCGCCTCCGGCATGGGCAGCCACTACGTTCCGAGGCGAGCGAGATTGCCGAAGGAGTTCGGCGGAGGCGCCTTGCCCAAGAGCTACATGGATGGCCCGTTCAATCGGCTCGCTCCTCCCGGCATCAGCCGCGGAGATCTCTATGAACTGCACTACAAGGTCGATCCGCGATTTAGCGTGGCTCGGCTACCGGGCCGTGTGGGGGGCGGCGCCTGGCACGGCGGGAAGGTCGACTTGGACAGATACGGCCAGCTAGGACGCCTGTGGCATGGCAGCCCGGCGCCTCTGAAAGCCCGTGTCGGTGGCCTAGGCACAGGCGCCGGCGCCGCCATGTATGTGCCAGAAAACGAGGAGGGCGGTTGGTGACGCTACGACCGGAAATACAATTCAGCTCGTCCTTTCCCGACGACGCGATCGAGGACG
>NZ_JANOCX010000159.1:0-2573 GCF_031412415.1 Phenylobacterium sp.
GACGCGCGCGCGCAAGCCACCCCGCCCGGCCGTTCAGCGCCAGTCGTCGGGGGCGGGGGGCGGCGTTCGCGGCGGCGGAACGGGCGGCTGACGGAAGCGCGGCGACTGTCCAGCCGGTGACGCCGCGGCCCGGCGCCTCAGTCGAAGATGTCGAAGATCGAGCGCTTCTTTCGGTAGCCGCCGCCGTGGCCGTACTCGCCACGTTCGCCGTACTCCCCACGCTCGCCGTACTCACCGCGTTCGCCGTACTCGCCGCGCTGGGCATAGCCGTAGGGCTGGGGCGGCGGGGCGGCGGGGCGAACCTGGCTAGGCGATGGCGGCGGTGGGGCGGCGTCCTGGGCGCCGACGGCCATGAGCTTTTCAAGCTCGCCGCGATCAAGCCAGACGCCCCGGCAGGTGGGGCACATGTCGAACTGCACGCCCGCGCGGTCCACGGTCTGCATCGAGCTGTTGTCGTTGGGGCATAGGAGCAAGGGCATTGGGCTTCCTTCCGGCGATGGAGGCGCGATGGCGACGGGCCTGCGACCTCACGTGGCGAGCGTGATGCGTCCGACATCATGACGCCGACCCGGTCGACGCCACCAGAGGGGCCCGGTCCGCGCTCCGCAAATGGGCGCTCGGCGCGCGGCTGACAACCCCCTGGCTTGGCCTGCGGGCCCAGGACGTGGGAAGAAGGGGCCGGGTGGCCGCGTGGCGAGGAGATCGGATTGATCGTTCTAGACGTGCTGGATTCGCAACAGGTGCTCGCCGTCCAGCACGGGCTGGCGGAGGCGCCCTTCCGCGACGGCCGGGCCACGGCTGGGGCCGCGGCCGAGCAGGTGAAGCGCAACGAACAGGCCCGCGGCGACGATCCGGGGGTGATCGCGCTCAGCCGCAAGGTGCGGCTGGCGCTGGAGACCCATCCCACGTTCCGGACGCTGGTGCGGCCGGCGCGCTGGTCGAGCCTGATGTTCTCACGCTATGGCGCGGGCCAGCAGTATGGGCTGCACGCCGACAACGCCGCGATGCACGACGACGGCGGCTGGCCGCTGCGGACGGACATCAGCTTCACCGTCTTCCTGTCGGATCCCGACACCTACGAGGGGGGCGGCCTGGTGCTGCGGGACCTCATGGGGGACCGCGAGTTCCGGCCAGCCGCGGGCTCGGCGGTGCTGTATCCGACCGGGCAACTTCATCGGGTGACGCCGGTGACGGACGGCGTGCGGCTGGCCTGCGTTGGCTGGGTGCAAAGCCAAGTTCGGCGGGCCGATCAGCGGGAGCTGCTGTTCGACCTGGAACAGGTGCGGTGTCAGGCGGGCTCGGATGACGCCGCCCTGCTGCTGGACAAGACCATCGGCAATCTGTTGCGGATGTGGAGCGAGGACTGAGTCGGCCTAGCGCCAGTCGTCAGGACCGGGGGGCGGCATGGGGGGATGGCGGCTTTCGCGCCTCGGTTGGTCCGACAGCGTCCAGAACCAGCCGGTGTGGCCGTTGTCGGTCTGGATCACCTTCACGCCGGCGGGATCGAGCCCGACCATCAGGCGCGCATTGACCCCGTAGATCAGCGGGGGGTCCTGCTTCACCGCCTCCATGTGCGTGACGCAGCCGCAGACCCGGCACCGATGGAAGGCGAGGTCGCCGTCCAGCCAGGTATAGGTTTCCGTCGTTTCCGGGTCGGGCGTGCGGAGCAGCAGGGCCTGGTCGCCGTCGCGGTGGAAGTAGGTCCACAGGGCGCCGTAGCGCCGGCAGAGCGTGCAGTTGCAGTCCAGCACCCAGGTGGGGGCCCTGGCGATCTCGAAGCGGACCGCGGTGCAGTGACAGGCCGCCTTGATCATAGGGCTCGTATCTCGATCTTGCGGAACTTCACGACGCCGGCCCCGTACTGGAGGGCGATGGGGCCTTCCGCATGGGCCGGGTCGCGGGCTCCATCCACGGTCTTCCGGCCATTGAACACCACGGTGAGGCTGTCGCCCCGCGCCGTGACGTCCATCGTGTTCCAGCGGCCGCCGGCCTTGGGCATGGGCGAGACCTTGGCCAGGTTGACGATGGCGCCGGTGCCGTAGGTGGGATCGGGGCGGGTGTCGAAGACATTGACCTCATAGGCGTTGTCGGCGGTGACGCCGACAGGATCGGAGCAGCGGATGAAGATGCCGGAATTGGCGTCGGGACTGACCCAGATCTCGGCGTGGAGCTCGAAGTCGCGGTAGCTTTCCCTCGACACCAGGAAGCTCATCCCGCCCGCGTCGGCGGAGATCACGCGATCGCGGACGCCCCAGTTGGCGTCGCCGACAGGGGTCCAGCCGTCGAGGGTGCGGCCGTCGAACAGCGACTTGGCCCTAGGCCGTGCGAAGGCGGGCGGCGCAAGCGCGGCGGTGGTCAAGCCGGCGACGAGGCCGCGACGATCGATCCTGGACGTCATGCCGATGGCCTCCGAGCGGAGCGCAGGTTGGGAGCCCGGCGCGCGCGCGTCAAACTGGATTTCAACTTGACAGCCCAGCTTTGATCTTATCAGTTTGCCATATGGTGAACTATAATCGAGAGCTTGACCGGGTCTTCGCCGCCCTGGTCGACCCCACGCGGCGGGCGATCCTGGC
>NZ_JANOCX010000160.1:0-1967 GCF_031412415.1 Phenylobacterium sp.
GTGGGAGCTGGTCGACGGCTGGCCGGTGCTCAAGTTCGACCGCCGCCCCGAGGGCATGGCGGGGGCGAGCAACAGCCACGACCAGATCGTCGTCAACCTGATCGCGCTCCTGCGGGCGCACCTGCGCGGCGGCCCGTGCCGAGCAAAGACGGCCGATCAGGCGTCGCGCATGGCGCGGGGCAACATCCGCTATCCCGACGTGACGATCGACTGCGGTCGCCAGCGCCCGGGCGAGTACGAGACCTCCGAACCCACGGTGTTCTTCGAGGTGCTGTCGCCGTCGACGCGGGGCTTCGACCTGCTGCGCAAGGCGGACGAGTACCGGGCGGTCCCAACGCTCCGCCACCTCGTGATGCTGGAGCCCGACCGGGCGGAGGCCATGATCTGGACCCGCGACGCCGAGGGCCGCTGGCCGCAGCCGCTGGAGGTCAAGGGCCTGGACGGCGCCGTCGCCCTGCCCGCGGTCGGCGTCACCCTGCCGATGGCGGAGGTGTACGAGGACGTGACGCTGGGCGAGTGACGGGGCATGGGGCGGGCCTGGACGTGGGGGCGATGTCGATACGCCTGGAGCAGATTCCGGTCAGCCTGCATCACCCACTCCGCTCATCCCGGCGCAAGCCGCGGCCCAGTTCGCCCTCGGATGCGGCGACCCCCCGACTCTGGTCCGGAGGGCGGGAAACTGGGTCCCGGCCTTCGCCGAGATGAGCTGAGGGTGTGGGTCAACGCAGTCGAAGCCTCAGGCGGCAGGCGCCAGCTCCAAGTCTTCAGCGAACACCTCAAGCTTGTCCGGTCGCGGCAAAGATGTCGGTCCTTTGAGGCGCGCCAGAAGATACGCCACTGCGAGCGCCATCTCGTCGGCGTCATAGGGCTTGGGCATGGATGCGACCGCGACGGTCGCGGCCGACCGCGCCCGGCTGACCTGACCGCTGATGAAGACCACAGGGATGTCCAACGCCTTCAGTTGCACCGCCAGCTCGATGCCGTCGTCGCGACCGGCGAGGCGGATGTTGACCAGCGCAAGGTCCGGCTTGCAGGCCCTTGCGACCTCAAGGGCCTCGGCGTGTCGCGTCGTGAGGTCAAGGACATGGTAGCCGGCTTCGGACAGAACGTCCCTGAGGACGATCGCCACCAAGGCTTCGTCTTCGACGATCATCAGGGTCTGGCCGGTCTTCTGAGGGGGCTGCACGTCGGTCATGATCGGTCCTTCTTACCTTGGCGCTTCGCGGCGGCGGGGGCGGCCTGGGTCTTTGGAAAGGAGTGCGAGGCACGATCGGGCTCTTCGCGAACCAGGGCGATCTGCGTGTGTTCGATCGAGACCTTGGTTCCGGGATGTTCAGGCACGGTCGTCACCGAGGCGTTCAACTGTCTCGCAAGGGCCTCGACGATGCTCGTTCCCAGGCCGGTTCGGTCAGGGGGGACCAGCGGCATTCCAACCCCGTCGTTTCGAACGCACAGGATCCAGTTCGGGCCGTGAAAACTGTAGTCGATGGTGATCCTGCCCGATCGACCGTCGGGGAAGGCATGCTTCAAGGCGTTGATCACCAGCTCGGTGATGATGAGGCCCAGGCTGACCGAAACCCGCGCGTCGATGACACCGTCGCCGCCATCGACCGTCAAGGTGACGTTGCCCGTCTCGCCGATCATCGAGGCCGTGATGCTCTCGCACAAGGCGGTGAAATAGGCGTGCACATCGACATCGCCTTCGTCCGAGGTCGAGAGCAGCCGCTCCAACGCCGCCACGGACATGACCCTGTGATGGGCGTCCGTCAGGTGGCCACGCGTTTCCTCAAAGGGGGCCTTGCGGGCATTCTGCAGCAAGACGCTGGCGATGATCTGAAGGCTGTTCGCGACCCGGTGGCGCACCTCCTGCAGCAGGACAATGTTGTGGCGTGCCTCCTTCTCCTTAAGAGCCGCGTCGGCTCTGACCTCGGTGACGTCTGACAGGGCGACGAGCAGCCGGGTCTGAT
>NZ_JANOCX010000161.1:0-18256 GCF_031412415.1 Phenylobacterium sp.
CCATACAGGAATGAGGTTTGCTCGAAGGCCGTCGTCAGATCCGTCTTGTTCATGACTCAAACTCCGCCGTTTACCGCCGCAGCGCGTCGACCAGTGTCTTGCCCAGCAATGCGGGCGATTCGGAGACGGCGATCCCCGCCCGCTTCAGCGCCTCGATTTTCGATTCGGCCCCGCCCTTGCCGCCTGAAATGATGGCGCCCGCATGCCCCATGCGGCGTCCCGGCGGCGCCGTGCGCCCCGCGATGAAGCCCGCCATCGGCTTTTTCACTTTCGATTGCCGGATAAACTCCGCCGCGTCCTCCTCGGCCGAACCGCCGATCTCGCCGATCATGATGATCGACTCGGTCTCCGGGTCCTTCAGGAACATGTCGAGGATGTCGATGAATTCGGTGCCTTTGACCGGATCGCCGCCAATTCCGACAGCGGTTGTCTGTCCAAGGCCAACCTGGGTCGTCTGGAACACCGCTTCATAGGTCAGGGTGCCCGAGCGCGAGACCACGCCGACCGAGCCCTTGCGGAAAATGTTCCCCGGCATGATGCCGATCTTGCAGGCCTCCGGCGTCAGGACGCCGGGGCAGTTCGGGCCGATCAGGCGCGACTTGGAGCCCGAGAGCGCGCGCTTCACCTTGACCATGTCGCTCACCGGGATGCCCTCGGTGATGCAGATGATCAGCGGGATCTCCGCGTCGATGGCTTCCAGGATCGAGTCGGCCGCGAAGGGCGGCGGGACGTAGATCACGCTGGCGTCGGCGCCCGTTTCGCGCGCCGCCTCGCCGACGGTGTCGAACACGGGCAGGCCAATGTGGGTGGTCCCGCCCTTACCCGGCGTGACGCCGCCGACCATCTTGGTGCCGTAGGCGATGGCCTGTTCGGAGTGGAATGTGCCCTGGGCGCCGGTGATGCCCTGGCAGATGACCTTGGTGTGCTTGCCGATCAGGATGGACATTACGCACGCTCCCGAACGGCTTTGACGATCTTCTCGGCGCCGTCGCTGAGGTCGTTGGCCGCGATCACGTCGAGGCCGCTGTTGTTGATGATTTCCTTGCCCAGCTCGGCGTTGGTTCCCTCAAGGCGCACCACCAGGGGGACCTTGAGGCCGACCTGCTTCACCGCGGCGACCACGCCGTTGGCGAGGATGTCGCAGCGGGCGATGCCGCCGAAGATGTTGACCAGGATGCCCTTCACGTTCGGGTCGGCGATGATGATCTTGAACGCCGCCGTCACCTTGGCCTCGTCGGCGCCGCCGCCCACGTCCAGGAAGTTGGCGGGCTCGGCGCCGTACAGCTTGATGATGTCCATGGTCGCCATGGCCAGGCCGGCGCCATTGACCATGCAGCCGATCTCGCCGTCGAGGGCGATGTAGCTGAGGTCGAACTTGGCCGCCTCGATCTCCTTCGGATCCTCCTCGGTCTCGTCGCGCAGGGCGACGATGTCGGGGTGGCGGAACAGGGCGTTGGAGTCGAAGCTGATCTTGGCGTCCAGCACCCGCAGGTGATCGTCACCCGTGACGATCAGCGGGTTGATCTCCAGCATCGACATGTCCTTGGCCAGGAACGCGGCGTAGAGCTGGCTCAGCAGGGTCGCGGCTTCCTTGGCGAGACCGCCGGTGAGGCCCAGCGCCTTCGACAGGGTCCGCGCATGGTGCGGGAAGACGCCCGTGGCTGGGTCGATGGAGAAGGTCACGATCTTCTCGGGCGTGTCGTGCGCCACGTCCTCGATGTTCATGCCGCCTTCGGTGGAGGCCACGACCGAGACCCGGCTCGTTTCGCGATCCACCAGCAGCGACAGGTAGAATTCCTTGGCGATGTCGGCGCCTTCCTCGATGTAGAGGCGGTTCACCTGCTTGCCCTTGGGGCCTGTCTGGTGGGTCACCAGGACCCGACCCAGCATCTCCTGGGCGTTGGTCTTGACGTCGGCCGCCGACTTCACGACCCGGACCCCGCCCTTGGCGTCGTCGCCCAGGCCTTCGAACCGGCCCTTACCGCGCCCGCCGGCGTGGATCTGCGACTTCACGACGAAGACCGGTCCTCCGAGCTGCTCGGCGGCCTTGACAGCCTCCTCGACGGTGAAGGCGGCGTAGCCGCGCGGCACCGCCACGCCGAACTCGGAGAGGACGGACTTGGCTTGGTGTTCGTGGATGTTCATGGGGCCGCGAAAATGCGTGATCTGGAGGGTTCGCCCGTGCGGCGAGTGGCCGGGGTTATAGGCGCCGAGCCCCCCTGTGGCAACCGCGCCACGGGAAGAAAAGGCCCATCGCGGCAATGAATTGCCCCGTCCGGCCACCGGTGTCTTTCGCTCCTCAGGCGAAAAACACGTCCCACAGAATCCGTCCCGGGAGGAAGGCTAGGCCGCCCGCCACGAACATGCCGCCCACATACATGCCGGTCATGGCGCCGCGGTGGGCGCGGACCCTGTGCCGACGCGCAGCGTAGAGGGCCGCCGGCAAGGCGATGATCACCCACCCGGAGATGGCGTGGATGAAGCTGAGGCCACCTGGATTGACCTGCCGGATGAACAGCGAGCTCACCGCCGTGACCGCCATGGTCGCCGCCCAAGTCCACCCCAGGGTCCGGTGCGGCAGGGTTCCCTTTGGACCCAGCATCAGCACCGCGCCGATCAGGAAGGTGGCGATGGCGGCGCTCAGGTGAACCTGGATCTGCGGCGAGGCTTGGGCGATCGGGGCGAAGTCCGGCGCCCGCAGGCCCAGGGCGGGGCTGGCCGCCAGTGCGACGGCGGCGGCGAAGGCGAAGCCGGCGACGGGCGTGTGACGGCGAAGGCTGAGGTGCGAGGTGATGGGCATTTGAAGGGCTCCGTGTGGGCTCGGCCGCTTCGTGCCCCACCCACCGCACGGCCGCAGCCGGCTCTGCATGATCCGCCGCGCGGCCTACGCGGACGGCCATGTCCCGCCACTCGCGCTTCGCCAACCGCGGGGCTTCTTCTCACCGGGCCGCAATCATGGTCTCAAAGGGCATGACCGAGGGGCCGACGCCTAGACGATTCAACTGGGACACCTACGGCGACCTCAAGAGCTGGGGCCGCGGCCTCATGGTCTCGACCGCGGCCGGGACCTTCCTGGCCCTGTCCGGCGCCTTCGGCACTGATGAGATGTCGCTGCCGATGCGCTTCATCTACTGGATCGGCCTGATGGTTCTGGGCACGGTCTGGGGCGGCACGGTGGCCAACTTCGTCTTCGGCGGCGAGGCCAGGCCCGCGAACCTTCCGCTCAGGGTTCTGATCACGACCCTAGGGATCAGCGGACCGTTCACAGGCGTGGTCTGGCTGGCCAACCGCATCTTCATGGGCCAGCAGATCGGCCTGTACCAAAGCGCCTACCTGTTCCTGATCGTCGCTCTGATCTCACTGGTCATGACGGTCATCAACCTGCTGGTGGAGCGGCGCGCCCCGCCGGAGACCGAGGGCCCGGCCGCTCCGCCCCGGTTCCTGGAGCGCCTGCCCCTGAAGTTGCGCGGGGCCGAGGTCTGGGCGGTGGAGTCCGAGGACCATTACCTGCGTCTGCACACATCCAAGGGCCAGGACCTGATCCTGTTGCGCCTGGCCGACGCCGTGGCCGAGCTGGAGGGGATCGAGGGAACCCAGGTCCACCGCTCCTGGTGGGTGGCGCGCGACGCCATCGCCGACGCCAAGCGCGGCGACGGGCGCGCGACCCTGACGCTCAAGGACGGCAGCGAGGTGCCTGTCAGCCGGACCTATGCCAAGATCATCCGGGATAAGGGCTGGATCTAGGCCTTCTGCTCGCCAGGAAGACCTCCGCGGCGATCAGGTTTGGAACCCAGGCCAGGAACGAGATCGCCCTGTAGGTGTCGTCGTATCCGAACGGCGAGAGGAAGGCGAAGGGCAGGTAGGCCCGCAGGGTCACCGCCGCCAAGGTCAGGGCGAAACTGCGGATCATCCATCGCTCGTGCTCGACGAAACGCCGCGCCTTGGCGAGCCGCCAGGCCTGACCGGTCGTGAGCAACCAGGCCACGGCCAGCAGTCCGAAACCCGCCGTCGAGACCGGTCCGGTGAGGGCGCCGAAGGACAGGACCAGCCCCGCCGCGCCGGCCGCCAGACAACAGACCACATAGGCCGTTCCGATCCGCCGATGCAGCCGAGGCCGGCCGCGCCGCAGGGCGGGGATGAACTGGAACGGGCCCAGGATCAGCGCCGTGGCCGCGAAGCCCGCGTGCAGGGTCAGGACGCCGTACTTGGTGAAGCGGTTGGCCAGGATATCCGGGGCCAGGCCCAGGCCGCCGGGAACCAAATAGCGGTATGACATCAGCCCGATGAGGACCGAGAAGATCAGGACGACCCAGAGCCCGAGCCCCATCGTCCCGCCCGGTGTCCGCGCCGCATCCGTCATGTCCCGCCCCCGGTCTTGACCCACGCGCATAGGAAAGCGCGTTTTCGCCGACCTGGCGCGGATCAAATTCGCATGCCGGCTATGCGCGGCGGGCGCGCCACTGGTCGCGGGTCTGGCCCCAGACGTCGACGGTGTCGTTCAGCGGCGGCGGCAGGAGCGCCTGGCGCAGGATCGTCGAACCTAACCGCCGCGCCACGTTCTGGGAATTGACGTTGCCGGGGTCGATGTTGTGGATCACCTTGGTCCAGCCCAGGTGGTCGAAGGCCCAGTCGATGGCGGCAGCGGCGCCCTCCGGCGCATAGCCCTTGCCCCAGTGCGCGCGCGCGATCCCCCAGCCGACTTCGGTCCCGGGCCAGCCGTCAGGCTTCCACGGTCCGAGCCGTCCGACCCAGTCGCCGCTGACCTTCTCCACCACCGAGAACATGGAAAAGCCATTCACGGTCCAGGCCCCGGTCATGGTGCACATGCCGCGCCAGGCCACCGGACGCGGTTGGGCGCCGCCCAGATAGCGGGCGGCCTCTTCGTCCCCGGCGAAGTCAGCCCACGCCCCGAAGTCCTCGGCGATGGGCGGCCGCAGGATCAGCCGTTCGGTCTCGAGGGTCGGGCCCAGGCTCATGGCGGCGCTCTCCAAGTGAGGTCGATGGCGAATAGCCGCCGTGAGCCCGCGCCGCAATCGGCGGTTCAGGCGCCATTCAGCCACCCGATGCGTTGATGGCGGGGACGAACCTGGACCCGCACATGACCTTCGATCCCTGGGAAGAAGCGCCCCTGACCCTGGAGCGCGACGAGCCCCCGCCGGCCGAGCGGCCGAAACTGAACCGCAACGCCCTGATCGGCGGGATCGCCATCGCCTGCGTGTTGGGGTTGGGCCTTGGCCTCGCCGCCAAGCCCGAGCTGATCGGCCGGGGCGAAAAGCCCGCACCGATGCAGCCCCGCCCGGCGACCGCCGGAGGACAGATCGACGTGGTGATGGCCGAGCCGGCGGCTGCGCCGGTCATCCCCGACCGCCCGCCGCTGGAGACGATGTCGCAGGAGCTGATCGAGGCCGCGCCACAGCCGCAGCCCGCTCCGCCGCGGGTGCGGCCAAGACCCGCGCCCCGGCCCGAGCCCGAGGCCGAGACAGCCCAGGTGCCTGACGCCCTGCAATCGGCGATCGACGCCAGCGTCCGCGCGCCCGACCCCGTCGGCGTCGCGCGGCCTAGCTTCGACTGCCGCCGCGCCCGTTCGCCCGCCGAGGAGATGGTCTGCGATATCCCCGCCCTGGCGGCGGCCGACCGGCAACTGGCGCGGGCCTTCCAGAGGGCCCTGCGAGCCGGAGCGCCCTATGACGAGCTGCGCAGCGAGCAGGACGACTGGCTGGAGATCCGCGAGGACGCGGCGCGGCGCTCGCCCCGCGCCGTGGCGGCGATCTACGACCAGCGGATCGAGGAGCTGAACGCCATGGCCGACGATCCCGGCCGCCGCTGGTAGGCCCTAGGGCCTCACCCGGCGATAGGTCTGCACCAGGTCGCGGGCGGCGCCGCGCTCCGTCATGCGCAGGGTGATCACCAGGCCGTCCTCGCCTTGGCGGACCAGGCTCATGCCCTTGAAGACCAGCCTGCCGGGCGCGGCCTCGACGAAGGCGAACTCGGTCGACTGGTCGCGGTCCTCGCGGGTGACGAAGGTCGGCTCCACGTGTTTGACGCGAAAGCGCAGGCCGTCGTCGTGCTCGTCGATCAGCATGATCAGGTAGAAGACCGGCTTGCCGCCCATCGACAGCGCGAATTGGCCCAGCATCTGACCGCCCACCGGGATCGACCAGCTTTCCTGCACCCGGCCGCCCATGCCCTCCCCGTCCCAGGACCCCGCCAGCCAGGCGGCGTCGGCGATGGTGGCGCGAGGCTGGGCGAGACTTGGCGTGGCCACGGCCAGACAGAGAAAGACCGGCGCCGCGAAACGCACGCCGGTCTTCAATATCTTCGAGAACAGGGTCATGGCGGCCTCCCGATCCGAGCCTAGGCCCGGATCGGGATCGCGGGAAGCTTAGCCCAGCATGTCCTTGACGGTCTCGCGCTCGCCGACCAGTTCGTCATTGGTCAGCGCGATCTTGCTCTTGGCGAAGTCGTCCATCTCATAGGTGGTGATGACCTCATAGGCGCCCGGCGCGGTGGTCTTCACCGGCATGCCGGCCCAGACGCCGTCGGCGAAGCCGTAGCGCCCCTGGCTCTCGACGGCGACCGAGTGGATCGCGCCGACCGTGCTCAGGTCGCGGACGTGGTCGATCAGGGCGTTGGCGGCCGAGGCGGCCGACGACAGGCCGCGGGCCTCGATGATCGCCGCGCCACGCTTGCCGACCGTGGGCAAGTACTCGTTCTTCAGCCAGGCCTCGTCGCCGATGACCGAGGCCGCGTCCTTGCCGCCGATCTTGGCGTGGGTGAAGTCGGCGAACATGGTCGGGCTGTGGTTGCCGTAGATGTAGAGGTCGCTGACGTCGTTGATCGACACGCCGGCCTTCTTGGCGAGCTGGGCGCGGCCGCGATTCTCGTCCAGGCGGACCATGGCGGTGAAGCGGTCCTTCGGCAGACGCTTGGCCTGGCTGGCGGCGATCATGACGTTGGTGTTGCAGGGGTTGCCCACCACCGCGACGCGGGCGTCGTCGGCGGCCACGGCGTCGATGGCCTGGCCCTGGGCGATGAAGATCTTGCCGTTGTCCTTCAGCAGGTCGGCGCGTTCCATGCCCGGACCGCGCGGCTTGGAGCCGACCAGCAGGGCCCAGTTCACGTCCTTGAAGGCGACATTGGCGTCACCGGTCAGGATCATGTCCTGCAGCAGCGGGAAGGCGCAGTCCTCCAGCTCCATGGCCACGCCCTTCAGCGCCTTCTGCGGGCCCTCGACCGGGATTTCCAGCAGTTGAAGAATGATCGGCTGGTCCTTGCCCAGCATTTCGCCCGAGGCGATGCGGAAGAGGAGGGCGTAACCGATATTGCCGGCGGCGCCCGTGACCGCGACGCGGATCGGCTTCTTCATGGTCATGGAAATTCCCATTCGTTGCAGTGCGAAATTCGCGGGCGGTCTAGACCCCACGGAGCCGGGCGGCAAGGCCAAGTGACAGGCGAGGCCCACGCGGCTACCAACGGAGCGGCAGGACGCGTGGGAGCTTGGCGATGTTTCAGGTGGATGCCGCGTTCCTCGCCACGTCCTACGCGCTGGGCGACCTGGCGCTCAGTCAGGCCCGATTGCAGGACGACGCCCGCTATCCCTGGATCGTCCTGATCCCCCGCGTCGCCGGGGCGCGGGAGCTAGAGGACCTGTCGCCCGCTGACCTGGCGACGCTCACCGACGAGATCCTGGCGGCCGGTCGCGCCGTCCGCGCCCTGGGTCTCCAGGTCGACAAGCTCAATGTCGCCGCCCTGGGCAATGTCACCCCGCAACTGCATGTCCACGTGGTGGGTCGACGGGTGAACGATTCAGCCTGGCCCGGCCCGGTCTGGGGTCACAGTCCGGCGAAAGCCTACGAGCCCGAGGCCCTGGCTGGGACGCTCGCGGCGGCGAGGGCCGCGCTTGGCCTCTAGTCCCGTCGCAGGATGACGCTGCGCCGCTCGCCGGCTTCTTCCAGATAGCCGGACCAACTCCCGTCGCCGGTCTGGTTGAGTTGTAGCGTCGCCACGCCCACCCCCGGTCGCGGATAGAAGCTCACCGCCAGCTCGCCGCCATTGCGCTGGATCAGCGCCAGGAAGCCGGACGAGTCGGTCGCACCGCGACGGCGCGGGTCGCGCCAGGCGCCCTCCAATGTTCCCAGCCCGGTGTCGACCAGTTGCAGGGTGTAGAGGGCGACGCCCGCGCCGCGCAGCGTCCATGCGCCGTCGAGCGGCCCTTGCAGGCCCTGCGCCGAGGCGAAGGACGAGCGCATCCTGGCCTCATAGCTGAGGTCCACCGTGCTGGGCGGCGCCTCGGGCGAACGGCCGGTCTCGTCCACGTGGGTCGGCGCGCTGAGCCCGGGCGGCTGAGGCGGGGGCATATAGACCTGAGGGGGCCTGGGCGCAGGCGGCGCAGGCGCAGGTATCGGACCCGGAACAGGCGTGACGGCGGGTTCCGCGGCGACGGCGTCGGCGGTTTCGGGATCGGCGGCGGGCGCGGTGGCCAGTGGCGGAGGGTCCGCCGAGGGCTGTTCCAACAGGGCGGCGATAGGATCGGCTTCCTGGGCGGCCACAGGCGCGGCCAGGGCCAGCACGAGGGCCAGGACGGCGTTCCGGATCGGGGTTCTCAGTCTCAAAACCGACATCTCACGCCGCGGCGATGGCGTCCGCGACAGCGATCAGACGCCGCGCCTCGTCCAGATGCAACCGCTCCACCATTCGCCCCTCGACCCGGATCACGCCCTTGGGCGCATTTTCCGGCAGATCGAAGGCCGCCACCACGGTCCGCGACCAGACCACCTCGTCCGCCGCCGGACCGAACGCCCGGTTGGCCGCCTCGATCTGGCGCGGGTGGATCAGGGTCTTGCCGTCGAAGCCAAAGGCCGCCCCCTGGTCGCACTGGGCCGCGAGGCCCGCATCGTCCTCAATGCCGTTGAACACCCCGTCCAGCACCACCAGTCGCTCAGCGCGGGCGGCCGCCACGGTCAGGGACAGCGCGGCGTTGAGCGGCGCGCGCGCCACGTCCAGGCGGCAACGCATCTCCTTGGCCAGGTCGTTGGTCCCGACCACCAAGGCCGCCAGGCGTCCGCCGGCCGCCGCGATCGCAGGCAGGGCGAAGATCGCCGCGCAGGTCTCGATCATCACCCAGAGCGCGGTGTCGCCGGACAGCGCCTCGCCATAGGCCGCCACGTCGGCCGGTGACGACACCTTGGGCGCCAGGATGGCGTCGGGCTTCACGGCGGCGGCCGCCTCCAGGTCGGCGTGGCCCCAGGGGGTGTCCAGCCCGTTGACCCGGATCACCACCTCGCGTCGACCGAAGCCGCCGGCCCTGACCGCCTCGACCGCCTGGGTCCGCGCCAGGTCCTTGGCCTCCGGCGCGACGGCGTCTTCCAGGTCCAGGATCACCACATCGCAGGCCAGGTCGCGGGCCTTCTCGATGGCGCGCTGGTTCGCGGCCGGCATGTAGAGGGCGCTGCGGCGCGGTCTGGCCAAGCTCACGCGTTCGGCTCCATGCTTCCGATGGCTAAGGCCCCTTCTTAGGGGTTAGGATGGGCCCATGACCATCCGCTACGACGAAGGCGCCAGGAACGTGCTGGGCGGCGAGCTCGCTTCCTGCTCATTGAACCCCGTGACCGGCTTCTTCCGCAACGGCTGCTGCGAGACCGGGCCTCACGACACCGGCATGCACACGGTCTGCGCGGTGATGACCGCCGAGTTCCTGGCCTTCTCCAAGCGCATGGGCAACGACCTCTCGACCCCAATGCCGGACTACGGCTTCGCGGGCCTCAAGCCCGGCGACCGCTGGTGCCTCTGCGCGCCGCGCTGGAAGGAGGCGCTGGACGCGGGCATGGCGCCTCGACTGATCCTTGAGGCCACCCACGAGGAGACCCTGGCCATCGTCACGCTGGGAGTCCTGAAGGACCACGCCGTCGAGGCCTAGGTCAGCGGATACTCCCGCTCCAGGCGGTAGCGGGAGCCCTCATCGGTCCGCCAGCTTGAGTAAAGACCGAAGCTCGTCGCCCGGAAGGAAGGCGCCTTGAGCAGATCGTTATCCGCCAGCCAGGCCGCCACGTCGCTTGGGTTGGGCCGGCGCAGATAGGCCATCGTGACGTGGGGCGTGTAGACCCGCCCGTCCGGCCTCAGACCAGCGCGCCGCGCGGCGGTCTCGCAACGCCTGGCCAGATGACGAAGCGCAGGATCCTCGGCGACCCCGGCCCAGACCGCATGGATGTCCGCGCCCTCATCGAAGGCGCCGACCCCTTCAAGCTCAAGAGCCAGCGGCGCGCCGGTCACCATGGCGAGCTCGGCGTCCAGGTCGGCGGCGACGTCCTCCGCCACGTCGCCGAAGAACCGCAGGGTAATGTGGAACGCCTCGACCGGCCGCCAGCGCGCCCCGGCCAGGCCGTCCTGGCGGGCGGCCAACACCGCGCCGATGTCGGCGGGCACGGACAGGGCGGCGAACAGGCGGATCATCTATTTTGGCTCGGTGACGGGCGGCTGACGCAATCGTAATCTGGGAAACCTTGCGTAGAACCCCCTGGGACACGATATTCGGCAGTGCGCCCGCTTGGGGCGTTTCGAAAAGGGCTTTGTCTCTAATGAGCGACTTCAACCACGGCGCTGCTCGCACGATCCCGGTGGATCGCGCCGACATGTCGGTGGATGCGGGCCTGCGCACCTTCATGCTCGGCGTCTACAACAAGGTTGCCCTGGGCCTGCTCGTTTCGGCCGGCCTGGCCTTCCTGACCGGCAGCTTCGCGCCGGTGCGCGACCTGATGTTCACGGTCTCGGCCGATGGCCGACCCGGCTACACCCTGCTCGGCATGGTCGTGGCGTTCTCGCCCCTGGCCGTGATGCTGTTCGGCATGTTCGCGATGAAGAACGCGACGCCCAAGTCGTCGGGCATCTTCTACTGGACCATCGTCGGCCTGATCGGCGCTGGCCTGGGCGTGTTGAGCCTGCGCTACACCGGCACCTCGATCTTCTCGACCTTCCTGATCACCTCGGCGGCCTTCGGCGGTCTGTCGTTGTTCGGCTACACCACCAAGAAGGATCTGACCGGTTTCGGCAGCTTCCTGATCATCGGCCTGATCGGCCTGGTGATCGCCAGCCTGGTCAACATGTTCCTGCAGAACTCGGCGATGAGCTTCATCATCAGCGTCGTGGGCGTGCTGATCTTCGCGGGCCTGATCGCCTACGACACCCAGCGCCTGAAGATGAGCTATTACGAGATGGGCGGGAACGAAGCCGCCATGGGCGTGGCCACCAACTACGGCGCGCTCAGCCTCTATCTCAACTTCATCAACCTGTTCCAGTTCCTGCTCAGCATCTTCGGCGATCGCCGCTAGGTCCGAGCCTGAACCGACCTATCGAAGCCCCGGCGGGAAACCGCCGGGGTTTTTCTTTGGGCTCAGTCCACCACCTTGAAGCGGCCCTTGTCGAAGAAGCGCAGCACCTGGTCCAACTCGTGACCCCGGCGCAGGATCAGCCCGCCCTGGCCGATGATCGCCCAGGCGCCCTGTTTGCGCGCCAGGGCCGGACGTTTCTCGATTCGGTAGAGCGGCGCCTCGGAGGTGCGGCGGAAAATGGAGAACACGCAGGTCTCGCCCGTGGCGCCGATGCCGTAGTCACGCCACTCACCGGCGGCCACCATGCGGCCATAGAGCGAGAGGATGCGCCCCAATTCGTGGCGGTCGAAAAAGACCTGCGCGCGGGAGGCCTGCTGGGACGGATCGAAGACCATCGAGGCGAAGGGTAACCCCAATTCGCGGCGCCCGACAATCGGCCAGACGGCGCCGGCGCACAACGCGCCTCCATCAATCTAAAACAACCGTAACCTTGCGCCTTGGAATGACCTTATTTCGGTCCAGCGCCCGCCTGATCGCCCCTCGATAGTCCTAATCGTCGGTTGGCCGGAACCTGTTGGTCCCGGATCCTGAACAGCCCCCCCAGCCCCCCTGGATCGAGGGCTTCGGTCAGCCGATACATCCAGACCCTCCAGTCTGGACCACAAGACCAAAGGCCCGCGCGGGATGCCCCCCACCTGCGCGGGCCTCTTCATGTCCGGGCCACGGCGTGGGTGTCTAGTTCGGGGCGTCACGCATCGCCACGCCCAGGATGCGCCCGCCGTCGGGGCTCTGAACGAGCACAGCCGTGGCGAGACCCTCTTCAGTCGGCGGCGGCAAGCGATAGGCGGTCGGCCGGCCGCGCCAACTTCCCAGCCGCTTGATCTCGCGCACCACGTTCTTGTGGGCCACCGTCTGGCCCCGGTTGTCGCCCTTACGGACCACCACATCCTGGTCGCGCGGATCGTAGCGCACCAGCCAGACGTCGGCGCCGCCGCGGGGCGCGGCGCCCGACCCCACGTCCACCCGTCTCGGGCCGATGAAGGCCATGTCGGGCGGATTGCGCGGGCCACCCGCCGCGGTGGTCAGCAGCTTGTCGACCTTGTCGGTCTGCAGGCCGCCGGCCTGGGCGCGGCCGTCCACCACCACCTGGGGCGTATAGGATTCGCGCAGGGCCAGCCGCGTGACATAGGCCTTCTGCCGGTCGGAGAACTCAGGCTTGGCGAAGGTGTCGGCCCAGCCGAGATAGTCCCAGTAGTCGACGGGGAAGGTCAGGGCCAGGACGCCGGGGCGTTCGGACAGCTTGCCCACATAGCTGTTGGCTTCGCCACAGGAGGCGCAGCCCTGGGCGGTGAACAGCTCGACCACCACGGGCGGCTTGGCGGCCACGGCCATGCCGGGGGTCGCGAACAGGGTCAGGCACAAAAGCGCGGCGGTACGCATCGAGGCGCACTTAACCGAACTTCGTTGCGCTTCTGTTTTCAACAACCCGTGAGGAGGATCAGCCTGCGGCCTTCGCCGCGAGAATAGCGCCGCCGTTGGGGGCCTGGACCAGCACCACCGTGCGTAACCCCGATGCGGATGACGGGGCCTTGAAGGCGGCCTCCGATCCGGTCCAACGGCCGAGGCGGCGCAGGTCTCGAACCACGTTCCTGTGCGGCAGGGTCTTGCCGGTGTTCTCGCCGCGCTTAACCGGGATTTGGACGATGCGGGGGTCGTAGGACACCAGCCAGACGTCGGCGCCGCCAGTTGGCGCCTTGCCCGCGCCGACCCGAACCAGGCCGGGCGACAGGGCGATGTCGGTCGCGGCCGGAGCCCGGCGCGCGACGATCAGCTTGTCGATCTTGGCCGCGGTGTTTCCGACCGTGTCGGCGGCGCCGTTGACCACCACCTGCGGCGTATACGGCCCAGAGCGACCGAGCGCCTTGGCGTAGGCGCGTTGCCGCTCGGTGTAGTCGGCTCGCGCGAAGGTGTCCTTCCAGCCCAGATAGTCCCAGTAGGTGACGCCGAACGACAGGGCGATCACGCCTGGCCGGTCCGCGAGCTTGCCCACCGCCTCATTGGCCGGCGGACAGGACGAGCAGCCCTGGCTGGTGAAGAGTTCGACGACGATCGGCTGTGAGGGCGCCGCGGCGGCCGGGAGGGCGGCGGCGGCGAAGAGGGCGACGGCGATCGCGCGGAGCTTGGGCATGATCGCGATACGAGCCCGCCCCCCCGCTTGGATGCGCGAGGGGGCGGGGCCGGTTATCAGGCGGCCGAGCGGGCCAGGTTGCGGAGCACGTAGTTCAGCACCCCGCCGTTCTTGAAGTATTCCAGCTCGGTGGGCGTATCGATGCGGCAGCGGACCGGGAAGCGGGCGATGCGGCCGTCCGACGGACGATACATCTCCACCGTCAGCTGCTTGCGGGGCGAAAGCTCCGTCAGGCCGCGGATGGTGACGATCTCCTCGCCGGTCAGGTTCAGCTTCTGCCAACCTTCCTGGGTGAACTGCAGGGGCAGGACGCCCATGCCGACCAGGTTCGAGCGGTGGATGCGCTCGAAGCTCTCGGCGATCACCGCGCGGACGCCCAGGAGCTTGGTGCCCTTGGCCGCCCAGTCGCGCGACGAGCCGGTGCCGTATTCCTTGCCCGCGAACACCACCGCCGGACGACCTTCCGACTGATAGCGCATGGCCGCGTCGTAGATCGACATGATGTCGCCCGACGGGAAGTGCTTGGTCACGCCGCCTTCGATGTCGGACGTGATCTTGTTGCGGATCCGGATGTTGGCGAAGGTGCCGCGCATCATGATCTCGTGGTTGCCGCGACGCGCGCCGTAAGAGTTGTACTCGGTGGCGGGCACCTGGCGCTCACGCAGATAGACACCGGCGGGCGAGGTCGCCTTGATGTTGCCGGCCGGGCTGATGTGGTCGGTGGTGATCGAGTCGCCGAACACCCCCAGCACCCGGGCCTCGACGATGTCGACCACCGGGGTGGGCTCCATCTTCAGGTCCTGGAAGTAGGGCGGGTTCTGGACGTAGGTCGAGCCCATGTCCCAGGCGTAGGTCTGGCCGCCGGCCACCTTGATGCCCTGCCAGTTCTTGTCGCCCTTGAAGACGTCGGCGTAGCGGGTGGCGAACATCTTCTGGGTGACGTGCTTGCGCTGCAGGACGGCGATCTCTTCCGAGGTCGGCCAGATGTCCTTCAGGAACACCGGCTTGCCGTCCTTGCCCTCGCCGAGGGACTCGGTGGCCAGATCGATCTTCATCGAGCCGGCCAGGGCGTAGGCGACCACCAGGGGCGGGCTGGCCAGGTAGTTGGCGCGCACGTCCTGGTTCACGCGGCCTTCGAAGTTGCGGTTGCCCGACAGCACGGAGCAGGCGACGAGGTCGCCGGCGGTGATGGCCTCCGAGATGGCTTCCGGCAGCGGGCCGGAGTTGCCGATGCAGGTGGTGCAGCCGTAGCCCACCAGGTTGAAGCCCAGGGCGTCCAGCGACTTGGTCAGGCCGGCGGCCTTCAGATAGTCGGTGACCACCTGAGATCCGGGAGCCAGCGAGGTCTTCACCCAGGGCTTCACCTTCAGGCCCTTTTCGACGGCCTTCTTGGCCACCAGGCCCGCGGCGATCAGCACCGAGGGGTTGGAGGTGTTGGTGCAGGAGGTGATGGCGGCGATCACGACGTCGCCGTGACCGACGTCGAACTTTTCGCCGGCGACCGGAAAACGAAGCTCAGGCGCCTCGCCCTTGCCGAAGTCCTTGGTCAGAGCCTGGGCGAACTCGGCGGCGGCGTCGGAGAGCAGCACGCGGTCCTGAGGGCGCTTCGGACCGGCAAGCGACGGCAGGACTTCGGAGAGGTCCAGTTCCAGGGTGTCGGTGAAGACCGGGTCGGCGTCGCCCGGCTCGATCCACATGCCCTGCTCCTTGGCGTAGGCCTCGACCAGGTCGGCGCGGTGGGCCTCACGGCCGGTGGCGCGCAGGTAGTCGATGGTGGCCTTGGTCACCGGGAAGAAGCCGCAGGTGGCGCCGTATTCCGGAGCCATGTTGGCGATCGTCGCCTGGTCTTCCAGGGTCAGGCCGGCGAGGCCCGGGCCGAAGAATTCGACGAACTTGCCGACCACGCCCTTCTTGCGCAGCATCTGGGTGACGGTGAGCACCAGGTCGGTGGCTGTCGCGCCTTCCGGCATGGCGCCCGACAGCTTGAAGCCAATGACCTCGGGGATCAGCATCGGGATGGGTTGGCCCAGCATCGCGGCCTCGGCCTCGATACCGCCCACGCCCCAGCCCAGCACGGCCAGGCCATTGACCATGGTGGTGTGGCTGTCGGTGCCGACCACGGTGTCGGGATAGGCGACTTCGGCGCCGTCCTCGTCGCCCAGCCAGACGGTCTGGGCGAGGTACTCCAGGTTCACCTGGTGGCAGATCCCGGTGCCGGGGGGCACAACGCGGAAATTGTTGAAGGCCGAGGAGCCCCAGCGCAGGAAGCGGTAGCGTTCAATATTGCGCTCGTACTCGCGCTCGACGTTCGAACCGAACGCCTTGGCGGTGCCGAAATAGTCGACCATCACCGAGTGGTCGATGACCAGGTCGACGGGGTTCAGCGGATTGATCTTCTCCGGGTCGGCGCCCAGGCTGGTCATGGCGTCGCGCATGGCGGCCAGGTCGACCACGGCGGGAACGCCGGTGAAGTCCTGCATCAGCACGCGGGCCGGACGGAAGCTGATCTCGTGTTCGACCGAGCCCTTGTTCACCAGCCAGGCGGCCAGGGCCTTCAGGTCGTCGGGAGCGACGGTCTTGCCGTCTTCGTTGCGCAGCAGGTTTTCCAGCAGCACCTTCATGGAGACGGGGAGGCGCGAGATGCCCGAAAGACCGGCTTCCTCGGCGGCGCGAAGGCTGTAGTAGACGTAGGACTTACCGCCCACCGCGAGCTCGCGGCGGCTATTCAAACTGTTGGCTGACGCCATTTCAAGGATCCTTCCTCTGTTCGCGGCCGCTCAACGTCCAACCCGGGGATCGCGCGCTTTTGGAGGCGGACACACAGCGTTCGCTCCAGCGCCGCGTACGCCCCCCAGGATGGCGACGGCCGCGCGCGTCATAACCTCTGGCGTCCGCCCCGTCCATGCACGGGAACCCGGGTTGCGATGATCTGCGCGCTCACCATCCAGAACCTGGCCTTGAGACGCGGCGGGCGCCTGCTGTTCCAGGGGCTGGACCTTAGCCTGAAGGCGGGCGAGGCCGCGGCGCTCACCGGGCGCAACGGCGCGGGTAAGACCAGCCTGTTGCGGGCCGTGGCGGGGTTTGTCGGTCCGGAGACCGGCAGCATCGCCTTCGGCGACCTGGACCCGTCCGAGGCCCGCAGCGAACACATCCACTTCGCCGGACACCACGATGGCCAGAAGCCCGCCCGCACGGTGCGCGAGGAGCTCGACTTCTGGACCCTGTGGACCGGCGGAACCGCAGAATCGGCGCGCCTGGCCCTCGAGGCGCTTGAGCTCGGATCGCTGCTCGGCCTGGAGGTCCGCCGGCTGTCGGCCGGCCAACGGCGCCGGCTGGCCTTCGCCCGTTTGCTGGCCGCCCCGCGCGGCCTATGGCTGCTGGACGAACCGCTGAGCCCGCTGGACGCCGACTGGAGGGCCCGGTTCGCCGCCATGATGGCCGAGCACTTGGCCAAGGGTGGGATGATCGTCGCCGCCGTTCACGACCCGCTGCCGATCCCGGCCACGATCGTCGAGGTCGCGGCATGAGCCGGGCCTGGGCGTTGCTGGCGCGCGAGAGCGCCCTGGCCTGGGGACGGGGCGGCGGGCCGCTGGTCTCCGTGGGGTTCTACGCCGGGGTCGCGACGCTGCTGCCCCTCGCCATCGGCCCGGAGTCCGCGCGGCTGGCGGCGGTTGCGCCCGGCGCGGCCTGGGTGGCCCTCGCGCTGGCCGCGCTGCTCTCGCTGGATCGGCTGTTCGAGCGCGACTTCGAGGACGGGGCGTTGGATCTGCTGGTCCTGTCGCCGATTCCCCTGGAGATCGTCTGCGCCATCAAGTGCCTGGGCCAGTGGATCGCCACCGCCGCGCCGCTGGCCCTGGCCGCCCCGGTCGCCGCCATCGCGCTGGGCGCCGAGCCTCGCCTGGCGCCGTTGATCTGCGCCTGCGCCTTGATCGGCGGCCTGGCCTTTTCCTTTGTCGGCGGGATCGGCGCGGCGCTCAGCCTTGGCGCCCGGCGAGGAGGCCTGCTCACCGCCGTGATCGTCCTGCCGCTGTTCGTTCCGCCGGTGATCTTCGGCGGCGGAGCGCTGGACGCCCTGGCCGGCGGCCTGCCCTGGACCTCCGGATTCCTCCTGCTCGCGGCCTACGCCGCGGGCGCGGTGGCGCTGGGACCCATCGCCATGGCGGCGGCCTGCCGCAACGCATTGTCCTAGCGACGGACTCCACGGCCAAGCCCGTTCAAGTCTGCAAGGGGCGTGAACTGGAGTTGCAACCTATGAAATTCGGAAAGCTCGCGCCGCTGGCGCTCGGCGGTCTTGTCCTCGCGGGCGGCTTCGCGACGGCAAGCCTCGCCCAACAGCCCCCTGCGCCGGCCACGGCCATGCGCGAGGGCCCCGACGGCCGTCATGGCGGCATGCGCCACGCCGATCCGGCCGAACGCGCGGCCAAGCGCGCCGAGCACCTGCGCGCCGCCCTGCAGCTTCGTCCCGACCAGGAGCCGGCCCTGACGGCCTTCCTCGCGGCGCGCAAGCCGACGGCCGGCGCGCGCGAAGAGCGCCGCGAAGGCCGCGAGGAGATGGCCAAGATGACCACGCCTCAGCGGCTCGACGCCCAGAAGGCGCGGATGGCGCAGCACCAGGCGCGATTCGAACAGCACGCCGCGGCCACCAAGCGCTTCTACGCCCAGCTCTCGCCGACCCAGCAGAAGGCCTTCGACGCCATGGGTCCCCGTGGCGTCGGCAAGGGCATGCGCGGCCATGGCGGCGGCC
>NZ_JANOCX010000162.1:0-2201 GCF_031412415.1 Phenylobacterium sp.
CCGGCGGCGCGCTGTTGCCGATCCTCAAGGGGATGAAGGCCTTCGAGTATCCCTCTCCGCTGCACGTCAAGCAGATCCCACCGCTGATCAAGGACACCGGCGCCGCGATCCTTTTCGCGACCGACACCTTCCTCAACCAGTACGCCCGCTCGGCCGATCCGGGCGAACTTTCGGGTCTGAAGTTTATCGTCTGTGGTGCTGAAAAGGTTAGAGAAGAAACCCATAATCTTATCAATCAACGCTTCGGCGATGTTCCGGTGCTGGAGGGCTACGGCGCCACCGAGGCCGCCCCGGTGATCGCCGTCAACAAGCCGACCGACAACCGGCGCGGCACGGTCGGCGGATTGCTGCCCGGCATCGAGACGCGACTGGAGCCGGTGGAAGGCATTCCCGGCGGCGGTCGCCTCTATGTGCGGGGTGCGAACATCATGGCGGGCTACCTTGGCGCGGACGGGGTGATCGAGGCGCCGCCCGACGGCTGGCACGACACTGGCGACGTGGTCGACATCACCGAGGACGGTTGGATCAAGATACTGGGGCGGGTCAAACGCTTCGCCAAGGTCGGCGGCGAGATGGTCTCCCTGACCGCCGCTGAGGACATCGCCACCGCCGTCTGGCCCGATAGCCGCCACGCCGTGATCGCCATGCCGGACGCCAAGAAGGGCGAGCGCCTCGTGCTGGTGACTGACCGCCGCGACGCCGACTCCACGCCGCTGGTGGCCCACGCCCAGGCTATCGGCGCGCCGGAGTTGGCCGTGCCCCGCAAGATCATCAAGGTGACCGAGGTTCCGGTGCTGGGCACCGGCAAGACCGACTATGTGGCGATTCAACGGATGGCGGAGGCCGACGGTCTGCGCGCCGCCTGACGACGCTGCGGTCGCGAGGCCGACTAGGGGGAAGATTCAGATGCCGAACCTCAACCTTTGGGCGCCGCGGGTGCTCAGCGTCCTGCGGATCATCGCCGCGCTGCTGTTCATGCAGCACGGCCTGATGAAGCTGTTTGATTTTCCCGCGCCTCAGCCTGGCGTTCCCGATCCCCTGCCCCCAATCCTGATGATCGCCGCGACCCTTGAGATCGTGGGCGGCGGGCTCATCGCCCTCGGGCTGTTCACGCGCCTGGCAGCCTTTGTCTGCTCGGGCCTGATGGCGGCCGCCTACTTCATGGCGCACGCGACGCAGGGCTTCTGGCCCGCCCTCAACGGCGGCGAGCTGGCGATCATGTTCTGCTTCGTCTTCCTCTACCTCGCCTGCTCCGGCGGCGGGCCCTGGAGCCTGGACGCCGTGGTTCGGAAGAAGAGCTGAGCCAAGTGCGGGGCTAGATGTGCAGGACCCGCCCGTAGGCGTCCAGCGCCGACTCGTGCATGGCCTCGCTCATGGTCGGGTGGGGATACACCGTGGCCTGTAGTTCGGCTTCGGTGGCCTCCATGGTGATGGCCAGGACATAGCCCTGGATCATCTCCGTGACCTCCGCGCCGATCATGTGCGCACCGATCAGGGCGCCGGTCTTCTCGTCGAAAACCGTCTTCACGAAGCCCTCGATCTCGCCCGAAGCGATGGCCTTGCCGTTCACCCGGAAGGGGAAGCGGCCGACCTTGATCGCCAGGCCCTGTTCCTTGGCCTGGGCCTCCGTCAGACCCACGGAGGCGATCTGCGGGTTCGAATAGGTGCAACCCGGAATCGGTGAGTTGAGGTTCGACGGTTTCAGGCCCGCGATATGCTCGATGCAATGCACGCCCTCATGGCTGGCCTTGTGGGCGAGCCAGGGCGGGCCGGCCACGTCGCCGATGGCGTAGAGCCCCGCGACGCCGGTGGCGCCGTGGCTATCGGTGACCACATGGCTTTTCTCGATCTTCACGCCGAGGGCCTCGAGCCCCATGTCCTCGACATTGCCCGCGATCCCGACGGCGACGATGGCGACCTCCGCGGTGAGCGTCTCGGCCTTGCCCCCGGCTTCAAGCTCGATCGACACGCCGGTCCTTGACGGAGTCAACTTCTTGACGCTGGCCCCGACCCTGAATTTCAGCCCGCGTTTCTCGAACGCCTTGTGCGCCGCCTTGGACACCTCTTCGTCTTCGACCGGCAGGATGCGCGGCAGGGCCTCCACGACCGTCACATCGACGCCCAGCGCGCGATAGAAGCTGCCGAACTCGATGCCGATGGCCCCCGAACCGATCACGACGATGGATTTGGGCAGCGACTTC
>NZ_JANOCX010000163.1:0-4467 GCF_031412415.1 Phenylobacterium sp.
CGAACGTCCTCGCGAAGACCGCGCCGCGCAGGACGACCGCCCCCGCCGCTAGCGTTTCGACCGTGATCGCGATCGTCCGGAACGCGACCCCCTGGCGGTTGTCGAGCCCAAGGCCTCCCCGCTGGTCGTCCGCGAGGAACAGGCGTCTCCTGTGCTGCGCGACGACGACGGCGGCGAAAGCCATGCGCCCGCCTTCCTGAAGGCGCCGAAGCTTCCGCGAGCCGCCGCGCCCAAGGCGGTGGCCGAAGAGGCGGCCGGCGAAGAAAAACCCAAGGCCAAGCGCCGCCGGGCTCCGCGCAGCTTCGAGGGCGGCGAAGGCCCCGCCTCCAGCGAGACCGAGGACGCCTAGGCCGAGCGCCTGGAAATTGAGAGCTAGGAGGACGCCCGCCCTGATCGGCGGGCGTCCTTTTTTTTCTAGAACGTGTAGCCGGCGCCGATCCGGAAGCTGCGGCCCGGCAGGGGCGCCAGGTCCTTCAGGAACGAGGCGTGCTCCCGAGCCTCGGCGTCGTTGATGTTCCGGGCGTCGGCGAAGATCTTCAGGCCCTTGTCAGTGAACGGCCTGAAGACGAGCGACGCATTGAGCATCCGATAGCCGTCCGTCGGCAGTTCGCTGTCGGCGACGCGGTCCTGTTCTCCGACCTGGCGCAATTCCAGCTTGCCGGTCCACCAGCCGCCCTCGAACACCGCGCGGCCCGTGGCCGACCAGGACGGGATTCGCGCGGGCGGGCCCAGGTCCGTCGCACCGTGGACATAGTCGGCCGAGCCTTCCAGCGAGAAGCTGCGCTCGCCATCCTCCCAAAAGCGATATGAGGCCTCGACCTCGGCGCCGTAGAATTCCGCGTTGGTCTGGACGTACTCGTAGATCGCAAACCCGCTGTCGGGATCGGTCAGGCCGTTGGCGCGAAGGTCGATGAAGCTGTCGTACTTCACGCCGAAGGCGTGCAGGTCGGCTTCCCACTTGCCGGCGCCATAGTGGGCGGTGGCGTCGAACGAGTAGGAGACCTCGGCGTCGAGGCTCCCGTCGCCGCGTTCAAAGCCCCGGGTCGCGGCGTGCGCGCCATTGGCGAACAGTTCGGCTTCGCTGGGCGCCCGTGAGGTGCGCGACAAGCTCACCCCCAGGAACCAGCCGTCAGCGGGGCGCACGAAGGCCCCGAGGCTGGCGGAGAGATTGGTGAAGTCGTGGGCGCCAAGCGCGCTTTCCAACTCGCGGCGGTCGAGGCGCAGCCCGCCCTCCACACCCCAGTCGTCGCGATCCAGGCGCTGCAGGGTGAAGACGCCGACTTCGCTGATCTTCGTCGACGGCACATAGGCCTCGTCGCCGATGGCGTCCAAGTTCCGTGACAGGGCCTGCATCCCCACGGCGCCCTGCCACCCATCCCGCGCGGCCTGAACCAGTTCGGCGCGGGCTTCCCAGCCGTCGGACAGGAACAGGGTGCCGACCGCGCCGTCCTCGATTTCCGCATGCTCATACTCCGCGTAGCCCGCGGAAACCTTGAGCTGGTCGAAGACGCCGAGATTCAGGTCGACGCCGCCGCGCAGGTCATAGCGGGTCTGCTCAAGCTCGATGTGGACGCCCTCCTCTTCGTGCTCGCCCGCACCCTCCTCGTCCTCATGCTCATGCGCGTGGCCGGGAACGCCATAGGTTGTCGTCGTACGCTTCACCGCCAGGCCCAGGAAACCGCGGTCGCCGGCGTAGGAGACCCCGCCGCCATAGGCCTCGAGCTCAACGGCGGTGTTGTCGACGGTGGAGTCGACAGGACCCGGATAGGATTCGCCCTCGGCCGCCACGAACCGTCGCGACTCGGCGGGAACAGGCACGTTGTAGTTCGAGCTCTCCCGCCGCAATCCATCCAGGCTGAACACCCACTTCCCGACCCCGGCCTTGAGCGCCGTCGACAGGGTCGAGCCGTCGTCGACGCTGCTGGCCGACCCGTTGATCCGTCCATGGAAGCCCTCGACCGGCTTCTCCGTGATCCGGTCGTCGATGATGTTGACGATGCCGCCGATGGCCGATCCGCCATAGGCCAGGGCCGAAGGGCCGCGCAGCACCTCGATCCGCTCGGCCTCCTGCGGATCGCTGGCGACCTGGTGATCCGGCGACAGGGATGAGGCGTCGATCATGCCGACGCCATTGGTCAGGACCAGGACACGGGGTCCCGCGAGGCCCCGGATGACGGGGCGGCTGGCGCCGGGTCCGAAGAAGGTCGATCGCACGCCCGGCAGCCCCGACAGCACATCGCCCAGCCCGCCCGAAGCGCCGGTGTCGAGGTCCTCGCGCTTCAGCACCTCGACGCTGGTGGTCACCGAATCCATCGACACGACATAGGGCGCGGCGGTCACGACCACCTCCGAGACCTCTCTCTGCGGCGCGGCGTCGTCCGCGCAGGCCGGATTGGCCAACAGGGCGAGGACGCCGGCGGCGGCGAACAGAGCGGTCTTGGTCATGCGATGGTCCTGGCGACCAGGGCGGGCCGGAGCCGCCCTGTTATGAAGTAACATCTTGTGTTATGAGATAACATAACTCGCCGTCAAGCCGCCATGGTTGCGAAGGCGGCGCGAGGTGGTTAGCTGATGGACATGGGATCAGAGTGTCACCACGCCGACGGGGCGCATCCCGGCCTGAAGGGTCCGGCGTTGAGCCATGCCCTGGGTGCGGCCGAGACTCGCTGCGCGGCGACGCAGGAACGCCTCACCGCGCCGCGCCGCCGGGTGCTGGAGCTGCTGCTGGAGTCCGACGCGCCGCAGAAGGCCTATGACCTGATCGCCGCGTTCGGAGCTCACGGCGAGGCGGCCAAGCCGCCCACCGTCTATCGGGCGCTGGAATTCCTGGAGCGCCTGGGCTTCGCCCACCGGATCGAGAGCCTGAACGCCTATGTCCCCTGCCGGATCGACGGCCAGAGCCACAACGCCGCGTTCCTGATCTGCGACTGCTGCGGCGCGGCCCAGGAGTTCGAGCCGGACTTCACCGCCCAGCTCGCCGCCGCCCAGCAGGCCGGCTACGAAGTCGCCGGCATCACCCTGGAAGCCCGCGGCCGCTGCGCCGCCTGTCGTGTGAGCTAGGGCCGCAGGCGCGCCATGGTGAGCGCGTCGACATAGGCGCCGTCCCGCCAGGCGTAGTTCCGCAGCACCCCTTCCCGCTCGAACCCGAACCGCTCGTACAGGGCGATGGCGCGCAGGTTGTCGGTCCAGACGGTCAGTTCGACGCGCTTCAGATTCAGCCATTTGTCGGCCTGCTGGACCGCCGCCGACATCAGGGCCGTCCCGACCCCGCGCCCCGCATAGGCGTCATGAACGGCCATGCCGAACGTGCCGACATGCGCCCGCCGCGCCTCCAGGCGGTTCATGCCCAGGGTGCCCACGACCTTGCCCTCGATCACGCCGACGAAATTGGTGTGGCCCGCCGGCAGGGCCGCCATCCGCTTTCGCCGCTCGTCGACGCTGGTGAACGGCGTCTGCAACGTCCCCCAGACCGCCTGGGGCTGGTTCAGCAGTTCGGCGATATCAGCGGCGTCCTCGGGTTCACGGGCGCGAACCTGGATGTCCCGGCTCATCTCGTCTCTCCTTGAAGCGGGCGAGACGTGGCCAAAGAAAAGCCCCGTCCGTCGCCGGCGGGGCTGGTGTTCGAAGCGGGCGCTGAGCTCTAACGCACGACGTCTCCCACCGGCCCGGCCTGGGCGGTGCAAAGCGTTACGTGCATGAAGATCGCGGCGCGCATGGGCTAAGCTTAGCCCGGAACAGGGAATCGGAAAAGTCGGTGATCGACGTCACCCCCGCCATCAGCCTCTCGGACGACGAGATCACCCTGCGGTTCATCCGCTCGGCGGGTCCCGGCGGCCAGAACGTCAACAAGGTCTCCACCGCCGTGGAGCTGCGCTTCGACGTGCGCGGCTCTCCGTCCCTACCCAATGACGTGGCGATCCGGCTGATGAAGCTGGGCGGCCGCAAGATCACCCAGGACGGGGTGCTGGTCCTGGTCGCCATGACCCATCGCACCCAGGAGCGAAACCGCGCCGACGCCCTGGACCGCCTGCTGGATCTGATCCGCAAGGCCGCCGAGCCGCCGCCTCCGCCGCGCAAGAAGACGAAGCCCACCAAGGCCTCCAAGGTCCGCCGCGTGGACGCCAAGGTGCGGCGCGGCGGCCTCAAGTCGAACCGCGGCCGGGTGACCGGCGAGGATTGATCGCGGAAGCTCTTGGCGCGCGGGCCTCGCCTTGCCTATGGTGCGCCGCCATGTCCCTGCGCCTCGCCCTGCCGTTCGCCGCCCTGCTTCTGGTCGCCGCCTGCGCGCCCACCCTGGGCCCCCCGCCACCGCCTCGGCCGCCTCGCGACGCGCCGCCGCCGCCGTCCGCCGGCGGCTTCCGCGCCGGAGACTTTTCGTGGTCGGCCGTGCCCGGCCCGGGCCGGGTCGACGGCCGGCTGGCCTATCGCGCGGGTCCCGTCCGCTATTGCTGCGCCGGCGGCGGCGGG
>NZ_JANOCX010000164.1:0-19252 GCF_031412415.1 Phenylobacterium sp.
CCGCCATGCAGGCGCTCGCCTTCCAGCACGATCTTCAAATCGCCCTTTTCGAGGCCGGCGTGCGGATCCGTGCCTGGCTCCGGCGCCCAATAGCCCCGGTCCCACAGCATCACCGTGCCGCCGCCATACTGGCCCTTGGGGATCGTGCCTTCGAAGTCGCCGTAGTCGAGCGGATGGTCCTCGACCTCGACCGCCAGCCTACGGTCGTGTGGGTCGAGGGAGGGTCCCCTGGTCACCGCCCAGGACTTGAAGACCCCGTCCAGCTCCAGCCGGAAGTCGTAGTGCAGCCGGGTCGCCGCGTGCTTCTGGACCACGTAGCGCAGGCGCTTCGAAGGCGCGCTCGTCTTCGCCCCGCTCGGTTCCGAGGTCTGGGAGAAGTCTCTCATCGACTGATAGCGGGCGAGCTTGTTCGCCATAGTGGTGGCCTTCGGCTGGCGTGTGGGTCTTGGCGGCGAGGGCGCTGACGAAGGCGTCGCGCCACGCGGTGACCTCGTCGCGCTGCACGCCGTCGTTCAAAGCGCGCCAACGGCGAATTCGCTCCTTCAACGGCATGTTCAACGCGCGCTTCAGCGCCTCGGCGATTTCCTCAGGGCTGTTCGGATTGACGATGAGGGCCTCGCCCATCTGGTTGGCCGCGCCGGCGAACTTCGACAGCACCAGCACGCCGGGATCCTCGGGATCCTGGGCGGCGATGAACTCCTTGGCGACCAGGTTCATCCCATCCCGCATCGGCGTGACCAGGCCCACCTTGGCGGCGCGGTAGACGCCGGCCAGTTCGTCGCGGCGATAGTTGCGGTTCACGTAGCGGACCGGGTTCCAGTCAATGTCGGCATATTCGCCGTTGATCCGCCCCGACAGGGCGTCCAGCCGCGCGCGGATCTCCTGATAGGCCTCTACGCCTTCGCGGCTGACCGGCGCGATCTGCAGCATCAGCACCTCGCGGCGCAGGTCCGGATTGTCGGCCAGGAGGCGTTCGAACCCCAGGAACCGCTCCTCCAGGCCCTTGGAATAGTCCAACCGGTCGACGCCGATGATCATCTTGCGGAAGGCCGTGTGGGCCGCCATCACGTCGAAGGTCCGATTGGCCCGCTCGCTGTGGACCATCTCGCCAAACTCCACGGCGTCGATGCCGATGGGGAAGTCGCCGACCTGGAGCGTCTTGTCGAAGGCGTGTAGCCGGGCAGCGCCGAGAACGAGGCCGTCGGCCTCGCTCAGCACATACTCCTCGAACGCCTGGCGGTACTCCGGCGTCTGGAAGCCGACCAGGTCGTAGTCGAACAGCGCCTCCACGAGCTTGCGGTGACCGGGCAGGGTCGCCACCAGCTGATGGGCCGGCCACGGGATATGCAGGAAGAAGCCGATCCGGTTCTCCACCCCAAGCGCGCGCAGTTCACGCGCCAGCGGGATCAGGTGGTAGTCGTGGATCCAGATGAGGTCGCCGTCCTCGATGAGGGGGCGCAGCGTCTGGGCGAAGCGCCGGTTCACCCGCTGATAGCCTTCGTCGAACGAGCGGTCGTAGGCGGTCAGATCCTGGCGGTAGTGGAACAGTGGCCAGAGCGTCTTGTTGGCGTAGCCGTTGTAGTACTCGCTGACATCGGCTTCCTCGAGATCGACCGTGGCCACCGTCACGCCGTCGGCGACCTGCAGGCTGAGCTGGCCGGTGAATTCGGGCGCGGTCTTGCCACTCCAGCCGAACCAGAGGCCGGAATACTCGCGCAGGGCCGCCGACAGGGCCATGGCCAGACCGCCGACGCTCTCATCGCCCTTGCCGCTGGGCGGATTGACCCGATTGGAGACGACGATGAGGCGGGTCATCGCGCGGCCTCCAGCCACGCCAGGGCGGCCTCGACGTCGGGCAGGCGGTAACGGGCCAAGGTGCGCCGCGCGCCCCCCACCAGCACGCCGTAGCCGCCCAGGGCGCGGACGGCGAAGAAGCCGTGCTCATCGGTGAGGTCGTCGCCCAGGAAGACCGGCATGGCGCCGGCGAAGGGCGGTTCGGTCATGAAAGCGCGGATGGAATCGCCCTTGCTGGCGCCCGGGGTGCGCAGCTCCACGACCATGTCGCCGGGCTGCAGGGACAGTCCGGTGTCGGCTGCGATCTGCACGGCGAGATCCTGGACATCCCGCGCCAGATGCGGCGCTTGGCGATAGTGCAAAGCCAGGCTGAGCGCCTTGTCCTCGATAAGCAGGTTGGGGTCGCGCTGGGCGAAGGCCTGCAGCCGGGCGATGGCCTCGACCAGGCCAGGATGCGGCGGGGCGCGGCCGATCACGCCATTGGCGTCGCGGCGGACCAGGCCGTGGATGGCCGCGACCGTGGTCACACGGCCCTCCAGGATGTGGTCGATATCCTCCAGAGACCGGCCGCTGACCACCGCCAGACGGCCGTCCAGGGCTGCGAGCAGACGTTCGATCATGCTGGTGCGGCGCGGATCGGGACGCACGTCCTGCGGCCGCTCGACGATGGTCGCCAGGGTGCCGTCGAGGTCCAGGAACAGGGCCACGCCCCTGAGCGCCAGACGCGCCGGGGGGGCTTCGAGCCCGATCTGCAATTCCGCTATGCTCATGGAGTCCCTTGGCGCGCCCATCCGGCAAGGGAACGCTCGCCGCCCCCGTTCGATCCCATTCGGTCCATTCCAGGTGGTGAACCGCGAACCAGGACTTGACGTTGCGGTACCGAACACGGCTATGCGCGTTTTGAGCGCAATCTCTCGAAAAGGTGACTTCGATGGTCGAGCAGCCTCTCGCCGACGTGATCGTTCTGTTCGGCGGCACCGGCGATCTCGCCCAGAAGATGCTGTTTCCCTCGCTCTACTTCCTGGACGCCGACGGCTTCTTGGCTCCGGGCTTCCGGATCATCGCCACGGCGCGCGGCGAGATGACCCGCGAGGCCTTCGCCGCGCAGGTCAAGGCGGCGGTCGGCGGCCGCGCCGGACCCGCCGGCCTGGACGAGGCGGTCTGGGCGCGGTTCGAGGCGCGGCTGTCCTATGTCGGCGCAGACGCCACCACCCCAGACGGGGCCGCGGAGCTGAAGGCCGCCGTCGGCCCGGCCGAGACCCCGATCTTCTACCTGGCGCTATCGCCCAGCATCTACGGCAAGGTCTGCGCGGCCTTGGCGGCCGCGGGCCTGGCCTCCGCCCAGACCCGGATCGTGCTGGAAAAGCCCATTGGCCGCGACCTGGAGAGCTCCAAGGTCATCAACGGCGCCGTGGCCCAGGTGTTCGCCGAAGAGAGCATCTTCCGGATCGACCACTATCTGGGGAAGGAGACGGTGCAGAACCTGATCGCCCTGCGGTTCGCCAACACCCTGTTCGAACCGCTGTGGAACAACCTCACCATCGACCACGTGCAGATCACCGTGGCCGAGACGGAAGGGGTCGGCGATCGCTGGCCGTACTACGACGAATACGGCGCCCTGCGCGACATGGTGCAGAACCATATGCTGCAGCTCCTTTGCCTGGTGGCCATGGAGCCGCCGTCGGACATGGAGCCCGACAGCGTCCGCGACGAGAAGGTCAAGGTGCTGCGCTCCCTGCGTCCCGTGACCCGCGCCGATGTCCAGGCGGTCAGCGTGCGCGGCCAGTACACGGCCGGCGTGGTCGGCGGCGAGAGCGCGGCAGGCTATGAGAGCGAACGCGGCGAGCCCTCGGCGACCGACACCTTCGTCGCCCTGCGCGCCGACATCGACAACTGGCGCTGGGCGGGTGTCCCGTTCTTCCTGCGCACCGGCAAGCGGCTGCCCGAGCGGCGGACCCAGATCGCCATTCAGTTCAAGGCGGTGCCGCACTCGATCTTCGACGCCGCGGCCAAGGCCGACCTGCAGGCCAACCGCCTGGTCATCGATCTGCAGCCCGACGAGGACATCGAACTGCTGCTGATGAACAAGGCGCCGGGCCTGTCGGAGGGCGGCATGCGGCTGCAGTCGCTGCCATTGTCCCTGTCGCTGGCGAAGGCCTATTCCGGGCCCAATGCGCGGCGGCGCATCGCCTATGAGCGTCTGATCCTGGATGTGATCGCCGGTAACCGCACCCTGTTCGTCCGTCGCGACGAGGTGGAGCGGGCCTGGGAATGGATCGATGGCGTGGCCGACGCCTGGCGCGAATCCGGCATGGCGCCGAAGCCCTATTCGGCCGGCTCCTGGGGACCCTCGGGCGCCTTCGCTCTGATCGAACGCTCCGAGCGGGCCTGGTACGACTAGGTCGCCTCGCAGAAGCCGCTGTCGCCGCCCACGAGGTCGACGAAGAAGCACTGTCGCTCGCCGGTCTCGCAGTCGGTCAGCAGAACCTGGATCTCGCCGTCCTCATCGGGCGCCGGCCGCCAGCGCTCGATGAAGTCGAAGGCGGCGTCCTCGAAGCTCACGCCGAACACCTCATGGGTGTGCTTGCGGCTTTCGTGCGCTTCGTGGGCGCTGAAACGGCGGACCAGTGTTTGGGTCATGCTGGAGGAACGCACGGCGTGAGAAAAGGATTCACCGCACCGAGGCCCAGGGCTTGGACAGCATGGTGGCGCAGTTGATCAGGCCCACCAGGGAATAGGTCTGCGGATAGTTGCCCCACAGCTCGCCGCCGTCGAAGGCGATGTCTTCCGACAACAGCCCCGCCGCCGTGCGCCGCTCCAGCATCTCGGTGAACATGGCGCGCGCCTCGTCGGCGCGGCCCGACAGGTGCAGCACCTCGATCAGCCAGAACGTGCAGATGTTGAAGGCGGTCTTCGGCTCGCCGAAGTCGTCGGGCTGGGCGTAGCGCAGCATGTAGGAGCCCCGGCGCAGGCCCTGCTCCACCGCCGCGATAGTGGCGGCCATTCGCGGGTCGTCGGGGCTGACGAAGCGCACGTCGACCAGTTGCAGCAGGCTGGCGTCCAGTTCGTCGCCGCCGAAGGTGGCCGCGAACCGGCCCAGGGTCTCGTTCCAGGCTTCACGCTCGATGGTCTCGCGAACCTTGGCGGCCCGGCCGTTCCAGACCTCGGCCCGGTCGGTCAGGCCTAGCTTGGCCGCCGCATTGCCCAACCGGTCGCAGGCCGCCCAGCACATCACCGCCGAATAGGTATGGACCGCCTCGCGGCCCCGGAACTCCCAGAGGCTGGCGTCGGGCTTGTCGTGCAGTTCGAAGGCGCGATCGCCGACCGGCTCCAGGCTGCGGAAATCGTCGGCGTTGGCCGGCCGGAACAGACGCTCGTCGAAGAAGGCCTGGACGGTCGACAGCACGATCTGTCCGTACACGTCGTGTTGTAGGTGTTCGTGCGCCTGGTTGCCGACCCGCACCGGTCCCATGCCCCGATAGCCCGGCAGGTGCTCGGCGAAACGTTCGGTCAGCGACGGCTCCAGGCCCACCCCGTATAGCGGCTGGACGTGGCCGCCCTTGGACCGGTCGACGATGTTGCGCAGGTAGCCCAGGTAGTTCTCCAGCATGTCGGCCGCGCCAAGCCGGTTTAGCGCCTGAACCACGTAGTAGGCGTCTCGAAGCCAGCAGTAGCGGTAGTCCCAGTTGCGGCCGCTGGCCGCGTGCTCCGGGATCGAGGTGGTGAGGGCCGCGACGATGGCGCCCGTCTCCTCGTGAGCGCACAGCTTGAGCGTGATCGCCGCCCGGATCACCGCCTCCTGCCATTCCAGCGGCACCGAGAGGGTGCGCACCCAGCCGCGCCAATAGTCGGTGGTTTCCTTCAGCATCCGCTCGGCCGTGGTGGCGATGTCGGAGTCAAAACCCTCATCGGGGCCCAGGAACATGGCCAGCGGCTCTTCCAGCCGAAACAGCCGCTCGTTCTCGATGTGGCCCACCGGCGCGTCGGTGGTCATCCGCAGGGTCATCTCCGAGCCCACATATCGGATATGGTTCGAGCCCGAGGTGCGGGTCGCGGGCTTCTCGCCCCAGTTCACCGTCGGGCGCAGACGGATCCTGATGTTGGCCACCCCTGAAACCGGCCGAACGATGCGGATGAAGGCCAGCGGCCGGTAGACCCGTCCGAACTGGCGATAACGCGGGCAGAAGTCGATCACCTGGACCACGGCGCCCGAACTGTCTGTGATCTCGGTGCAGAGGACGGGCGTGTTGCGAAGATAGGTCTGGCGGACGCCGGCCTGGTTTTCCAGCTCCACCGTCCACAGGCCCTGAGCCGTCTCGTCCTCGTCGGGATCACGTCCGCCCAGCAGGGCGGAGAAGACAGGATCGCCGTCGACGCGTGGCGCGCAGGCCCAGACGAACCGTCCGGCGCGGTCGATCAGGGCGCTGGCCGCGCAATTGCCGATAGGGAACAGGTCGAGGGTCTGAGTCATGATGCAGGAATCCGCGAGCAATGTGATCGGTTCAAGGCGCATCATGCGGCGCGGGCTTTGATAGGTTGCGATCCGAATCGCCAAGTGTCACCTGTGCGCCCTGACACCGGTTACCTTGAGACAGGAGACCAGGATGATCCGCGCTCGCCGCGCCCGAATCGTCGCCACCCTCGGCCCCGCTAGCCGGGGCGTGGAGAAGATCGCCGAACTTGCGCGCGCCGGCGCCGACGTTTTCCGGGTGAACTTCAGCCACGGCGCCCACGCCGACCACGCCCGCACCATCGCCGACGTTCGCGCGGCCGAGGCCAGGGTGAGCCGTCCCCTGGCGGTGCTGGCCGACCTGCAAGGCCCGAAGATCCGGCTGGGCGAGTTCGCTGACGGCGCCGTGCGCCTGAAGGCCGGCCAGGACTTCCGGCTGGACCTGTCCGATGCCCCCGGTGACGCGAGCCGGGTCGGCGTGCCCCTGGCCGAGGTGTTCGCCGCGTTGCGGCCCGAGGCCGACATCCTGCTGGACGACGGCAAGGTGCGGTTGAAGGTTCGTCGCTGCGGCCCCGATTTCGCCGACACGGTGGTGGTCTCCGGCGACAGCCTTTCCGACCACAAAGGCCTGAACCTGCCGGGCCTCGCCATCCCGATCCCGGCGCTGACGCCGAAGGACCGCGAGGACCTCGCCTTCGCCCTGCAGGAGGGCGTCGACTGGGTGGCGCTGTCCTTCGTGCAGCGGGCCTCCGACATGGCCGAGCTGCGCCAGATCGTCCAGGGCCGCGCCAGCGTTCTGGCCAAGATCGAAAAGCCCGCTGCGCTCGAGGCGCTGGATGAGATCCTCGACCTCTGCCAGGCGGTGATGGTGGCCCGCGGCGATCTGGGCGTGGAGCTCAATCCCGAGGACGTGCCGGTGGTGCAGAAGGCCCTGATCCGCGCGGCTCGCACCCGGGGCATCCCGGTGATCGTGGCGACCCAGATGCTGGAGTCGATGATCCACTCACCCACGCCCACCCGCGCCGAGGCCTCCGACGTGGCCGGGGCGGTCTATGAGGGCGCCGACGCGGTCATGCTCTCGGCCGAGAGCGCGGTCGGCGACTATCCGGTGGAAGCCGTCACCATCATGGACCGCATCCTGACCCGCGTGGAGCACGACCCGAGATGGAGCGAGTTGATGCGCGCGGAGTATCCGGTGGACGACGCCGACGCCGACGCCCTGGTGGCCGCCGCCCGCCGCGCGGCGGAGGCCGCCTCCACCGCCTGCCTGGTGACCTTCACGACCACCGGCCAGACCGCCCTGCGGATGGCGCGGGAGCGGCCGCTGCAGCCGATCCTGGCGCTGACGCCGTACCTTCCGGCGGCGCGGATGCTGGCCTTGGCCTGGGGTGTCGAATCCAAGGTCGTGGAGGTGCTGCTCGATCCCGAGGATCTGGCGCGGGTTGCCGTGGAGCAGGCCGTGGAGATGGGATTGGCCGCGCCCGGCCAACGCGTCCTGATCCTGGCCGGCCTGCCCATGGGCTCGCCCGGCGCGGCCAATATCCTGCGCCTGGCCCACACGCCTCGCCGCTAGCGCACCTTGACGGGCACGCCAGAGGCGCCGCGGGCATGGACCTGGACCCGGCCGCCCTCGCGCTCGAAGCCGATGTCGATCTTGGCGTCCCCGACCCTCAAGCCCTCGATCCAGAACCTGTCGATGCCGATCGGCAGGTGGGGATCGCGGACATCCACCTCGCCCTTCACGCCGTCGATGGTGATGCCGAGACAGGCCTGCACCATCATGAACACCGATCCCGCCGCCCAGGCCTGGGGCAGGCAGGCCACCGGATAGGCCACCGGCGGCTCCCCGGCCATTCGCGGGAAACCGCAGAACAGTTCGGGCAGGCGCATCTCGAAATTGGCGGCGGTCTCGAACAGGCCCGAGGTCAGCGACACCACCCCGTCGCGTTCGCCGTAGCGCGACAGGCCCATGGCGCACAGCGCCGTGTCATGGGGCCAGACCGAGCCGTTGTGATAGCTCATCGGATTGAAGCGCGGCTGGCCGGTGGAGAGCGTGCGCACCCCCCAGCCTGAATCGAAACCCGCCGACAGGATGCGCTTTGTCACCCGCCGCGCGCGCTCCGGCGAGGGCAGGCCCGAGAACAGCAGGTGCCCCGGGTTGGAGGACATCACCTCGCAGAGCGCCCCCTGACCGTCGATGGCTATGCCGTAATAGCCCTGCTCCTCCATCCAGAACATCCGCTCGACGGATTCCCGGATCTGCTCGGCCCGCGCGGCCCAGGTCTCGGCGCCGGACTCATCGCCCCTGCGGCGGGCGAATCCGGCCATGGCGAGGTATGCGCGGAAGGCGTAGCCCTGTACCTCCACCAGAGCGATCGGTCCGTTGGGGAACCGCCCGTCCTTATGGAAGACGCTATCCTCGGAGTCCTTCCAGCCCTGGTTGGAGAGACCGGAGTCCTGGCCGCGCTTGTAGTCGATCAGCCCATCGGCGTTGGTGTCGCCGTAGTGCTCCATCCAGGCCGTGGCGGCCTTCAACGCCGGCCACAGGTCGTCGATCAGGGTGAAGTCGCCGGTCCGCTCGGCATAGGCCCCGGCCAGGGCCACGAACAGCGGTGTGGTGTCGACCCCGCCGTAGTAGCGGCCGAACGGCACTTCGCCCAAGGCCGGCATCTCGCCCTTGCGGGTCTCGTGCATGATCTTGCCGGGGGCGGAGTCGCGGAACGCCGAGACCTCCTCGGCCTGGTGGGCGGCCAGGTAGGTCAGCACCCCCTTGGCGAGGCTCGGCTCGAACCACAGGATCTGCCAGGCGGTGATGATCGCGTCGCGCCCAAAGGCGGTCGAGAACCAGGGGATGCCGGCATAGGGATAGGGGCCGGTCTCCATCCGGGTGGTCAGCAGGGCCAGGTCCGCCCGCGACTTCTCCAGCCACTCGTTGAACAGCCGCCCCGAGGTCCGCAGGCGCGCGCCGTGCCGCCGTCGGGCGCGCATGTCCCAGCGGGCGCGGGCCGCGGCGTCACGGAACCGCTCCTTGCTGGGGGTCTGGCCGCCCTCCGCGCCGATCTCCAGATAGAGTTCCAGCCGGCCTTCGGGCTGCAGCGAATACATGTAGTCGGCGCGATGCGGCGCCAGGCGCCCCGGGGGGTCGGAGAAGGTGATGACGCTACAACGTTCGACGGCGTCGAGGCCTTCATAGCGGTAGCGGACCGATCGCCCGTCCAGTTCGGGCGCGCTCTGATAGCCACGCTTGGCGCGCGTCATGCCACGCACCTCGAACATGTCGCGGAAGTCGGCGGCGAACTCCAGCGACAGAGGCAGCAACACCACGTCGCGGCTGTAGTTGAAGCAGCTTATCCGTTCGTACAGCCGCTCCTCCCAGAGGAACCGCTTGCGCTCCACGTGCAACACCCCGGGCGGGCCCATGGGTCCGCCGGGATAGGGCAGGGCCTGGTTCGCGCCGTTGGAGGTGAAGAACACGTTGTCCTGGGCGATGGCCGCCGACAGCAGTGACGGCGGCTGGCCACCCAGCAGCAGGCGGAACTTCGACAGGATGCGGGTGTCGTTGTGGAACAGGCCGTCGCCGGCCCCCAGGACATCACCAAAGGCGTCGCAGACAATGAAGGTGTCCTTGTCCTTCAAGGCGAACATGCGGTGGGGAACGCGGGGTTCGCGCGTCTCGCCGTGCTCGACAGGCGCGTCCGGGGCCGGCGCGAGATCGTCCATGTCGCGCCCTCAGCCGTTCGCGATGCAGGCGACGTTGAGCGACGCCGCGGCGCCGAGACCGGCGTAGAGTTCCAGATACCGCTTGGCCATCGCGGTCGCGGAGAACCGATGCTCGAACCTATTGCGCACGTCGCGGCGGCTGAGGTCCAACGCGCGGCGGACGGCGTCCACCGCCTCGTCCTCATCGTGGACGATGTAGCCGGTGATCCCGTTCTCGATCACTTCGGGGACCGAGCCACAGGCATAGGCGACCACCGGCGTCCCGCAGGCCATGGCCTCGATCATCACCAGGCCGAAAGGCTCGGGCCAGTCGATGGGGAACAACAGCGCGCTCGCCCCGCCCAGGAAGGCGGACTTCTCGGCGTCGCCGATCTCACCCACGAACTCGACCAGGGGTTCGGCCGCTATCAGGGGTTCGATGGCCTCCTGGAAGTAGCGCTGATCGGCGGCGTCGACCTTGGCGGCGATCTTCAGGCGCATGCCCAGGCGTTGGGCGATGGCGATGGCGCGGTCAGGCCGTTTCTCGGGCGAGATGCGGCCGAGGAAGGCCAGATAGCCGCCAGGCTCATAGCTCGGCCGATAGAGCTCGGCGCACATGCCGTGATGCACGGTTCCGGCCCAGTTCGCGAAAGGGACAGGCCGCCTCTGATCATCGGAGATCGACACCAGCGGAAACTGCGGCCAGCGCCGGTAGACGTCGGGCAAATCCTTCAGGTCCAACCGACCGTGCAGCGTGGTGAGCGTCTTGTCCGCCATCTCCTCGAAGAAGGGGAAGTGCATGATGTCGGTGTGGAAATGGATCACGTCGAACTCGGCCGCGCGGCGCCGCACCTCGAAGAGCTGGGTCATGTGGGACGCCAGGTCCGATTTCAGCGGCGCCGGGTCCAGCCGGATCGCCTGGTCGCGAACACTCGCCAGCCGCGCCTTGGTCTTGGCCTCGCCGCTGGCGAACAGGGTGACCTCGTGGCCCAGGTCGACCAGCGCGTCGGTGAGGTGCGCCACCACGCGCTCGGTGCCCCCATACAGCCGCGGCGGCACGGCCTCATAGAGCGGCGGAACCTGAGCGATTCTCATCATGGTGCTCCTGAGATGCGGGCAAGCCCCCTCGACCGGCCACGCGGGGAGGCGGGCCGTAGGCAATAGCTCCTCACGCCCGATGATTGTTCCGCCGCAAACCGCCGATTTCACACGCGGCGGGCGAATTGCGGCGGCGTTTGCCGCCTCCAGGCGTTATGGCGGGACATGATCGAGATCTTCCCAACGCCCGCCGCCCTCGCCGAGGCCGCGACCACCGCCGTCCATGGCGCGCTGATCTCGGCGATCGACCATCGGGGCGGCGCCAGCCTGGTGGCCACCGGGGGCCGCTCGCCCGCGCCGGTCTATGATCGGCTGGCGCGATCGCGCCTGGACTGGAGCCGGGTCGCCGTCACCCTGTCGGACGACCGCTTCGTGCCCGCGACCTCGTCCGACTCCAATGAGCGCCTGGTGCGCGAGCGGCTGCTGATCGACAGCGCCGCCGCCGCGCGGTTCGTTTCCCTGTCGCGCGGCGCCGACGACCCGCGAGGTTCCGCAGATCTTGCCGAGGCCGAGGTGGCGGCCCTCGGGGCGTTTGACATCATGTTGCTGGGCATGGGCGACGACGGCCACGTGGCCTCGCTGATCCCCGGCAGTCCTGTCCTGGACGAGGCCATGGATCCGGCCGGGACCCGCCTTCTGATGGGCGTTCCGGCGGGCGTTGGCTCTCCGCCGGTGGCGCGGATCACCATGACCCTCCCGGCCCTGCTCCAGGCGCGGACGACCCTGATCCTGATCTCCGGCGCGGCGAAGCGGGCGATCATCGCCGACGGCGAGGGTCTTCCCGTGCACGCCCTTCTGGAACAGGCTAAAGCGCCGGTGCGCATCCTCTGGACCATGTGAGTTAGAGAGCCCGCTTCATGCCTGCCCCGCTTCATCCCGTCACCGCCGCGGTCACCGCGCGCATCATCGAGCGCAGCCTCGAGGCGCGCGCCGATTACCTGGAACGCATGGAGGCCGCGCGTCACCAGGGTCCCGGCCGCGCGAAGCTGTCCTGCGCCAACTGGGCCCACGCCTTCGCCGCCTCGCCCGACGAGGACAAGCGGCGGATGCGCAATCCCAATGCGCCCAACGTCGCCATCGTCTCGGCCTACAACGACATGCTCTCGGCCCACCAGCCGATGGAGCGTTATCCCGATCTCATCAGGGCGGGCGCGGAGGCGGTCGGCGCCACGGCGCAGTTCGCCGGCGGCGTGCCGGCCATGTGCGATGGCGTGACCCAGGGCCGGCCGGGCATGGAGCTGTCGCTGTTCTCCCGCGACGTCATCGCCATGTCGACAGCGGTGGCCCTGACCCATGACGCCTTCGACGCCGCGCTCATGCTGGGCATCTGCGACAAGATCGTTCCGGGCCTGACCATCGGGGCGCTCGCCTTTGGGCACCTGCCGGTGATCTTCGTGCCGGCCGGTCCGATGAGCAGCGGGTTGTCAAATTCCGAGAAGGCGCGGGTGCGCGGTCTGTTCGCCGAGGGCAAGGCGACCCGCGACGAGCTGCTGGACAGCGAGATGAAGTCCTATCACGGGCCGGGCACTTGCACCTTCTACGGCACGGCCAATTCCAACCAGATGATGATGGAGATGATGGGCCTCCACCTGCCGGGCTCGGCCTTCATCCATCCCAACACACCCCTGCGCGACGCCCTGGTGGCTCACGCGCCAAAGCGGGCCGTCGAGATCGCCCAAGGGAGCAACGCCTATACGCCGATGGCCCAGGTGGTCGACGCCAAGGCCATCGTCAACGCGGTGGCGGGCCTGTTGGCCACGGGGGGTTCGACAAACCACACCCTGCACATCGTCGCCATGGCGCGGGCCGCCGGGGTGCTGATCGACTGGTCCGACTTCGATGAGTTGTCGGCCGTGACGCCCCTATTGGCGCGGGTCTATCCAAACGGCAGCGAGGACGTGAACGCCTTCCACGCCGCGGGCGGCATGGCCTTCGTGGTGCGCGAACTGCTGGACGCGGGCCTGGCCCACGACGACGTGGCGACCGTCGCCGGCCCTGGCCTGCGCCGCTACCAGCAGGAACCGTTCCTGGAGCATGGCGAGCTGGTCTGGCGGGATGGGACAGCCCAGAGCCTGAACCCCGACATCCTGCGCCCGGTCGCCGACCCATTCCTGCCCGAAGGCGGCCTGCGGCTCTTGAAGGGTCAGCTGGGCCGCGCCGTGATCAAGACCTCGGCGGTCAAGCCGGAAAACCTGGTGGTCGAGGCGCCGGCCCTGGTGTTCGACGACCAGGACGACCTCCTGGCCGCCCACAAGCGCGGCGAACTTGAGCGCGACTTCATCGCCGTGGTCCGGTTCCAGGGCCCCCGCGCCAATGGCATGCCGGAACTGCACAGCCTGACCCCGGTGCTGGGGGTGCTGCAGGACAAGGGCTTCAAGGTGGCCCTCGTCACTGACGGGCGGATGTCGGGCGCATCGGGCAAGGTGCCGGCGGCCATCCACGTGACGCCGGAGGCGGCGCTGGGCGGCGTCCTGGCCAATGTGCGCGACGGCGACGTCATTCGCCTGAACGGTCACACCGGCGAACTGGAAATCCTGGTCGATCCGGCCGATCTCGCGGCTCGCGCCGCCGCCCCCACCCCACCCTCCGGCTTCGGCTACGGCCGCGAGCTCTTCGGCTGGATGCGCCGCGCCGCCGGGCCTGCCGAGGCCGGCGCCTGCGCCCTGTTCGGAGACGCCGCGTGAAGACGGTCTATACCGGACTGGTTGGCGATGTGGGGGGCACCAACGCCCGCCTCGCCCTGGTCGACAACACCGGCCGCATTCGCAATCCCAAGACCTATCCGGCCACGGACTATGGCTCGCTCAGCGAGGTGATCGCAGAGTATCTGGAAACCACCGCCGGCCGCCAACGCCCCGACAAGGCCGTCCTTGCCGTGGCCGGTCCGGTGGTCGACGGGGAGATCGAATTCACCAATCTCGACTGGCGGATTTCCGAAGGCGAACTGATCGGGACCTTCGAATTCCACGCCGCCAAGCTGATCAACGACTTCGCCGCCCAGGCCTTGGCGGCCCCGGTGCTGGACGCCGACGACCTGCGGGTCATCGGGCCGGCGCTGAAGGCCGCGGAGGGCGCGCCGGTGCTGGTGCTGGGCGCCGGCACGGGCTTCGGCGTCTCCATGGTGGTGCGCACCGAACGGGGCGACATCCCGATTGCCAGCGAGGGCGGTCATGCGGCGTTCGCCCCTTCCGACGGGGTCGAGGCCGCCATCTGGGCCAGCCTGCGGCGGACGCACGGCCGGGTCTCCATCGAACGCATCCTGTCCGGTCCAGGGATGTACGCTCTCTATCGCGGCCTGGCCGATGTGCGCGGCGTGGCCTGCGACCTGAAGGACGAAAAGGCCGTCCTTGCGGCGGGTCAGGCCGGCGGCGACCTGCTGGCCGAGGAGACCCTGGACCGTTTCTGCGAGATCCTGGGCTCGGTGGCCGGCGACCTGGCGCTGACCTGCGGGGCGCGGGGCGGGGTCTATGTGTCGGGCGGCATCGCGCCGCGCATGGCCGACCGCCTGGCCTCTGGGGGCTTTCGTCGCCGGTTCGAGGACAAGGGCCGGCTTTCGGACTATACCCGCGATATCCCGACCTCGCTGATCGTGCATCCCTACGCGGCCCTGGTCGGGGCGGCCCGTGTGCTGGAACAACTGGAAGGAAACCGCCTTTGACCCTCGCCGAGATCCTGAAGTTGGCGCCGGTGGTGCCCGTCCTGATCATCGAGGAGGAAGCCCACGCCGTTCCGCTGGCCAAGGCGTTGGTGGCTGGCGGCCTCTATGCGCTGGAGGTCACCCTGCGCACGCCCGTCGCGCTCGATTGCGTGCGGCGCATCGCCGGCGAGGTCGAGGGTGCGGTGGTCGGAGTCGGCACGGTGACGACGGCCTCGGCCCGCCAGGCGGCGGCCGACAACGGCGCGCGGTTCGGGGTCAGCCCGGGCCTGATCGAGGGGGAGGGCGCCGACGGTCCCCTGCCGCTGCTGCCGGGCATCGCCACGGCCACCGAGCTGATGTGGGGCCTGCGCGCCGGCTACTCCTACTTCAAGCTGTTCCCGGCCAATATCGTCGGCGGCGTGGGCGCGCTGAAGGCCTTCGCCAGCCCCTTCCCCCAGGCGACCTTCTGCCCCACCGGCGGCGTGGATTTGAACAACGCCCCGGACTACCTGGCCCAGCCCAACGTGGTCTGCGTCGGCGGCAGTTGGGTGGCGCCCAAGGACGCGGTCCGCGACGGCGACTGGGACCGCATCACCGCCCTGGCCAAGGCCGCGTCGCAGCTCGGCAAGGCTCAGGCGGCCTAGGCTCCGATCAACGGCCCTGGAAGTTTCCCGGCCGGCGTTCCTGCACCGCGCGGACGCCCTCGGCGAAGTCGTCCGTGGCGCGCAGGATGGTCTGCTCGGCATGCTCGTGGTTGGTGCGCGCGCGGACCGCGGCCGCCAGGTCGCTGCGCAGGGTCTTGCGGGTGGCGATGACGGCGAGCGGGGCGTTGCCGGCGATCTCGTCGGCCAGGTGTTGGGCAGCGCTAAGCAGGCGCTCCTGGGGGACCACCTCGTCGACCAGGCCCCAGGCCAGGCCTTCTTCGGCGGGAATCCGGCGTCCGGTCAGGAACATCAGGGCCGCCCTCTGCTCGCCGATCAGCCGAGGCAGGGTGTGCGTCAGGCCAAAGCCCGGATGGAAGCCCAGCTTGACGAAGTTGGCCGAGAACTTGGCCTCGGGCGAGGCGATGCGGAAATCGCCCACCAGGGCCAGGCCCAGGCCCGCCCCCACCGCCGCACCCTGAACGGCCACCACGATCGGCGTCTCCACCGAGAACAGCCGCACCGCCTGGTCGTAGAGGGCGTTGATCCCGCCCATGCCCCGGCCGGCGATTCCGTCGGGGGCGACGAGATCCGCGCCGCCGCAGAACACCTTGCCGGCCGAGGTCAGGACCACGGCGCGGGTGTTGTTCTCCCGGTCCAGGTCTTCCAGGGCGTCGGCCAGGTCGCGCATCAGGTCGACCGAGACGTGGTTGTAGGGCGGCTTGTCGAGAACCACCGTGGCCACGTGGCCGTCGTGCGTCACCGAAATATGGTCGCCGTAGGCGGTCTTCATCGTCTGGTTCCCAACAGGTTGCGGGCCACCACCCATTTATGGACTTCGGTGGGGCCGTCATAGATCCGCATGGTCCGCAGCTTGGCGGCCATCAGTTGCAGCGGCAGTTCCTTGGTCATGCCCATGGCCCCGAAGGTCTGCATCGCCCGGTCGACCACCTCCCACGCCATCTCGGTGGCGTAGGCCTTGATCATCGAGATCTCCTGGCGGACGTCGCGGCCCTGGTCCAGTTTCCAGGCGCAGTCATAGGTCATCAGCCGCGCGGCGTGGATGCGAGTGGCGGCGTCGGCCACCCAGAACTGGATCGCCTGACGTTCCGACAGGGGCAGGCCGAAGGTCTTCCGTTGCGGGGCGTACTCGCAGATCATGTCCAGGGCCCGCTGGGCCATGCCGATGGACCAGGAGGCCATCTCGATCCGCCGCGTGCCCAGGCGGATCTGCATGGGGCCAAAGCCATTGCCCTCCTCGCCCAGCAGCTTCCAGCCCTCGACCCGGCAGTCGTCGAGCGTGATCTCATACGTCGCCTGGCCGCCGATCATCGGGATCTTGCGCTGGATGTTGAAGCCGGGCGTTCCCTTGTCGACCAGGAAGGCGCTCATCCCGCCCCGGGCGCCCTTCTCCTTGTTGCTCACCGCCATGACGATGGTGAAGTCGGCCTCCTCGGCGCGCGTGATCCAGATCTTCCGGCCGCGCAGGATCCAGTCCTCGCCGTCGCGCTCGGCGGTGGTCAGCATGCCGGCCGGGTCGGCGCCGGCGCCGGGCTCGGAGATGCCGATGGCGCTGATGGTCTCGCCGGCCACATAGGGGGCGAGATAGGCCACGCGCTGGCGCTCGCTCACCGTGGCCATCAGCATGCGCAGGTTCGGGCTGTCGGGCGGCAGGGTGTAGGGGGTGACGGTCTTGCCGAGCTCCTCGTTGACCCCGACCATGGCCACATAGGGCAGGTCGACCCCGCCCACGTCCTCGGGCGCGTCCAGACCCCAGAGGCCGAGCGCACGGGACACCTCGTCGAGGCGTTGGTGCTCGGCCGCGCCGATGCCTAGCCCGCCACCGGAAGCCTCACGGGCCAGGACGCCGGCTTCCAGGGGCGTCAGCTCGTCCTTGACGAACCGCGCCACCAGCTCCTTGAGCATTCGGTGTTCGTCGGAAAGTGCGAAGTCCACTAGCCCTCCCCCGCGTCATTGCGCGATCTTTGGCGCGATCATAACGACTGACGCGGTCTAGGGGAGGCGTGACGTGACGGAACCGAGGAAACTGGCGGCCGAGGCGACCGGTCCGCTGAAGGGAATCCGTATCCTGGACCTGACCAGCGTGGTGTTCGGCGCCTACGCCACCCAGATGCTGGGCGACCAGGGCGCCGAGGTGATCAAGCTGGAAGATCCCGGTTCGGGACGCGGCGACGGCGGCGACATCATGCGCTGGGCCGGCCATGTGCCCAAGGACACCCCCCGCGACCTCGGGCCCATCTTCCTGGCCATCAACCGCAACAAGCGTTCGGTCCTGGTCGACATGAAGGACACCAAGTCACGCCCGTTGATCGAGGCCCTGATCAAGAGCTGCGAAGTCTTCGCCACCTCGATTCGTTACGACGGCTTGAAACGCCTGGGCCTGGCCTATGAGGATGTGAAGGCGATCCGGCCCGACGTGGTCTATGTCCACGCCGCCGGCTATGGCTCGGAAGGCCCCTATGCCGGGGAGCCGGCCTATGACGACCTGATCCAGTCGGCCTCGGGCCTGGCCGACCTGCTGCCGCGCACCGACGGCAACCCCACCCCGCGCATCCTGCCCAGCCTGATCGCCGACAAGGTCTCGGGCCTGTTCATGTGCCAGGCCATCACCGCGGGCCTGCTGCATCGCGAGCGGACGGGGGAGGGGCAGTTCATCGAGGTGCCGATGCTGGAATGCGTCACCAGCTTCACCCTGGTGGAGCACCTCTACGACCACACCTATGAGCCGCCGACCGGCCAGTGGGCCTATCAACGCGTGGCCAATCCCAACCGCAAACCCTACCAGACCAAGGACGGCTACATCGGCCTGCTGCCCTATACCGACAAGCAGTGGGACCAGTTCTTCGCCGCCGCCGGCTGGGGCGAGACCTTCGGAAAGGACCCGCGGTTCTCCGACTATTCGACCCGGGGCAAGCACATCAACGAGCTGTACGCCCTGGTCGGCGAGGTCACCCAGACCAAGACCACCGACGAGTGGCTGGACCTGCTGAAGCCGCTGTCGATCCCGATCGTCAAGACCGCGCGGCTGGACGACCTGCCCAACGATCCGCATCTGCAGGCCGTGGGCTTCTTCGAACGCCACGAGCATCCGCACGCCGGGCCCTACAACGTCATGAAGCCGCCGGTGAAGTTCACGGGCTCCCCCAGCAACATCCGCCGCCACGCGCCGCGCCTGGGCGAGAACACGGCCGAGGTGCGCGCCGAGATGGGGCTGAAAGACGACTGATGCGGGTGGCGGTGGTCGGCAGTTCCGGGTCAGGGAAGTCGACCTTCGCCCGGCGGTTGGGCGCGGTTCGCGGCCTGCCGGTCATCGAGCTGGACGCCATAAACTGGCAGGCGGGGTGGCGCGACCTCAACACCCACGACCCTGAGGACTTCGCGCGCCGGGTCGATCTCGCCGTGGCGGGCGAAGCCTGGGTCACCGACGGCAACTACAGCCGCGTCCTGCCCGCGATCCTGGCTCGCGCCACCCATGTGGTCTGGCTGGACTACGAACGCCCCGTGATCATGCGCCGCGTTATCCGGCGCTCGTTCCTCCGGTCTCTCACCCGAAAGGAGGTCTGGCCGGGCACGGGAAACGTGGAGGTTTGGCGCAACTGGCTCGACAAGGAGCATCCCATCCGCTGGGCGTGGGACACCTTCGATCGCCGCCGGGCGCGCTACGAGGAGACGTTCGGCGGCGACCGTCTGGCCCACGTCGCCCTCCACAGATTGCGCCACCCCCGCGAAGCCGAGTCGCTGATCGTGCGGCTCGGTCGCGAAGCCGGCTAGCACCAGGTCATAGACTGGCCTGAACCTGGTGCAGGCGGGCATAGGCCCCGCCTGCGGCCATCAAGGTCTCGTGGCTACCCTGTTCGGCCACGCCGTCCTCGGTCAGCACCAGGATGCGGTCGGCGTTGCGGACGGTCGACA